>DATJEO010000119.1:0-11136 GCA_035496515.1 Occallatibacter sp.
CCTAGGGCACGGGAAGGCCAAGTGGATATAGAAATGGAATTGCGGATCTATTTCATGTCTTTCGATTTCGATTTGAGGTAGGTGTCGAAGGGGATCTCGAAAAAGAAGAGCTCGTTACCATCAGCGTCGCGAAGCTTGCGAAGATGAAGCTTGGCTCCCTCAAGCGGATGATCGAGCTGTGAGACATCGTAGAAAAGGAAGCCAGCGCGAGTGGTGTGGGGCTCGACGACAAGGGCCTGGTACTCGAACTGATTGAAGTCTTCTTCTATGTTCTTGTTGCTGGCCTTGGGCTTCATCTTGATAGAGGGGAAGGGGCCGGGCATGGGGATCTTCTTGCCTTCACGTTCGGTGCGGGTCATGAGGCGTTCAACGTCTTCGGGTTCGGCGGCCTGGATGCGGTCGCCACCAGGCGTGTAGAAGAGGATGCGCGCGTCGCGCAGCGAGATCGGGCGGTTGCCGTCGTTGGTGACGATGAGGCGGACGGGCATGACACCGTGGCCGAGATAGTCGACGCGAAAAATGGATTCCTTTTCACGGGTGTCGTAGGGCTCGACCGCGATGGAGACGTGTTCTTTCTCGTGGGTCTCGACTGCGGGAAAAGAGGAAGCGGGCTGTACGGGAGGAACCTTGTGGTCGTTGGCCCAGGAAGTGACGGCAAGCCCAATGATCAGTAGCGGCAGCGTGCGAACGACCTTCATCGTGCTCGACTGTATCATTTGAGGGGTTAGACCGGGGGAAGGCACGATCCGTCTCGCATGATTTCGTTCTTCTATAACGTGGCGCTGCTGACGGCACTCGTGGCGGGTGCTCCGTGGTGGCTATGGCGGGTGGCGACGACGGAGAAGTATCGAGAGGGGTTGAGGGAAAGGCTGGGACGGGTTCCGGAGAGGCTGAGGCAACTCGCGAGCGATTACAAGCCGGTGATCTGGCTGCACGCGGTGTCAGTGGGCGAGGTGCTGGCGGTGAGCCGGCTGGTGGAGGAGATCGGGTCGGCGTTTCCGGAGTACAGGCTGCTCGTTTCTACGACGACGCGAACGGGACAGGGTCTGGCGCGCGAGAGATTTGGGGCGGAACGGGTTTTCTATTGCCCGCTGGATCTGCCTTGGGCGGTGGGGGCGTATCTGAATGCGCTGCGGCCGGCGATGCTGGTGCTGGCGGAAACGGAGTTCTGGCCGAACCTGCTGAATGGATGCTTTCGGCGCGGAGTGCCGGTGGCGGTGGTAAATGCGCGGATCTCGGATCGATCTTGGCCGCGGTATCAGATGTTGCGGCGGCTGTGGAGGCCAATTCTGGGGCGTTTGAGCCGCGCGCTTGCGCAGAGCGAACTGGACGCGGAGCGGCTGCGGATGCTGGGATGCCGGGCAGAACGGGTGACGGTTTCGGGGAATCTGAAGTTTGATGTGCGGGTGCCTCAAGAGGCGGAGGCGGCGAGGCTGGTGAGGTCGCTCGGGAGCGGGCTGCGGTTTGTGGTGGCGGGCAGCACGCTGGAGGGCGAAGAGGAAGCGTTGCTCGAGGCGTGGCCGAAGCTGCTGGAGGCGAACGAGAGGCTGGTGATGGTGCTGGCTCCCCGGCATCCAGAGAGGTTTGATGTAGTGGCGGGGATGCTGGCGAGATCGGGAGTGGGGTGGGGGAGGCGGTCGGAGGGTATCGGGCCGTTAAAGGCGGGGCAGGTGGTGCTGCTGGACACGATTGGGGAGTTGGCATCGGTGTATTCGCTCGCGGCGGTGGCGTTTGTGGGGGGGAGCATTGCGGAGGCGGGTGGGCATAATCCGCTGGAGCCGGCGCAGTTCGGGGTGCCGATCGTGATGGGGCCGCATTACGCAAATTTTCGAGCGATTACGGAGGATTTGTTGGCGCATGATGCGGTGCGGATGGCGAGGCGGGATGAACTGGCCGGGGTGTTGGCGGAGCTGATGAGGGACGAGGATAAGGCGCGCACGGTCGGGGAGCGGGCGCGGAAGGTGTTCGAGGAGCAGGCGGGGGCGACCGGGAGGTCGGTGAAAGCGTTGCGGGAGGTGCTGGAAGTCGTGGCTACGAATCCGGTGGCGGTGGGAGCGGGACAACAATGAGGCGTCCGCTGCTGCTTCCGCTGGTGCCGCTGTATGCGGCGGGTCTGGCGCTGCGCGAGTGGCGCCTGGAGCGGGGGTGGGACAAGGTGCGGCGGCTGCGGTGGCCGGTGGTCAGCGTTGGAAATCTGTCTGCGGGTGGATCGGGGAAGACGCCGCTGGTTATTGCATTGGCGCGGCTGTTGGTGGAGCGCGGGTGCAGTGTTGATGTTCTGTCGCGGGGATATGGGCGGGTTGGTCAACAGGCTGCGCGTGTGCTGGTCGATGGAACCGCTGAGGAGTTTGGGGATGAGCCGCTGCTGATTGCGCGGAAGGCGGGTGTGCCGGTCTGGGTGGCTGCGGAACGGTTCGAGGCAGGGCGGCTTGCGGAGTCGGAAAAGCAAAAGGATGAGGGGCGCCCGCGAGTACACATTCTGGATGATGGATTTCAGCACCGGCAGTTAGCGCGGGATGTGGATGTAGTGCTGGTGAACGACGAGGACCTGCATGATTCGTTGCTGCCTGCGGGCAATCTTCGAGAGCCGGTGAAGGCTCTTAACCGCTCTACGGTAATCGCAATTCCGGCAGGTGACCGGCAGGTCGAGCAGTATCTGAGTCCGGCCGTTTCAATCGATCGCAACTCGGGGGGTTCTCGCTGGCACGGGCCTTTGTGGCGAGTTCGGCGACGAATGGACGTTCCGCAGGTGGACGGGCCGGTGGCGGCGTTCTGCGGCATTGCGCGAGCGGAGCAATTTTTTGCGGGGCTGGAGTCGGCGGGCTTGCGGATTGTGGTGAAACAGGCGTTTGCGGATCATCATCCTTTCACAGCAAGCGATGTTGAGAGCCTGATTGCGAAAGCGCAGGCTGCAGGGGCGATGACCCTGATCACGACGGAGAAGGACGAAGTGCGGCTCGGGAAATTGATGTGCGGAATCCCTGATTCGCTCGAGCTGCAGACGGTTTCACTCACCCTCGAGATTGAAGACGAGACGGTGGTTGGTGATTGGCTGCTGAGCAGGCTGGATGCGAGCCGGTTGATGAGCGCGCTGTGAGAAAATTCTAGTTTGCAAACGCAGTCCAAGTATCGTTTGCTCGTGGTGCGACTTGGGGCCATGGGCGACATTCTGCATGCCATGCCGGCGGTAACAGCGCTGCGGAAGGCTCATCCGGAGTGGGTGATTGACTGGGTGGTCGAGCCGATTTGGAGTGCGCTGCTAACGGCTGGTGCGGGAATCGCGAGAGATACAGAGACTGACCGACCTCAGCAGCCTGTTGTGGACCGCGTGTATTTTGCCGCGATGCGGAAGTGGAAGCGCAAACTGCTTGCGCGGGAGACGCGGAGTGAATTCGGGGCACTTCGCAGAACGCTCAAACAGGAACAGTACGATGCTGTTGTGGATTTTCAGGGGGCGGTGAGATCCGCTCTGATCGGCCGGATGGCGCGAAGCCGGCGATATATTGGCGAAGCATGCCCGAGAGAGTGGGCTGCAAAGTTGCTGTTTACGGAACGGATTGCTACGCAGGGCGTGCACGTGATCGAGCAGGATCTGGACGTCGCCGCCGCGATCGCAGCAGACCAACTGGAACCGGTGCAGCCGATGCTCCCGTTCCATCTGGAAGCCGAGGAGTGGGCAGATCGGTTGATTGCAGATGATGCAAAAGCTTCTGTAGTGCTGATCAATCCTGGTGCGGGGTGGGGAGCGAAACGGTGGCCGGTGGATCGATATGCGGAGGTGGCTCGGGCCTTGCTGAATCACGGCTATCAGGTATTTGTGAATGCGGGTCCGGGCGAGGTGCTGCTGGCGCAAGAGGTAGTGAAGAGGACCGGCGGAGGAGCAGTTTCGTTGCTGTGTTCGATCGAGCAGTTGATCGCGATCACGCGGCGAGTAGGCGTAGCGATCGCAGGCGATACTGGCCCGCTGCACCTGGCATGCGCACTGGGAAGACCGGTCGTGGGGATCTACGGGCCGACAGATCCCGGCCGCAACGGCCCATTCGCAACTCGATTCAAGGTGTTTCGGAGTCCGGAGAGCCGGCGCGATCATGCACGCAGGGAAGAGCCCGAAGCTGGATTGCTGACGATCTCGCCGCAAGAGGTCATCGAGGCCGCTCTGGAGATGCTGCATTGTGAGGCGACGCAATGACGGATCAGTCGGGAGCGACCCAATCCGGTATGGAACGATGGCAGCGGATCGCGCGCCGGATACGCGTGCCGCTCGGGTTCATAACGGCGGCGCTGTACCTGTTCGAATTGTGGCGGAAGGCGCCGCATATGCCGGCGATTGTCTGGAGCCTGTTGCTGGTTCTGCCAGGGCTGTGGCTGCGCGGATATGCTTCGGGATACGTGAAGAAGAACCGCGAGCTTACGCAAACGGGACCCTATGCCTATACGCGGAATCCGTTGTACCTCGGATCGATTCTGATTGCGGCGGGGTTTGCTGTGGCGCTGTTGAGCTGGCCGTTTGCGGTGATGCTGGCAGCGATGTTCCTGATCATTTATGTCCCGGTGATTGCATCAGAGGAGCGGTTTCTGCGGGGTACGTTTCCGGATTTTGATGCGTATTGCCGGAGCGTGCCAAGGCTCGTTCCGAGGTTTTCCCCGGCTGCTCCGGTGACGGGACAAACGGAAGTTTCATCTGGTAAGTTCTCTCTGGACCTTTACTTAAGGCACCGCGAGTACAATGCAGCTATAGGGGCCGCCCTGCTCTATCTCAGCCTGCTCTTCCTCCGGCCGGCTTTGGGCCTTGTTGTACGCGTGCCGCATTAGTGGCGGGCTAGCCGGATACACGATTTCGGTGCTGAATGAGTCAAAGTCCAAGGAGCAGAGCCCAGCGGTGAGAAAGCGCATAGTTTCCAAGACAATTTTTTGCGCGCTTGCTCTTGCCTGTTTGGGCCAAAGTCAGCAGCTCGCCCCCGCTCCCCAGCAACTTCCACCTTTGCCTCCGCCTCGGCCCGGCTACAGCTTTCCGCAGAAGCAGACGCTCACATACACCGTGGACTGGCGTGTGTTTTCGGCGGGCACCGCGGTGATCCGGTTTGAAGAGGCGGGCGATCGCGAGAAGTTGAGTGCTGATGCTAATACGATCGGGGCGATCAATCTGCTGTTTCACGCGAGCGACCACTTCCAGTCGGTCTTCGATCGTACGAAGGGGTGCACGTACGAATTTGACAAGCAGACGGTGGAGGGAAGGCGGCAGATCAACTCCACGCTGAAGATGGACTACGCGCAATCGAAATCGATTCTGGACGAGAAGAATCTCGTGAATGGTCAGTCGAAACACGTGGAGTCGCCGATTCCGGGGTGCATGACCGATCTGTTGACCGGAGTTTTCTATGCTTCATCCCAGCCGCTGGAAATCGGACACAACTTCGTCATGCCCGTCGTGGACGCGATGCATAACGTGCCAGTGACCATGAAGGTGGAAGCGCGCGAGGTGGTGAAGACCTCGCTTGGCACCTTCAAAACGATTCGTGTGCAGCCGACGGCGGATGCGGGAGTAGTTAAGAACCGCGGAAACATCTGGATCTGGTACACAGACGACGACCGGCACCTGCCGGTGCAGATGCGGGCCCGGCTCTTCTGGGGAACGATCACGTTCCGACTGGTGGGGAATGAGAACAAATGAAGCAGCCCGTAGCTCGTAGCCGGTAGCTAAAATGAAACAGCCGCTAGCTATTAGCTTCTAGCTGCTAGCTGCTCTTTTGTGACTTGAGCTAACATTCAAGCGCGTTCGATGTTTGCTCACTGCATCCTGAAGCGTTCACGCATCAAGCGCTGTAGGCGCGGCCAGTAGATCAGGTTGAAGGCGAGTTCCTTGTCAGGGAACATGAGGAGCGCGGCTTTCCTGGTGTCCGCCACCATCTCTGAGGCTTCTTCAACCGTCAGCGATGAGTCCTGGGCTATGACCTGCGTGACCATGTTGACCATGATCTGGAGGCGGCGAATCTTTCGGCTCTCTTCCTGAAGTTCCTGGGGCGACTGGGTAGGCTGCTGGTGTGGCGGCTCGGTTTGCGATGGGGAAGCTGGGACGGCGTCGCTGGGCAGGTCCCAGGGGTTTCGAGATAAACCCATGCGGCAATTCCTCCTGGTTATTGGATGAAATTGTCGTGCTTTCAGAGCATAGTAGCAGCGGATTTGTGTCGCAGGCTCAGTGAGGACCTGCTAAGGACTCTAGCGTGCCACTCGCAAGGGGGCAGATGCCGAGCTCTTCCAAGTGGTGACGCGGTTGTTTTGGAAGTACACGCGAGAGGCACCATAGCCGAACTCATTGTCGGAGAAGAGGGTTGGCGTGCCCTGGAGAGCGATGACGTCGCTTTTACTTGAGCCAACTCCGAAGGTATTCAGGCCGGGAGCAGACGGCGTCTCCGACCAGAGCTTTACCCGGATGGGAGCAGCGGGGTCTATCTTCCATCCTGCTACCTGGCCATTTTTGAAGTCGATCTCAGAGCTCGAGTAGAACATTTTCTCGCCGGTGGAGGATGTGGGATTTCCAAGGGCAGAGATAACCTCCGCCGGAGTCAGGCCCGTGGTGACGTAAGGCTTCGCTCCAATGGGATGTTGTCGAGGCTGCTGAGCAGGTTCGACCTTTTTGGCGGGGACATTGGGAGTTGGAGTTGATTCTGCCGGAACAGCCGCCTGGGACTGGGCCGGAGTTTGGGCAGGTGTTTGCTGCTGTGCCTGGGCGGTTGAACTGGAACCAAAGTGAACCGCGACATCGTGCTGCACTTCGAGCTTGAGCTGATCCCATGCTCGAGCGGTCATCGCATTGCTGGAGAGGAATGAGTCGCCAACGAGCCACAGAATTGCGACAAAGGCAACAGCGCCGATCGCGAAGCCCACTTTAAGCAAGATTCCGGGAAGGCGGGATTTTTCGCGGCGGCGGAGGATCCGTTTGACCTCTTCGGTCTCCTCGCCTTCAAAGTCGAAGTCGGAAGGAACAAACTGCCGCTCTGGAATCGGAGGCCTTTCGGAGTGTCGCGGCGGTTCCTGTTTTGGGTGTGTGAGTAGATAATCGTGGGCGCCGTTGATCTCTTTCAGTTTCTCTTCGGCATCTTTGCGGAGCCTCGGGTCATGCGCGAAGCGGTCCGGATGCCAAACCTTAACGAGGGTTCGGTAGGTGTTTTCGATCTCCTCGGGAATTGCATGGGTGCCCAGCCCCAGTGTTTGGAGTGAGGCGCAACGGTCGCACATGCCGCCGAAGGTATCGGCCACCATTCCACATGCGCAGAGGGATTTGCCAGCTTTGGTTGGATCGAAGACCATTGGGGTGATCCGAAGTCAGATGGTTTTGCTGGAATCGTAGCACCCGGCGGGGCTTTACGGATGAGTTCCGGCATTCTGCCCTGAACTTCGGTTACCGTTCCGCGGACTTACTTCTGTCTTAGCAAGTAACAGGCAGGGAATCGGATCGGTCTTATCTTGCAGTCTGAAGCACACTTACCTGCTGGAGACCGGATGGGCGGCTCGCACGGCAGGCGCGGAATCGTGCGGAGATCACGAAATCCGTAGAATAGGGTTGGATGGCTTTCACCGAACAGTACGACATCGCCGTAGTGGGCGCCGGGCACGCAGGTTGCGAGGCGGCGATGGCCGCTGCTCGGATGGGACTTAAAACTGCGCTGATCACCATGAATCTGGATCTGATTGCGCAGATGAGCTGCAATCCGGCGATCGGCGGCGTGGCCAAGGGGCACCTGGTGCGCGAAGTGGACGCGCTGGGCGGCATCATGGGCGAAGTTGCGGATGCGGTGGGGATTCAGTTCAGGCTGCTGAATACTTCACGTGGTCCGGCGGTGTGGAGTCCGCGGGCGCAATGCGACAAGCAGCTGTATCGCGTTAGGATGCGCGAGGTGCTCGAGGGGCAGGCGGGGCTGCATATACGGCAGGCGGAGGTGGTCGATCTGGTGATCGACGAGATCGACAGGGAACAGGGTGAGCCCATTGAACTGCCGCGCCCTGGGAGGCCGTTTCGACGGGTGCGGGGTTTGAAGCTGCGGGATGGTCGGCGGCTGATGGCTGGCGCAACTATCATCACCACCGGGACGTTTCTAAATGGATTGATTCACTGCGGGGAGGAGCGCTATCCGGCGGGGCGTAGTGGGGAACCGGCTTCGGTTCTGCTGGGAGAGGCACTGCGGAGACTGGGACTGCGGACTTGCCGGTTGAAGACGGGAACGCCACCGCGGCTGGATGGACGGACGATCAACTGGGAGATGTTTGAGGAGCAGCCGGGCGATGCGGAGCCGACGCCCTTCAGCTTCAGGACGAAGAAGATTGTACAGCCGCAGGTGAGTTGCCACATTGCGTTCACTACGCCGGAAACGCTGCGACTGATTCGGGAGAATGTACACCGGTCGGCAATGTATTCGGGGCAGATTGAGGGGATCGGGCCGCGGTACTGTCCGTCGATCGAGGACAAGGTGGTGAAGTTCCCGGACAAGACGCAACACCAGTTCTTCCTCGAGCCGGAGGGACTGAATACGCACGAGGTGTACGTTAACGGGATGTCGACGTCACTGCCGATGGAAGTGCAGTGGCAAATTGTGCATTCGATTCCGGGACTGCATGAAGCGGAGATGCTGCGGCCGGGGTACGCGATTGAGTATGACAGCGTGGATGCGACGGAGCTGGATCGCAGCTTGCGCGTGAAGTGCATGGAAGGGCTGTATCTGGCGGGTCAGATCAATGGGACGTCGGGATATGAAGAAGCGGCCTGCCAGGGAATTATGGCAGGGATCAATGCTGCGCTGTATCTGAAAGGCGAAGCGCCGTTTACGATGGACCGGACGGAAGGATACACGGGGATCCTGATCGACGACCTGATTTCGAAAGGGACGAATGAGCCGTACCGCATGTTTACTTCGCGCGCGGAATTTCGGCTGCACTTGCGGATTGATAATGCGGATCGCCGCTTGACTCCGTATGGGCGGAAGCTGGGATTGATCAATGACGAGGCGTGGGTGGAGTATGAGCAAAAGCAGGCGCGGATGCGGGCGCTAGCAGATCTACTGTCGACGCGGAAGGTTGATGGCGAAGCACTGCGCGCGGCGGGGCTTGGGGAGATTGGCGGCGCAGCGGGAATGACGTGGGCTCAATTGTTAAAGCGTCCGGAGGTGTCAATTGAGCCGGTGTTGAGTGCGCTACGTAATGAACTCGCTGGCGATGCGAAGCTGGCTGAGTTGGCGCATGTGGACGAGGACGCGGCAGTGCGGAGGGCAACTCTCCACAACGAGGCGCGCGCAGTGGAGACGGAGATCAAATTCGCCGGTTATCTGGAGCAGCAGAAGAAGGCAATCGAGAAACTGAAAGCGGCGGAGTCGGTTTCGATTCCCGAGTGGCTCGATTATGGCGTGATCAGCGGGTTGTCGCGAGAGATGCGGGAGAAGCTGGAGCGCGTGCGGCCGGGCACGATCGGGCAGGCGAGCCGAATCCCTGGGGTGACGCCGGCGGCGTTGTCGCTGGTGCATGTGTCGATTCGGGTGCAGGGGGCGGGGCGAGCGAAGATCGCGAGCTAAGCTCAGTGCAGCTTTGCTGCGCGGCTATTTGTCGGATTTGCCGAAGATTGGGATGTGGAATGGGAATTCGGCGTCGGATTTCTTCTTGCCTTTTCCGTTGTCTTCCTTGAGCACGGTGCGTTGTGAGTTGATGCAGAGCCATCCATTGTGCGCTCGCTCAAAGACATGCGTGAAGACGCCCTTTTCATTGACCTCGCCCGACGAGCCGCGATGGTGGAGCACGTAGGTGCCGTTAGCTACAGCGGTGTCGCCCAGCATTCGCACGGTGATGATCTTCTGCTCGAGGTGGAGCGATTTGTCTTCGGTGGCGATGATGAAGGCAAGCTGCTGATTTCGGGTGGTGATATCGCCGGAACCGGAGACGTCCAGGAACAAAGGCGAGAGCACATTTTCAAGACCGTACTGGTCGCGCCGATTGACGGCTGCATCCCAGGCGTCCTCGATCTTCTGGAACTGTGAGACATCGGGGGACGAGGTTGACGTGACCGGGGCATGAGCTGGAGCGCTGCCCGGGGCCTGTGCTAACGCGATGCAGGGAACCAGAACAGCAGCAAAACAGGCGGAAAAGCGAGTCATGAGCGTGCAAAAACTCCCAGATACGATGATATCTCTTGGACGCACGAAGGCAGGGAACGAGGGAACCAGGGAAAATCGAGCCGACGGGACAGGGATCGGCCGGGTTAGCAGCAGAAAGGACAGCGATGACGCGGCAACCCGCTCTGGATCAGATGAGGTTCTGGAGCCTGTCGGGCTGGTGTAGGGTGATCATCGAGTCTTCGATGGTGATCGATCCCTCTTTGCGGAATTGGCCCAATGTGCGGGTTACGGTCTCACGCGTTGTACATGCCATCGACGCCATCTCCTCGTGGGTGAGAAGAAGTGGGAACCGGTATCCGCCGTTCACATGTTCACCGATCTGGTGAGCGAGTTCGAGAAGGAGACGTCCGAGGCGGCCGGCGACGGTTTCCGCCAGCGCTATGCGGCATGCGTCCTGCAGGGCGAATCGGTACTCCTGACAGATGCACTGAACCGCGCGCATCTGAGCTTCGCGGTGGTTACGAAGAAAGGTGAGGAACCGTTCGCGTTCAACGGGGCGGAGTTGAGCGGAGGTCAGCGACTCTGCAGAGACTTCATAGACGCCGTGGGAGAGGGCTGCGTAGAGTCCGAGAACGGACCCGGGGCCGGCGACGCGAACGATCATCTGACGGTCCTGCGCGCGACCGGCCGTAAGCTTCAGATACCCGCCGCAAATCAGATAGAGGCAGCGGGCATCCTCGCCCTGAGTGAAGAGAGCCGCCTGCGGCGGGAGGCTGATGGTACTGGTGACGAGTTCGAGGTCGGCCAGAACCGCGCTGCCAAGAGAGCAGAACCATCCGGGCCGACGATTGGCGCATGCTGCACAGCCTACTGGAGACTGACGGCCAATGCTCTTTTGCCGCCGGGGTGTGGCCGTGATGATTCCCAAGTCCGCCATTTTCGTGCCTTCCATACAGTGTGCCGATGCTGCGGTTTCGTGGATGTGATGGGGCTCACGCTCGGTCTGTGAGCTAAAGCTATTCCGGCGTAGGGAATAACG
>DATJEO010000120.1:0-5624 GCA_035496515.1 Occallatibacter sp.
CAAGCCGGTCACCTGGCTGACTCCGCTTTTTGGAAGCGCTGCTGGCTCGATCCGGCGGAAGCCTTCAAGGATTCTGAATAGCCCTTCCTCCCTAAAAGCCCGCCTTCTCAGGGTTTCACTGTAGAACGCAAAAATAATCGCTGTATTTACCATCAACTTACTTGCCTACCGCCCGCCTTTGTCAGATAAGTGGTTTGAAGGCAACAATTTGAAAGGCAACATATGAGCACCTCACCCGCGGCTCTCGGGTCCCCCGAGTGGAAGGAACTCTACCGGGCGGCTCTTTTCGAAGTTGATCGCACGAAACCGCCACAACGTATCGCCGAGGCGCGCAATGCCGTAGTGTTGCGAGCCAGAGAACTCTTCAATTGCTCCGGCAGTAACTTCGAGGAAGAGCAAGAGCTTGATGATGCCCTTTATGCCCTGGAGGCTCTTTGCAATTGCCTGCTGATGGATACACGCAACCTCCACTCAGCATAACAACCTCTTACGCCTTCTTGTTTAGCGCGTAGCTTGCCGCGCCATCGTGTCCTTTATACGATTAATTCTTGTGCTTGGATGATCGGCGATAATCCTTCCGCCGTTGATTTCTGCTGTATTTCTAATGATGATGATTATTACCGGAATTCTCGGCGTTGTTAGCCTTGCTACATGGATTTATCTCACTTTCTTTCGTGGCCGCTTCTGGCGATTGAGCAACCATACTGTTGTGCCTGCGCCCACAGCGCCCAGTGTTGTTGTGATCGTTCCTGCCCGTGACGAAGCGACCGTTATTGCTGAATCCGTTGAATCGATTCTTCGCCAGCAGTACACCGGACAGATTCGTCTCATAATTGTTGACGACAACAGCTCCGACCAGACCTCCGAGATAGCCATGGGCGTCTCACGTAGGACCGAAGCCGAGGATCGCGTTCATCTCGTGTCAGCACCCCCTCTACCGGCGGGGTGGACTGGAAAGCTTTGGGCGCTATCCCGAGGCCTGCAAGAAGCCAGGAAATTCCAGTCTGACTTTGTGTTGCTGACTGACGCGGATATCGCGCATTCCCCCGACAACATCGGCGGACTCGTGGCGCGCGCTCAAAGTGGCCAGTTCGACCTGGTCTCGCTTATGGTGAAGCTTTACTGCCAGACACTCGCGGAACGCGCGCTCCTGCCCGCGTTTGTGTTCTTCTTTTTTATGCTCTATCCGCCCGCCTGGATCGAACGCGCGCATCGCGGGACCGCCGCCGCCGCGGGTGGTTGCATCCTGATTCGCTCTCGCCTTCTTGACGCCATCGGTGGTATCGAGAGTATTCGTGGTGAACTCATTGACGATTGCGCCCTGGCGCAGCGGGCGAAAGCCGCAGGTGGCCGCGTCTGGCTCGGAGTAACAACTCAGACCCGCAGCCTGCGCAAATATGAAAGCTGGAGAGAGATTGAGCACATGATTTCCCGGACTGCTTTCACCCAGTTGCGATATTCGAGCTTGATCTTGCTCGGCACGATCTTGGCAATGTCGTTAACCTTCCTCGCACCTCCGTTTCTTGTGCTGGCGCATGGAGTCACCCGCGCCCTCGGTCTGGCGTCTTGGTTATTGATGTCAGTGTGTTTCTGGCCAACTCTACGCTTGTATCGCCGGTCCCCGTTGTGGGCCTGTACCTTGCCGCTGATTGCCGTCTTCTATATGGGAGCCACAATCCACTCTGCTGTTCTCCATTGGGTAGGCCGAGGCGGCGCCTGGAAGGGAAGAGTTCACCACACTGCCATGATTTGATCTTCCGCGTCCCGTGTCGTACATTGTCTCTGGCGGTCTCCGGCATAAACAACTTACGCAACTCATCTGTCATCAGAGCTACAACACCCGTCTCAGCTGCAATTTGGGTGCAGTCTTGAGAACAAACAATGGACCCTAAGCGCGCCACGGTTCTGTGTATCGATGACGAGGAGCCTGGTCTTCAGGTTCGCCGCCTCCTCTTGGAGTCGGCCGGCTACCGTGTGCTCTCGGCGCGCTCCGGCGTCGAAGGCATCAAGCTCTTTCAGTCCGAGCCCATCGATGCAGTGGTTCTCGATTACTGGATGTCTGGCATGAATGGAATGGCTGTCGCCAAAGAATTGAAGCGATTGAATCCCGCCACTCCCATCATGATTCTCTCCGCCTATGGCACCCTCTTGGATGAAACCTTGGGCGTTGCCGATCTCTGGCTCCGTAAGGGCGAGGAAGAACCTCAATTCATCCTGGCGAAACTCAGCGAGATGCTCCGGCAGCGCGCTGCCAAGAAGGCTCACTCCGCCCAACCCCCCGCCAACCAGTAGCCTTTCGGTCGTGCTAGCCGCGCGCCGCTTCTGCGATTATGATTGCAGTCTCCCGATGACTTTGCCTTTTGTCCATACCGTACCATCATGACGCCTCTCGAAATTTCTCCAGCGGAGTTGCGTACCCTGCTCGACGAGATCTCGAAGCTCACAGCCAGTTACCTTGAGTCTCTCGATTCACGCCCCATCGTTCGCAACAGTACAGCGGCGGAAATGGAATCCTGCTTTGCCGGCGATCCTCCTGCAAAAGGTCTGAAGGCTGACGCACTTCAGCAACTCCCCACGCTGATTGACAACTCGCGCGCCCAGAACGGTCGCTTCTTCGGCTACGTCCTCGGCTCCGGAGATCCCGTCGGCGCCGCCACCGATCTGCTGGCCAGCGCTCTCAATCAGAATGTCACTGCTTGGCGCTCCAGCCCCGCCGGCATCACCATCGAAAAAACTGTGATCCGCTGGCTCGCTGAATCCATCGGGTGCCGAGGCTTTCAGGGAAGCCTCACCGGCGGTGGATCCTCCGCCAACCTCATGGGACTCGCCATCGCCCGCGAAGCCAAGCTCCCCGTCAACGCACAGGGTTTCGCCAATCGTCGCGGTACGGTTTACGCCTCCGAAGAAGTTCACATGTCCATTCCAAAGGCTGTGGCACTGCTTGGTATCGGACGCGACAACCTCCGGCTGGTTCCCACCGACGAGACCTTCCACTTGATTCCCGCTGAACTCGACCGCGCCATGCGCCGCGACCGGGAAGCCGGCCTCATCCCGATTGCAGTAGTCGCCTCGGCCGGCACGGTCAATACCGGCGCCGTTGATCCGTTGTCTCAGATCGCCGAGATCGCTCGCCAACACGGCTCCTGGTTCCACATTGACGGGGCATACGGCGCTCTGGCCGCCATGGCGGTTCGCAATCGCTTCCACGGCCTCGATCTTGCCGATTCGCTCTCCCTCGACCCCCACAAGTGGCTCTACCAGCCTCTCGATTGCGGCTGTTTGCTGTTCCGCGATTCCCACGCTGCCCGCACCGCCTTTGCCCACACCGGAGAGTACGCCCGCTCTCTCACTGCCGACCCTGCCGAGTCCTTCGCCTTCTTCGAAGAGTCGCTGGAGCTCTCCCGCCGCTTTCGCGCCCTGAAGCTCTGGTTCGCTTTGCGCTATCACGGCTTTGACGCCTTTCGTGATTCCATCAAGAATGACCTGGCTCACGCCCGCCGCCTCGCCGAGGCGGTGATCAACGAGCCTGAGCTGGAACTGGCTGCTCCGCTGGAACTCAGCGCCGTCTGCTTCCGATACGTCGGCCCCGGCGGCCTCTCCGCGGCCGAACTCAACCGCCAGAATAGCGCCATCCTCAAGCGTGCCGTGGAACGCGGCAAGGTGTACCTCTCCAATGCCACCCTCCGCTCCAAGTTCTGCCTGCGCGCCTGCATCGTCAACCACCGCACCACCGATGCCGACATCGACTCGGTGGTCCCTGAAGTCCTGGCTGCTGCCGCCGACCTTCGTTCCTCCTCCTAAGTCTCGTGTATGGTGCACCGCCGTAACCATGCGGTTGCCATCCTCTACGGTCTATAATGAATCAAAGCATTGGCCCGGGGCATGTCATGAAGCCGCACCGCACACTGATCCTCGTACTACTTCTCGTGTTAGCGGGGATGGCCAGTGCAGACACCGCGTCGCCCCAACCCGATCTCAGCAAAGCTCCCAACATGTCGAAGGAAACGCGCCAGAACCTGGTTCGTGCCTTCAACGCCGAACTGGTCTACATCCGCGCCCCGTTCCCCATGGGCCGCGTCGGGCTGAAGCTCCACAACGGCGTCATCACCCCCAACGGCCAGGAACTCGACATGATGATGGCGACGTACGGTCCGGCGGCGAGGCCGGGCGAGCTGGCCCGCATCAGTGACATCCGCATCAACGACCGCAGCATCCACTTCGAGATCAACGGCGGTCCGGTTCGCAAGAAGAAGTGGTATCAGCGCATCGAGGTGGGGGGAGCCGGCGGCTCCACGCCCATCGCACCCAGCGATCCCAACGCCAACGCCCGGGGGTCGTTCGTGGACCTGCAGTTCGATCGCGTGGTACCGGAGATGACGCCGGACCAGCTGAAGCAGATCCTCCGCCCTGTGTTCGACTTCAACTCCAAGTCGGCGGTGGAAGCGTACCTGGAGACGGTGCCGCCGAAGGTGAAGGAAGCGATCACAGCGCATCGCGTGCTCATCGGGATGAACCACGAGATGGTGATCTACGCCAAGGGGCGTGCTCCCAAGAAGCATCGCGAGAAGGACGGAGAGAACGAGTACGAAGAGTGGATCTACGGGGAGCCGCCGCAGGATGTGGAGTTCGTGCGGTTCGTGGGCGATGAGGTGGTTCGCGACGAACAGATGAAGGTGGATGGAGAGAAGGTGGTGCGGACAGAGAAGGAGATTGACCTGCAGAAAGAGCACCCGACGGAAGCGAAAGCCGGGGATCAGAGCCGTCCCGCCAACGCGCCTACCTTGAAGCGTCCGGGCGAGTCCACGCAGGACGTGAACCCCATGGGGATTCCGAACATGGGCCCGGTGGACGCACCGCAAACCAAGCAACATCCCGGGCCGCAAGCGCCCAGACCACAACCCGGGGATCCCAACCCCACGGGCGATCAGAAACCAACTTCACCCCCCGACGCTGTTCCGAATTAAGAACTGGAATTGTCCAGGCCGGCATAGGCCATCACTCGTTTCAGGTCATCCAGGTTGCCGTGACGGGCGCCAGCCATGGAGCGCTGCACGCGGCGGAGTTCGCGCCACTGGCGGGCTTGGCGGGAGGAGAGCGCCTGGGTTGGGGGTTGCGAGTCGCCGGTGGGGCCGATGCTTGCTGGTACTGCAGATGCCTCGCCGCGCTCGGGATGACAGGTTAGAGGGTCGGGATGACAAGTGATGGGAGAGTTGAGATCGGGAGAGGCGAAGGCCGATGCAGGGCTTGCGGGTTTAGAAACTGCAGATCCCTCGCTGCGCTCGGGATGACAATGTTCTAGAGAATTTTTCGACTGCGACTGAGGGAATGACGACTGTTTCGAAGCGGACGGGCGCGACTTGTCTTCCGCTGTTGCCGAGTCTTTTGCTGTTGCCGAGGGATGAGGGCTGACCGAGTGCTCGTTAGCCGGCGGTGCAGTGAGCGGCGGAGTGAGCGGGGTCTCGCCGTGTTCGACCATCCACTGACGGTCCCAGTTGGGCACCTCGCGCACCATGCGGCGGCGGTTGCGTCCGAAGTGAACGTTGCGGGCGTTGCGCACGGCGATCTGCAAGGCGCGGATGATGAGCGAGGCACGGCGCCAGTCAATGGAGTTGTCGATGAGTTGC
>DATJEO010000121.1:0-5025 GCA_035496515.1 Occallatibacter sp.
GTCTTTCGTTAAGATACTGCATGAATATCTTGGCCCTATGCCCACGCATCCGGCCAGAGGGGGGATTCATGGAAGGTTCACTGACGTGATGAAAAGCCATGGCGGAGTAAATGAGCCTGGCATCGTTGGCACACGCGGTACTCCGCAGTCCCAAGGAGATCACCGGCACCCTTTGTGAACATCAGATGTTTTGCCTCTGCGGTTCGGCGCAGGGGTGTCTCCTTCCCACATCTTGTCCTGTGATCATTACCCGGTATGGGCAAGTGATAGAGTGCGGGTGGATCCTCCCATTCTTTCGCCCGCTGTTCGGCAATCGCCTGCTCGTGTTCGGTCAGATTCATTGACAGCTTGGTCAGAATAGTCTCGGAGCTTAGCTGCTCGTCCTCAAGCCCGGCCGCTCGCAGCTCATTGACTGCAACGTCCACTTGAAACCGCACCTCTGCGTCCGTCATTCCCTGATTATTGCAGGGCGCGGGATACTTTATCGTGGATGTATTAGAGAGTGCAGCGCCGTTTGTGGATACCGATATCCGCCCTTAACGGGCTGGCTGGGAGAAGCTGAGCTGGCCCATGAGGATTCCGGCGAAGGCGAACGCTGATTCCGAAGGGAACGCGAACGGCATTCCGGGCCGAAGGCGAACAGTTCTCGGAGACATCTGAGTTTCGAAGTCAAGCTAAAGAACTGCTGGTTTCCAGAAGCCCGCGACATTTTTCCACCCGATTTGCACATCGGTGCTCAACGGGGAAGATCGACGGCCAAGACTCTCCGTGTACCGGGTCTCATCATAGAGGGTCCGATTTTTCCAGCATCGAAAGAGAATCCGGATCCATTTAAAAGCGAGACTTCGGACCGCCGCTTGGTGACCCTTGCCGCGCGTCCGCTGAGCGTCATAGTGTCTGCGCGCCCAGGCACAACGAGTCATGGAATGCTGCGCCCATTCCTGAAAGGTCTGTTTGAGGAACTTTGGGCAAGCCCACCGCACATGCACCCACTCGCGCTTGCCACTGGCTTCGCGAACCGGCGCAATACCGCTATAGGTTTGTATACTGCCCGCATCCGGAAAGCGCTCACGCTGTGTGCCGAGGGCGGCAATCAGACGAGGCGAAAGTGCTTTCCCAATGCCGGGAAACGAACTCACAATCGGAAAGTCAGGATGCTGTTTGACGATGGTCTCGATCTGCTTGTCGTAGTTCTGGATGGTCGTACGCAGGAGTTGAAGTTCGCAAACGAGACCTTTCACAAAGAGTGTCGAGCTGTTCACCACGGCACGATCCTGCGTGGCCGGTATCGCTTCGCGAATCCGGTTAATGAACTGATCGACATCTGCCGGACAGGAACGAGCATCTTGAGTGAGAAACGCTTTCAACTTCTGCCGTGGCGCCTTCTGCGCGGACTCCAGATCGGGCCATCGCTCAAGGAACTGCCACGCCAGTGTCGAATCTATGGATAGAAACCATTTGAGAATCTGCGGAAAATACAATTTCAACCGCGCCGTTAGCTGATTTAACAGACCTGTCCTCTGATCAACTCGCCGGCGGCGATCTTCCACGAGGAACTGCAGCAACCGTGTTTCTTCTGTGTCTGGCTTCCAAACCTGCAACCGGTCTCGATGTTTTACCAACAAATCAAGCTGAACGTCGGCGTCGAGCGGGTCACTCTTGCTGCCAGACGGATACATTGCCTGGCGAAAGGAACTCGTGGTGCCGGGGTGAAGCGGGTACAGCACCAGGTTGGAGTATTTGCTCAAGGCAAACAGCAGAGCACCTCGCGACTGTTCGAGGGCGACCGCAATTGGCCGGTCCCCGAATCGTCGCCGCAACTGCGTTATCCAGGCATCGAGAGCTTCCGGAGTGTGTGCCACTTGACCTCGTTCCCGCATGTTCTCACCCGGCACCTCCATGGCCCAATCATGTTTCTGATCCGCCCAATCGATGGCGATGAAAGCCGCCCAATCAGGCTCGGCTACACCTTTTTCAGCCTCTCGACGCTGCATGCTGTTGGTAATCTCCTTGTCTTTCAGTTTTCGGCAAGGTGCTGGTTCCCGCTACGAAGGGCTTATAGGCGAGTCTGAACTGTGTTCAAACGACATCTGAGAATTCGTCTGGGGAACCAAGTCCCCGCCGGTCGAGCCTCTCCGAGAGACGTCACACGTCAGCGAAGCGAAATTCGTACCGGCGAGGTCACCTGCTGTCTACAGCTGAATACAGATAGTTTTCCACAAATTGTCAGTTCGACGACTGTGGATAACGCTCCGCTACACAACCGAAGACAACCCAACTATAAGCGAAGCGACGCTGGCATTTCAATTGTGCAGCAAGTGTTCGTCTTCGTCAAGAAAAAGGTGTCCGGAGCGAAGCGGAGGAGGGCGGCCGCTAGCGGAGAAAGGGGTGCGGGGAAAGGGGCGCAGCCCTTGTCCCCGCCTCGGCACACAGAGACTCCGGCGAGCGTTAGCTCGACGGCTGCGTGCCGCCACGTTTCTTACGCATGGAATCACCACGCATCTCGATGCGATGCGCGTTGTGAACCAGACGGTCGAGGATGCCGTCAGCGGCGGTGGGATCGCCGATCTGTTCGTGCCAGCGGGCAACCGGCAGTTGCGAGGTCAGGATCGTCGAACGGGTCTGGTAACGGTCTTCGCAGATTTCCCAGAAGTCGCGGCGTTCGGTTTCGGCGAGCGGCGTCATGGCCCAGTCGTCGATCACCAGCGCGTCGATGCGGCTGAGTCGCGCCAGCAAACTGCGCAAGCTCCCATCCGCACGTGCGATCGCCAGATCGCGAAACAGCGCGGCGGCACGTGTGTACAGAGCCGAGTACCCGTCGCGGCATGCCTTCTGTGCGAGCGCGCATGCCACGAAGCTCTTGCCGACGCCGGTGGGTCCGAGTACGAAGATGTTCTCGTGATTGGCGGCCCAGGCAGACTTCTGCGCCAGGGCGCGAATCACGCTCTTATCGAGTCCCCGTGAAGTGCGATAGTCGATGTCTTCCACGGAAGCGCCCTTCAGTTTGGCAGCGTGTAAGCGGCGCGCCAGGGCCTGGTTCTCCCGCCAGGTCCATTGCTGATCCACGAGCAGGCCAAGCCGCTCCAGGAAACTCAGGTCACCCGCGGCCGGATCTTGCTCCTGCGCCTTCAAGGCGTCCACCATGCCCAGCAGCCGCATGGCCGTCAGTTTTTCCATCATCGGTTCTTGCAGCATGATGTCCTCACTCGAAGTATTCCGAGCCGCGGATGTTGTCGTGCGGTGGGGTGGAAGCGGGCGGCGGTGAAGAGGGCGGCGCCTGATCGAGGGAGTTTCTCAAGATCGATTCCACGCTCTTGTAGCGGCAAGCGCCGGTGAGCAACGCTCGCTCGGAAGCCGCTTCCACGCGTTGCGCGGAGTACTTTTCCGCCAGCCGGATGATGCCCAGACACCCGCGGTACCCCATCTCCGGGTGCGGCTTGTCGTTCATGATCCGCTCGAACAGGCGTGCCGTGTGTGGGCCGATGGTCTCGGCCCAGTGCACCATACGCGAAGGCGTCCATTCCAGATGGGCGCGATGGCTGTTGGGACGATGCTCCTCGTTGGTGATCACCTGCCCGCGTCCGCGGCTGCGCAGGTGCGAAGCAATGCGCTTGCCTTTGTGCAGGATCTCTACGGTGGTTGGCGTCGAGCGGATCTCGACCAGCTCATGCACCAGATTGTAGGGCACGCTGTAGAGGTTGGAATCGAACGTGACGTGATAGTCGATGTTGACGCGGGCGCGCGACCACTCGCTCAGGTCGAAGGGTTCCATCGGCAGAGGCTTCAAGGCGGGTCTGTCGAGGGCTTCCCAAACTGTCGCGCGCGTTCCATCCTTCTTACGGAACGCCCGGTGATTCAACTTGTCCAGCAGTTCGCGGATGGCGACATTCAACTCTTCGAGCGAGAAGAACTTCCGATTCCGCAGCGCCGCCACGATCCAACGCTGGGCTACTTGTACAGCGTTTTCGACTTTCGCTTTGTCCCTCGGCTTGTAAGGCCGCGCGGGCACGATGCCAAAACCGCAGTGCAGCGCGAAGTTGTAGTAGGTCGGGTTCAGATCCGGATCGTAGCGATGTGCCCGGGTCACACCGGTTCTGGTGTTGTCGGGAATCGCGAGCGCCGGAATCCCGCCGAAGTGCTCGAAGGCGTGCACGTGGGCGCGCAGCCACGCCTCCATCTGCTGGTCGCGCGTCGCCTCGGCCCAGGTGTAGCTGCTCGCACCCAGCGCCGCGACGAACAACGACGCGGGCCACGCCTGGCCGCTGTGCCGGTCATAGACCGGTATCGTCGCACCGGCCCAATCGACGAAAATCTTCTCGCCCGCCTTATGCTCCTGACGCAGTACCACGTCGAGTTTGGAGCGCCAACGCTGGTACAGCTCGCAGAAGCGCGAGTAGCGATAGCCATCCGGGTTCGCTTGCCGGTACTCCTCCCACAGCAGTTGCAGAGTCACGTACTTGTTGCTGCGTAACTGCTCATGAATCGCAGCGAAGTCCGGTGGCGTTCGCGCAGGGTGTGGCTCGACGGCGGGTGGCGTCGCGCGCGGGAACACCGCCGCTTCCACCCGCGCCTCATCCCAATCTTCCGGCAGCGGCCAGCTCACCCCCGCCGCTTCGGCGCGTTTCAGGTACTTGTGAACCGTGCTCACCGCGATCGCGCAACTCCGCCCGATCTGCTGGTAACCCAGTTTGAGTTCGAATCGGAGGCGCAGGACCTCCCGTAGTTTCCGCATGGACAGTCTCCTGGCCGGCACTCTGATCCTCCCTTGGAGGGTCCATTGTGCCGGTGTGATGTCCAGCGCCGCTGTGCCTGTGGAAATCATTCCGGGCATCGCGAAAGCCATTCCGGGATCGGGCGAAAACCGTTCGCCTTCCCGCCGGAATCACTGTTCGCCTTCAGCCCGGAATCGTGTTCGTCTTCGCCCAGGAACGCTTTTCGCGTTCACCCCGGAATCCTGTTCGCCTTGCCCCGGAATCCGCACCCTCGCATCAAGAAAGCAAACCTTCCTTATGATGCGGCTGCGGT
>DATJEO010000122.1:0-3614 GCA_035496515.1 Occallatibacter sp.
ATTGTCCGCCAGAGACAGTCTCTGCTTCCTTCATGATTGCGTAGCCGTGCTTTTCGCCTTCAGCAAGCGCAAACAAGATGTAGAACACGGCTGGACTAAGTGGGAGCAACTCGCGAAGAGGATCTGGGAGTTCCATTTTCCTCATATATCATACACTGATATATCACCAGTAGATATATGTCAAGCTGTTACTTGGCTGGACAGGAACAATAAATAATTGACGTAATCAGGCGATAGCGGAAGTGTGCGCCTTTTCTTCGCCTTTTTGCATGTCAACGAGTGATATGGCGATTTTTCACCAATCGAGACAGTTTCCGGGTTGCCAAGGATTCCCCGACAATGGCCACTTCGCATGTGCGCCGTAATCTCGGACGCACCCACCAGCTTTACCTTCACGAGCGACGTCATTACAATCCAGGCGCAGCATGCATAAGGAGACTTATGGCTAAGAGCCGAGCGAATCGGACTTCCCCGTCGCGCCCGTACGAGGCCCTTTTTCAAATGGTGATCGGCAAGTGGATCAGTCAGGCACTCGGCACCATAGTCGAAATCGGTATCCCCGATCAACTCGCTAAGGGAGCACGGCAGTGCAGCGTTATTGCCCGTGAAGCCGGAGTCTCGGAGGAGGGGCTTTATCGCTTGATGAGGGCACTTGCGAGCGTGGGCCTATTTACTGAAAGCGCGGACCGCCGCTTCAAACTTACGAGCATGGGACAGCTTCTGCGGAGCGACCACCCCGAGAGCCTTGCGGGGTACGCGCGTTTTACCGCTCACGACATCACGTGGCGGCCTTGGGGGCAGCTAGGCTACAGCGTGAAGACTGGCATGCCGGCGTTCGATCACGTCTTCAACATCTCTATATTCGAGCATTTCTCGCGAAATCCCGAGGTTGCCGCAGTCTTCGACGCCGCGATGACGTCAATCAGCGCTACGGAGGCCCGCGCGGCATCCGACGCATACGACTTCAGAGGGATCGAGGTCCTGATGGACGTTGCGGGTGGACACGGTCTGCTGCTGGCCACCATCCTGCGCCGCCATAAGACGATGCGTGGCGTACTGTTCGACCTTCCGCACGTTGCAGCTGGCGCCGCTGCGACATTCACTCGCGCTGGGATCACGGGCAGGGTGCAGATCGAAAGCGGGGACTTCTTCGAGGAACTGCCATCGGGTGCCGACGCAATCATCATGAAGCACATCCTTCACGACTGGGACGACGACTCGGCAACGAGAATCCTTCAAGCATGCCACCGGGCGCTCGGTCCGCGAGGCAGGGTGCTAATTGTGGATCCGGTCGTCCCCTCTGGCAACGCCCCGCATTACGGCAAGCTGCTCGATCTGGAAATGCTCGTGCTCACGCCGCGTGGCCGTGAGCGGACGAAGGCCGAGTTTGCTCGGCTCTTGCGCGGCGCGGGGTTCCGGCTGTCGCGCGTCGTCACGACTCACAGTCCGTTGTCCGTCGTCGAAGCGGTCAAGGCGTGACAATGAGAGCATGATTCCGCCACGCGGACTTGGATTTAAAACCAACTCCAGACCTATCGCGCGATTTGCGAAGCTAGGCCACTACCTCTTCGCGTTTTGCGATACGGTGCCTGAAGGCAAAAGAGGCAATCCGGAAGTCAATTGTCGAAATCAGGCGTGGCTGTTGAAAAACTCACGCTCTCGAAGATCACAGAAATTTCATTGCGCTAGGATGCCCTATAAACGACGTTCTCGATTTTGGTGGACATTTTCTATCCCTCGGCTGGGCCAGTTTTTTCAAAAGAGGGGGTTTTTCAACAGCCACGCCTGTTCTCAACAGTTGTCGCAATTTAGCCACTCGGAGTAGCATGTTTTCGCTCTAGCACGGAGCCTCTGTGAAAGGGGTTAGGAATGAAAATCGCGTCGATTGTCTTGCTGTCATTGCTTACAACTCTTGTGAACGCAAAGACCAAGCCAGATGAAACGGCCATTCGGAAGATTCTGGACGAGGAAGTGACCACGTGGAACCGGGGTGATACAGATGGATATTCCAGGCACTTCGCGACAGAAGGGACATTCACTAATGTGCAGGGCATGTTCTTTACGGGATACAAAGCCTTCCGCGACCGGCACGAAGAAATCTTCAAGGGACACTTTCGCGGAACCGTGCTCCAACAGGAGGTGGTGTCTCTCCGGTTCGTTCGCCCCGACGTCGCGGTGGTTGACACGCTTACTTGGGTATCGGGATTCTCTAAGGCAGGTCCACCTCCTGTCCTGCATACGGACGCAAGAGGACGTCTTCGCACGCGACTACTCCAGGTGCTGGTGAGAGACGGCGACGACTGGAAGATCGTTGTGTACCACAATGTGGATATAAAGCCTGGAATAGAATCGCCGGAGCCGAGATAAGCATTCGGGCTTCATAACTGGTGAAACATCGCCTCTCTAACAATGTCGGCGGCGTCAAGTGATTTCGAGCGTACTAACCCGTGCACTCCGAAGAGCGCGCCATTTCGCTCTCGTTGAAGATGTGCCGTCCAACCCAAGGCTCGCTCGCAATCAGGGTTCAGGTCTGGAACTCAGTCCGACCCATGCATCTCTTCGGTCCATCACTGCGATCATGATTACTACTTCGAACTCCTCCGTAAGGAGGAGCGGGACGCCCTATCAATTATTCGGTGTTCTGCTGCACACCATGGCGATGTCCAGGCTGTCCCGCGTGCGAACCGAACTTTTTCATCTGCTCGTAATCCCATCCCTTGCGCCACATCCAGTACAGACGAACCGCGAGTCTACGGGCCATGGCGACCTTGGCGATCTTCCGCCCGCGTCGCAGGGCCAGGTGGAAAAACTTGCTGCGCCATTCCGGATCACTGCGCACCGTGACTTGCGCTGCCTCCACCAGCAGGAAGCGCAACAGCGAGTTACCCAGTTTGGTGATGTGTCCCAGCCGTCGCCGATCTCCGCTCGATTCCTCCGACGGCACCAGTCCCAGATAGCTCGCAATCTGCTTGCCGCACTGGAACCGCTCCGCCTCGCCGACGATCAACACGAAAGCCAGCGCGGTCAGAGAACCCACTCCGGGATGCGTCCGCAAGCGCTGCGCCTCGGGACAACTCTCGACTTCCCCTTCGATGGCTGCGCTCAGTTCCGCAATCGTCGGGTTCAGCCGATCCAGCAACTCCAGCAGATCCTGTCGTCGCCGGCTCGCCCATGGTGCCAACCCAAACGATTCCAGTTGCTCTCGTCCCGCTTCTCGCCACAACCGCTTCTTGCAGCGTAGTCCTTCGTTGAGCGCCACCGCCTGCAGCTGGTTCATCAGACGCGTGCGCGTCTGCACCATCCGGTGCCGATGCCACAGCAGTTGCCGCAGGTCTCGATTCTCCCAGCTGGGCACCCAGACTCGTGGAAAACGATCTTCCAGCAACAACCGCAGCAGCAGTTGGGCATCCTGGCGATCCGTCTTCTGCTTCCGTACCCGCTTGCTTCGGATCTCCGCCGCATCTCCGATCCACAACTCAAAGTGCAGCTCCGCCAGCTGTCGCTCAAACCAGCGCGCGTGTCCACTGGCTTCCATCCCCACACGCACCTTCATCCCTTGTGCCGCGAGATCGCGATAGAACTTCTCCGCTCCCTCGCGGTGCTCGAGCCGCAGC
>DATJEO010000123.1:0-41940 GCA_035496515.1 Occallatibacter sp.
TTTGTCCTGCTGATTGCCTGTGTCAACGTCGCCAATCTGCTGCTCACGCGCGGCATGGCGCGGCAGAAGGAGCTGGCTGTTCGAAGCGCGCTCGGTGCGGGGCGCAACACGATCTTTACCCAGCTTCTTACCGAAAGTCTGATCCTCGCCATTGCCGGAGGGGCCCTGGGAGTCGGCGTAGGTTATGCCATGCTGCAGGGCCTCGTCGCCGCCATGCCGCGGAACACATTGCCCAGCGAAGCCGATCTGAAGCTCAACATTCCTATCCTTCTTTTCACTCTGGTTGCCACTACGCTGGCAGGCCTTCTGGCAGGTTCCGCTCCTGCCTGGTACGCATCTCGCGTGGATCCCGCCGAGACTCTGAAAGAAGGCGGACGTGCCGGCACCAGCGGCGGCAAGCACTTACTGAGGCGCATTCTAGTGATCGGCGAGTTCGCCCTGGCGCTCACTCTGCTTGCTGGGGCCGGTCTCACGATTCACAGCTTCTGGAATCTCGCCCACGTCGACCTTGGAATCAAGACGGATCACGTGCTCTCGTTCTTTCTGCCCGTGCCGGATTCGCGATCCAAAGAGCCGGTAGCCATGGCCGCGTACTACCGTGACATTCTCGCGCACATCTCTGCTGTTCCGGGCGTGCAGCACGCCGCGGCTATGACGGGCCAACCGCCCTACGGTGCCGGCTTCGGCATGCCTTTCATGCTCGACGGCGGACCAACCTACGCGGATCCATCGCAACGTCCCGGCACGGGGTTCGGCATGGTCACTCCGGACTACTTCAACGCCTTCGGCATCCAGCTCATCTCGGGACGCAGCTTTACTGAGCAGGACACGGCTGCCACCGTAAAGGTCGCCATGGTCAACCAGGATTTCGTGAAGAAATACCTCAAGGGCAAGGACCCGCTTCGTCAGCGTGTCCGCGTCGAGGAACTCATTCCTGGTGTCACCAAGTTAGGCGACTACCAATCATGGCAGATCGTCGGAACCTATCACAACGTGCACACCGCGGATCAGCGCGATGAGAATCCGGAAATGTTGATCCCGTTCTATCAAATCCCGTGGCCGCAGGCCGGCTTTGCCGTGCGCACAGCGGAGAACCCCACCTCGATGCTCAACAGCATCGCGGCCGCGGTGCACCAGGTCGACTCCACTGTCGCGCTCGCCGAGCCCAAAGCACTCGATGACATCGTCACGGAGTCGATGGCTGATCAGCGATTCACGCTCATCCTCTTCACAAGTTTCGCGGCGGTGGCCCTGTTCCTTGCCGCCCTCGGCATCTATGGCGTCATGTCGTTTTCAGTGGCGCAACGCTCCCACGAGATCGCGCTTCGCATGGCTCTGGGAGCAACGCGCAATCGAGTTGTGCGCCTCATCATTCGTGACGGAGTGATGCTCGCAACCATCGGCCTCGGTCTCGGACTGATCGGCACGTACTTCGTGGGACGTGCAATGCAAAGCATCCTCTTCGGAGTCAAGCCACTGGATGTTGGCGCCTTCCTTTCCGTTGCTGTCGTCCTTCTCGCCGCAGCCATCCTTGCCTGCTTCCTCCCGGCAAGGCGGGCAGCATCGCTCTCGCCAATGCGGGTATTGAGAACGGAGTGAAGCAGGCCGGGTGTTTCCACGAGGGATAGTGAACGGATTCCCAGTTGAAATGCCTGGAGCAGTTTGGTTCTGTTCAAAACTATTTCCTGTAAACATGACATTCCTTGTCATATATGTAGCGTAGGGTTGGTCTGTGCTCAGATTTGGGCTGGAGGAAATGGATATGACAACCGCAATGGCTGAAGTGAGCGTGGTGACGGCGAGCGACATTTTAAAGAACTGGCAGGGACACCGGCGGCTAACGCGCAAAGTGATCGAGGTGTTTCCTGAGGACAGGCTTTTTTCGTTTTCGGTGGGCGGAATGCGGCCCTTCTCGGAACTGGCGTGGGAGTTCATCCGCATGGCTGTGCCGATCGCGGAGGGCGTGGCGACGGGGAAATGGCGGGAGTTCGACATGTCGAAGGCCGCGGTGACGACGAAGAGCGAACTGCTGCGCGTTTGGGATGAGCAGACCACACGTCTGGATGAAGTGTTCGCACAGATTCCGGCGAACCGGTTTACTGATGTGGATAAGGCATTCGGCCAGTGGGAAGGGCGCGGAATTGACACGATTCAGTACGCGATTGACAACGAGATCCACCATCGCGGGCAGGGCTATGTGTACCTGAGGGCACTGGGGATTGAGCCGCCTCCGTTCTGGGAGCGGTAAGGTGTAAGGAGAACCGAAGCGAGTGAAGGGAAGCGATCAAATCTCCCTTCTTCGCTTCTTTGCGTTTGGGATATTTGACAAGCTGAGGTTCTGACGCGTCGATTTTCGTTGAATCCGAGAAGGGGGAAAAGCGGCGTCCGCGGTTCTATTCGTTAAGTATTTGCTGGACGGAGAAACATGAACGATCCTTTCGTTAGGCAATCACCATCATCACCTCACAATTACCTGCTTGCGAATAACAGCCCCGAAGCAGCAAAGCGATTCGCAGCACTTGCTGAATTGTTCGATTCTGGTACGGTCCGCCATTTGGATCGATGTGGCGTAAGTCGCGGGTGGGCGTGCTTAGAGGTCGGAGGAGGTGGGGGATCGATTGCCCGGTGGTTGGCCGACCGGGTTGGCCCAACCGGGCATGTATTGGTGACCGATATCGACCCTCGCTTTCTCGAGCCGTTAAAGCAATCTGGGATTGAGGTGCGCCGCCACAATATCGTCACCGATCCGCCGCTGGAGACAGCTTTCGACCTGGTGTATACCCGCCTGGTGCTCATGCATCTTCCGGAGCGCGAGCAGGCGCTGCAGCACATGATTTCAGCATTGAAGCCGGGAGGATGGATTGTCCTTGAGGAATACGACACTGCATCGATGCATCCAGATCCGGTGAGCAGTCCGGGCGAGGTTTTCCTGAAATCACATCGTGCGATGTTGAGGTTTTTCGATGATGGCGGCGTCGACAGACGCTACGGGCGGAAGCTATTCGCGAGCTTACGCACGCATGGGTTGGGGCAGGTCAACGCGGAGGCACGGGCGTTCATGTTCAAGGGTGGCTCTGCGGGAGCCTCTCTGCTCAAAGCAAATCTTGAACAACTTCGAACGCCCATGATTGATCGCAACTACATAACAGCGAGGGAATTCGACGAGGATCTCGCGCAGTTGGATGATCCTGATTTCATGACGCCGTCGGGAATCCTGTGGTCGGCTTGGGGATGCCGCCAGTGACTTCGCGACGTTGGGGTTGAGTAGTCGGCGGTGGGAGGCGGCGCAAGAACAACAGTGTTAGCAAATCAACTCGAGTGTAGGTTACCTCACGCGACTACTCCCATGAACATCGAGCGACTCGGAAGTTGCGATCTGAAGTGGCGACTTCAGGCATGCTCTAATCAAGAGGGTCCTGCCGATCCGGAAGTAAGGTGATGTGGCTCACGATGAGTTCGAGCGAATCGGGTATGATGCCGTCGACGTATTGGAGGAGCAATCACATGGAACGTAATGGCAAGAAGGTGAGTATCAGCCTCCTCATTCTGGCAGTTTTCGGGCTTTGCCTGCTGGTTACAAAGAGCATGAATGCGGCTGATCAACCGCGGACGCAGCACGCTCCGAGCGGATGGATTCTCGCTGGGAGCACACCAACGAATTACCGGACCGGCGTTGATGCCGCGAACATGCACGGAAGCTCACGCAGCGCGTATCTGATCTCGATCTCGGAGGGCCACGGGTTTGGGACGTTGATGCAGACAATCAGCGCGGCTAATTACGCCGGTAAGCGGCTCCGGCTTCGGGGATCAGTGAGGTCGCAGGACGCTGCTGATTGGGCCGGATTGTGGATGCGAGTCGATAAGGGGCAGCAGAGCGTGGCGTTCGACAACATGCAGAACCGGGCAGTCAAGGGAACGCAGCCGTGGGGCATGCATGAAGTAGTGCTGGATGTTCCCGCGGATGCGACGAGCATCAGCTTCGGGATTCTGCTGACGGGCAGCGGAGAAGTGTGGCTGAGCGATCTCAGCCTGGAAGAGGTTGGAATGGACACGCCGACCACTGCGATGAACTCGCAGGGAACACTGCCACAGCGTCCGGTGAATCTCGGCTTCAGCGAGTAGACAGCACTCGGCGCGTTTCTATGTCCCTGGTCTCCGAAAACGGCAGGCTTGGACACCCAGACGGAAGCGATCAAGCGGAGCGCAGGAGCTCCAGCATTTTGCGATCGAGTTTGTGGCCTTTGAAGTTCTCGTAGGCGACGTCTTTGCGTTCGCTGTCGAGGATGCCGAATGAGCCGCGCAGATTCCAGAGTGCGTTGCCCCAGCCCACCTCGCGCCAGGTTGAGAGGCAATCGGACATCCAGGCGAGTGCGATGTCGTGCGGGGTCTGGTTGTAACATCCCCACTCGCCCACATGAATCTGTACGCCTTGGGCGATGAGCGATCTCCAAGGGTCGAGATACTCCTTTGCGAGGCGGGCACGGTCCCAGACGGTTCCCTTGTCGTCGGTCAGCGGCCAGGTGGGCGGCTTCATGGTTTCGTATTCATCGAGCGGGACCCATGTCGCTCGATAGTGGGAGATGGCCTTGGGCTGGTAACCTCGCGTGCTTTGCACGAGATGAAGGGGAATGAATTCAGGCACAGGGAGCTGCCCGATGTTGATGCCATCGGCAAAGATCACGCGATTGGGATCTTCAGCGCGAATGGCTGCAACGAGAGCGCTGGCCACTTCGAAGTAACGCTCCTCCAGGTAGCCTTCGTAGGAGCGCATCCTGGGCGGCTCGTTGATGAGGTCGAAGGAGAGCTGTGTGCTGGGGATGCCCCTATAGCGGCGCGCGATCCAGGACCAGTGGTAGCAGGCGGCTTTGAGCGCCCGCTCTTTCTCCTGCATGCGGCCGGAGAAGAGATCGGCGGGCTCGAGTTCACGCTCGTTGATGCAGTAGCCGGGGATGCGGTGGAGATTTAGGTTGATGTGGATGTTGTACTGCTTGCCGAGGTTGATGAGGCGGTCGATTTCCTCGAACGGCTTTTCATCGATCGACATCCAAGCGCTGGGCTTGCTCCAGATCCAGTAGGAGAGCGGGATGCGGGCGAAGTTGAAGTCCCACTCGCGCATCATAGCGAGGTCGGATTCGGCAAAGGCGGGTTTGCTGCCGTTGCCGGCCGGGCGTTCCCATTGGAGGTTGAATCCGCGGTAGCGGGGAATGCGCTGCGTGGGCGAATCCGGAACTGATACAGGTTGTGCGGCCTGGGAGAAGAGAAGTCTAGAGGCGGGTAGAGACGCGGCGCACGCGCCGGCAATTCGAGTGAGCATCGATCGCCGATTGATCATGCAACCTTTGTACTCCGGGATTGCATGAATGCCAACTATAGGTAGTGGAGCAGCGGGTCCGAGGAGTGCGTTGCTCATCACTTGTGTATTACGAGTATGAGCAACACACTCCAAGCGGTGAATTGGATCGTGTTCGAGGTTGACTTTACTTTTTGGGTGGAGCGGGCTGGCTCTCGCTGGTGGGCGGGACGATGCCTTTCAGTCGGAGATAGGTGACCATGTTGCCGTAGTGCTCGTCGGTGTGCGCGGTGTTGAGCGAGAGCAGGGTGAGCTTAGCGAGATCGAAGCTGCGGAATTTGGTGGTCTCGCTTCCCTTGGCATCAGTCATGTTGTCGAAGACCTTGGTGCAGTAGGCGACCGAGTCTTTGATTGCGGAGACAAGGTCGGCCTTGGAAGTCTTGGTCTTCTCGATACCCTTCGACGGGTTCGTCTCGCCTGCGGCCTGAGAGCAGAACATATAGTTGGCGTCGGCTACGTGGCCAACGAGTTGGCCGAAGCTGCGCACGTCGGGCGTTGGCTTGAATGAGTAGTTTTCTTCGGGCATTTTCGCCGCGGCTCCGACAGCAGCACCGGCAATGAAGGAGTAGAGCCCTTTTTCGCTCTGGGTGATGGGGTTGGCGGGGGAAGCTGCGGTTTGAGCACTACAAACCGAGCCGGCGGCAAGTACGGCTAAACAGAGATATAGCCTTGGGTTCACATTGACCTCCGTTGCAAAGATGTCACAGCGGAGAGTTTGGACTCAGAAGTTTTCTGACCGTGGGTTCGCCGCAGGTTGCTACCTCGACTCTTCTTCGGGCAGTACGGCGACGATGCGGACAGGACCGCCGGTTCCGCTTTTGATCTTCATGGGCAGAGCGATGAGGAGGGTGCCGGTTGCGGGAAGTTGTTCGAGGTTGGCTACATTCTCAAGGCCGTAGACATCGTGCGAGTAGAGAACACGGTGAGTCTTGAAGTCTTTGGACTGGCCGTAATCAACGCTGGCGGTGTCGATGCCAACGCCGGCGACTTTGCGGGAGACGAGGAAAGCGGCGGCTTCTTCGGAGATTCCCGGGAAGTGGAGTTTGGCGACTGCGGCGGCACCGTGCTCGTCAGTACCGAGGTAGCGCTTCGCGTCGGGCCAGTATTTGCCCCACCCGGTTCGAATGAGAACAATGATGCCGGGAGCGATCTGGGTGTGCGTGGCCTCCCACTGGGTGATGTCTTTGGCCGTGAAGAGGTAGTCGGGATTATGAGCGCAGGCCGCGGTAACGTCGATGACGATTGCGGGCGCGATGAGGCTCTTAACGGGGATCTGGTCGGTGCCGGGATGACCTTCAGCGAAGTGGAGCGGGCTGTCGAGGTGGGTGCCGCCATGCTCGCTGGCGCCGTAGCTGGCAGAGGCGTAGAAATACCCGCCGGGCGAGGGTCCCCAGGCGTCTTTCTTCCACTTGAAACCGTCGGCGGTGGGCCAGTAGAGAGTGTTCTCGTCGAATGTGTAGGTGAGGTCGACGAGTCGGGAGTGTGTGAGATCGAAGCTGCGCGCGGGTGATTGCGCGGCGGCAGAGCAGAGGCAGAGAAACAGGAACAGCGAGGGGAAGTGGCGGGTCATGGCGAACATTATGCTTGGCGCAGAGGGGGTTGTCCAAGAGTGAATGTCATGGTGGGACTGGGTTGAAGCGGGGAAGGTGTGTAGATATCAGCGTGATGTTGCGGCAGCTTGAGGATCGTCGGCGAAATAGAAGTCGGGAAGAGGGCCGCGATGTCCATTGCAGAGGGCGAAGAGTTGAAGAGCAAGAGGGGTTGCGGTAATCAGGGTCTCGCTGACGGCGAGGAGGGCCGAGGTGGTTGGGGCGCTCTTCTCGATAAGGTGAAGAGAAGCGAGCGACTGCAGGTCGCGCTGCAACTGAGGTCCGCGCGCGCCGACAGTTGCTGCAAGCTCTTCGGTATTGAAGGTGAGCCGTTTGGCTGCGACCTCTCCACTTTGCAGCAGGACCTTGGTGGATTTGGTGCAGACCACGGTGAAGATGCGAATAGGAATGGATGTGAGCTGGCTGAAGATCTCTACGAACTGGAGATGCGCATCGTCGCCACTGCTGGATGCGGATGCGGTGATGAGGAGGCCAGCCCAGTACCTGTGCAGCCATTCTTCGTGCGTGGCCGATCCGACTTCAAGGATGCGGACTGCGACTTGAGGGTCGATGGAGAGAGGATGAGCTGCCGGATTCTGATCGAGAAGAAGTTTGGCCTTGAGTGCGATGGAGACCGCTGTTAGAACCTTATGACTGCTTGCACGCGTGCTGACCCACTCGCCAAGGGCGACGACCCCGTCAGGGCAGATCTGACCGAGGAAGGCGAACGCTTCGACGATACGGACGAGGGTCTGCATATCGCCGGGGCGGGTCTGGTGGATGAGGCACTCAAGGAGCGTTTCCCACTGGCGGGAGCGGGGATCGTCTTTTGCCCAGAGAAATGAGAGGCCGACGCCGTCGGGGCCGCAGCGGATGACCTTTGTCTGAGTGGTGATGCGGCGCGCGGGATCGGGGTCGAGAGGTCCTTCGCGTTGCAGTGTGAGCGCGATTATGGAGCCGGGCTGCCAGCGTTCGTCGGTGACGAGATAGAGACCGGAGGAACTGATGTCTCTGACCATGCCATGCACGAGGGCAGAGCCGTTCCAGCGATAGGCTGCGAATTGCTCGACTCGGCGCCGCTCGGCGCGATCCGCGTCTGGCGTGACAAACTTCTCAAGCCAGTTGATGGATGCGGCGAGGGTATCGGAATCAGGCTTTAAGACTTTCCCCAGCCAGCTTGCACGTCCGATCATTCGAGCCCCACTTGCAGTTTAGGCGAGTAACTTGTTTGTAGTTTGACCGATGTCGAAGAGAGGCGGAAGTACTTGGAGGGTGTGGGGATACTCGGAAGTACCGCAAGACTTAGGTAATGAGATCGGGAGAAGAGTCTACTAGCCGGCGTGCAAGACACGCAGGGGTGAGCAACGAGCAGTGTTGTGCCCCAAGTCTCCAACATGAGGAGACCTGGGGCACCCGGCTGTGAGTTGTGACTCGTGATTGGGATTAGAGGGCGGGGATATTGATTTGCTGGCCGACTTTGATGAGGTCGGGGTTGGAGATGTTGTTGGCTTTGGCGATGTCGGAGTATTTGTTGGCGTTTCCGTAGAAGTGTTTGGCGATTTTCGATAAGTTGTCGCCGGATTTGACGGTGTAGGGCTGTTCATCTCCGCCGGTGTTGACGATTTCGTGATGGAGATCGGAATAGGAGGGGTCGGCTTGCTTTATGGCGTCCCATACGCGGTTGAGGACGACTTTCGAGGGGACTGAACCTTTGAGATGGAGTTTGTCTCCTTCGAGGTCGACCTGATCGACTTTGGCGCCGAGGTCTGAGAACTCCTGGATGGTTGAGGTGACTCCGGCGTATTTGGATTTGAGCTGTTCGAGATCGGCCATTTGATTCTCCTTAGAGGGCTGTTGCTGGTGGTTGGATGAGGAGAAGGGAGCTTTTAGCTGTTAGCTCAGCTGTTAGCCGTTGCGATTGAATCCCACTCATCGCACGCCAAAATGGTGCGATGGATGCCGAGGGAACTTGCGGGCAAGAGCTGTTGTATCCCATCCAAGCGATAAGAGACGTCGCTTGGATGGGGCACTGGACGTTTGAACGGACAGGCTACACGGTTACGGCTTGGCGTTTTTCTTTCGTTTCGGTTGCAGAGGTAGCTTCGAGGGCTTTGAGGCGGAACAGGAGACCGGCGACAAGTCCGCCGAGGCTGGGCAAGGTGAGGAAGAGCCAGACCTGCGACAGTGCCTGGCCTCCGACGAGGAGTGCCGGTCCGAGGCTGCGGGCCGGGTTGACGCTGGTGCCGGTGATGTTGATTCCGACGAGGTGGATGACGACAAGCGAGATGCCGATGGCAAGTCCTGCAAGGCGCGAGGGTGCTGCGTCTTGCGTCGAGCCGAGGATGACGACGACGAAGATGAGGGTGGCAACGAATTCAAAAATGATGGCTGCGGGGAGGCTGTAACCGCCCATGTAGCCGGGACCCCAGCCGTTCTGGCCGAGATGGCCTGCAACGTAACCGGCGCCACCACGAGCAATAACGGAAAGGACGGTTGCACCGAGAATGGCTCCGATGCACTGGCCGATCCAATAGCCGATCATTTCGCCGGTCTTCATGCGGCCAGCGGCCCAAACGCCAAGGCTGACGGCGGGGTTGATGTGGCAGCCGGAGATGGGGCCGATTCCATATGCGGCACCGATCAGAGCGAAACCGAAGGCGATGGCGATGCCGAGAATGCCGACTTTGTCGCCGGCAACAACGGCAGTGCCGCAACCGAAGAACACCAGGATGAAGGTGCCGACGAGTTCAGCGAAGTACTTTTTCATGAATTCCTCCAAGAGAAGCTAGTAGCTTGTAGCCGGTAGCCAGGAGCTACGGATTTCAGCGTCCGGCTATGAGCGTGTAAACGGAAGCGCTGAGGGAGGATTGGAGGGCCCGTTAAAACCGGTGGCTGATGCGGAGCGAGTGTGGCAGAGGGGGCAGGGCGGCGTCAAGATGAATTGGAGGCTACGGGGAGGTTTCAAATTCATCAAACGTTTGCAATTTGTTTGCCTGGCTGAAGTAGTCTGTTAACGATTCCGGGTGGCCCGAAGCATCTTCAGACCCGAGGAAATCAATGTGGCCGCCGGAGAAAGGCAATTCGGTTGAGCCAAACCGTATTTCTGCTGGAAGACGAGACGGACATAGCGCGGCTGGTACAGCATCATCTTGAGGCCGCCGGATTTACTGTCCGGATCTATCACACTCCAACGAACATCATTTCGGATGCGGAGAGGCATCCGCCGGCGCTGTTTCTGCTGGACATCATGGTTCCAGGGGGAGACGGGCTGGACGTGTGCCGGAGGTTGAGGGCGCACGCAGGCCTCTCGACGATTCCGATCATCTTCTTGACGGCGCGGGCCGGGGAGAACGATCGCGTTCTGGGGCTCGAATTGGGCGCGGACGATTACATCACAAAGCCATTTGCGACGCGGGAGATGGTGGCCCGTGTGAAGGCGGTATTGCGGAGATTTGAGCGGCCGACGACGCCTTCGGTCATCAACTTCGAAGAGGTGGTGATTGACCAGGGCGCGATGCAGTTGAAAGTGCGCGGAGAGCTGACGACGACGACCGCGACGGAGTTCCGGCTGCTGGATTATCTGGCGCGGCATCCGGGACGGGTGTTTAGCCGCGACCATTTGCTGGATTCGGTGTGGGGCGATGCCCGGTTTGTAACACCAAGGTCGGTGGACGTATATGTGCGACGCATCCGCGAGAAGATCGAAGTGGATCCGGAGAATCCGCGCTATTTGAAGACCGTAAGAGGCGCTGGATACCGGTTCGAGATGCCGAAGGGTGAGTAGAGATTGCCGTGCTGACGGCGCGCGGTTCCTTATTCTGTTAGCAAGTTAGCGGCGCTTCCACGCCATGGCCCCTATTCAGGGGCCTATCGCGCCAAGCGGGATCAGCAAGTCAGCGGATCTGAAGATGGGGCTACACTCATCTGAGGTCTATGGGTCATTGAGCGAGTTCTGAATTGACGCGCAAAGTCTTCGCAAAACTGATGGCGTTGTTTGTGATGCTGCTGGTGTTTGAGACGGCAGCGATGGAGCTGATCCTGCGCCGGATGATGGAGCGCTCTTCTGTGGGTACGCTTCAGGAGGTGGGGCGCGACGCCATCTGGTCGGGCGTGATTGCGCTGCTGATTGCACTGCCGATTGCGGCTTGGGTAGCGAGCCGAATCACAGCGCGATTGCAACGAGTCATGGAGTTTGCTGGAAGGATTGCAGAGGGTGATCTCAAGGCGAGGCTGGAGTACGGCGGCGGCGATGAGATCTCCGCGATGGAGACAGCGCTGAATAAGACGGCCGAGCGGTTGGGACAGAGCTTCGCGGAAATTGAGAGCAGCCGGCGTGAACTTGCGACAATGCTGGACTCAATGCAGGAAGCGGTAGTAGCGGTGAGCCCGGACGGGCAGGTGCGCTGGTCGAATGCCGTGATGAAGAAGATTACGGGGACTGAGATTCGCGCGGGGCGACCTCTGGTGCATTCAGTGCGGGATCCTGAATTGCTGGCGTGCGTGAGAGAAGCGCAGGAGAGCGGCGAAGTCCGGTATGGGCGGACGAGTTCGCTGGCGGCAGGACGCACGTTTGAGATCAGCGCGGCCCCTCTGCCGGAGCGTGGGGCTATCGCCGTGTTGCATGATGTTACCCGGGTGGAGGCGGCGGAGCAGTCGCGACGAGATTTTATTGCGAATGTGAGTCATGAGCTGCGCACTCCACTTACGTCCATTCAGGGGTATGTAGAGACGCTGGTGGATGCGCCGAATCCCGATCCCGTGATGGCGAAGGATTTTCTGCAAGTGATTCTGAAGAATGCGACGCGGATGAACCGGCTAACGGAGGATCTGCTTGCGCTCGCGAGCATCGAGAGTCCGGATTACAGGCTGGCAACGCAACCGGCTACGGCGAGCGGGATGGTTCGCGATGCGATTGATGCGCTTGGCGGGCTGGTTGTTGATTCGGGGATCGATCTGCAGTATGCGGGTGCACCTGATGCAACGGTGATGGTGGATCCGGATGCGATGAATCAGGTATTTGGAAACCTGATTGAGAACGCGGTGAAGTACGGCAAGGCGGGGAAGAAGATCAGGGTTGGTGCTCGCGCGCTGGAGAACGAGATTGAGTTCTTTGTGCAGGATTTCGGGCCAGGGATTGCTTCGGAGCACGTTGCGAGAATCTTCGAACGGTTCTATCGGGTGGACAAGGCGCGATCGCGCGAGGCTGGTGGTACGGGACTGGGGCTGGCGATCGTGAAGCACATCGTGCAGGCACATGGGGGGCGAGTTCGCGCGGAGAGCGAACTGGGGGCCGGAACGACGTTCTTGTTCACGTTGCCGCTTGCGGCGGAGAAACGCAGCGAGGCAGTGCAACCGGATGCTCCGGCAAACGCGCGTGTCGAAAGTTAACGCCGTGTTAATTCGCTTTCTCTAAGTTGAATAAGCACTGAAAGCTGCGCCGGTTTTCAACTCCCCGTAACATTGGCTCGCGACAATCAAGGCAAGCAGTCATCCTGCATGGGAGTGAAATCAGTGAACAAGACCTTGCTTGCAGTAGGTTTGTTGGTTGTGGCGATGGGTTCGGCCCAGGCGCAGAAGCTAACCGCAGCCGGTGCAACTTTCCCCTACCCGATCTATTCAAAGTGGTTTCACGAGTACAGCGCGGCACACCCAGGCGTAGAGATCAACTATGCTTCGATCGGGTCGGGCGGCGGCATTGCCCAGGTCACGAAGGGACTGGTTGATTTCGGAGCGTCGGATATGCCGATGACCGATGACATGCTTTCGTCGTCGCCTGTGAAGCTGATCCACATTCCTACGGTGCTGGGCGCGGTAGTTCCGGTGTTCAATGTACCTGGCGTGAAAGACCTGCGATTCAGCGGAGACACGCTGGCGGATATCTATCTTGGCAAGATTCAGAACTGGAATGACGCGAAGATCGCGAAGGACAATCCGGATGCGAAGTTGCCGGACCAGAAGATCATCGTTGTGCACCGTTCAGATGGATCGGGAACCAGCTTTATCTGGACCGATTACCTGAGCAAGGTTAGCAAGGACTGGCAGGGCGGCCCGGGGAAGGGCACTGCACTGAGCTGGCCGACAGGAGTGGGCGGCAAGGGCAACGAGGGCGTTGCCGGGCTGGTTCGCCAGATGCCGGGCGCGATTGGATACGTTGAGCTGATCTATGCGCTGCAGAATAAGATGACATTTGGCGCTGTGAAGAATGCCGCAGGCAACTGGATTACAGCGTCGATTCAGGGCGTGACCGAGGCTGCGGCTAGCGTGAAGCAAATGCCGGCTGATTATCGCGTCTCGATCACTAATCCTCCGGGCAAGGATGCGTATCCGATCTCGAGCTTCACGTATCTACTGATTCCCAAGAGCGGAGCGAAGGCGGAGAATCGCAAGGTAATAAAGGACCTGTTGAGCTGGGTTTTGAAGTCAGGACAGGGTGAGGCTTCGAACCTTTCGTATGCTCCGTTGCCGCAGGAACTGGTGGAGAAGGAATTGAAGACGGTGTATGCGCTGCAATAGGCAGAGCTGAATCGACTGAAGGCCGCACGCAAGATCGCACGGCCTTTTTGTTCCGGCCATCAGCTATCAGCTGTGAGCGGTTGAATCCTTTTAAAAAGCGAACATGGTTGCTTTGCTGTTTCGCCTGCTATCTTGCGAACATGCGGACACTCCTGCTGTTGCTTTTGATGGCTATTCCCTGTTTGGCACAGAACGGTGCTCCTCCGTCGAGCCGCGAACAGATGGACCGTGATTTGTTGGATGTTACGGTCGATCGGTTGCACGAGCTTTACCGCGATCATCGCTACACGGTGATGCAGGTTGTCGAGTGGCATCTTGACCGAATCGCACGATACAACGGGATCTACCGCGCGGTGCAGACGGTGAGCGACGAGGCGGCGCGAGCGGAAGCGGCTCGCGAAGACGACGAGGCACAACAACCTGATTTCAAGCCCGGCCTCTTGTGGGGTGTGCCGGTAGTGACGAAGGCGAATACCAGCATTAAGGGGCTGGTTACGTCGGATGGCTGGCGGGGGTATATGATTCCCGGACACGAGCTGATTGCTCCACGAGACGCCACCATCGTCGGCAGACTGCGGAGTGCAGGCGCAATCATCATGGGCGTTACAAATATGCCTGACTTCGCCGCCAGCGATACGAATCGCTCGACGGCATTCGGCCGCACCGGGAATGCATACGATGTGCGGTTTTCGCCGGGGGGATCTTCGGGCGGCACGGTCACATCTGTCACATCAAATTTCGCTGTGCTGGGGAATGGCACCGACACGGGTAACTCGATTCGCATGCCGGTAGCGACAAGCAACCTGGTTGGGATTTTTCCCACACGCGGGCTGGTCAGCATCGCCGGCATTGCGCCGCTCGACTGGCAACTCGACAACACCGGGCCTATTGCGCGCAGTGTGGCTGACGCCGCGGCTGCGCTTACGGTGATGGCTGGGGAAGATCCACTCGATCCGGTGACCACGGGGTCGCAGTCGAAAGCGCAGCCGGGGCCTTACACACAGTATCTGCGGCCGGGGTCGCTGAAGGGCAAGCGATTTGGGGTTCCGGCTTTCATTCTGAATGGCGATAACACCCCTTTCCAGGGAGCTTGTCCGAAGATGACTCCTGCACAGATCGCGCACGCGAAGAAGGAAGCTCGCCTGCCGCTGAAGGCGGAGACGCGCGCGATGTTCATGAAGGCAGTTGAGGAGATTCGCGCGGCAGGAGCGACGGTTTTGATTCAGCCCGATATTCTGCCGGATTCGTTCGTCGACGCGGCGGCGCACATCTGCACGCTGCCATACATCCGGGAGGGCACGGAGAAGTTTCTGGCTCTCTTCGGTCCTGCGGAGTACCTCTCGCCCGCTGAATACGAGAAGGCAGTTGGGCGTCCGTTGTCACCCGTGATTATCGGCGGCGATCAGACGGGAATGTCAAGCTTGCCAAATATTCGGCAGGTCAAGCTCGAGGCTGATCCGAATGCGGAAGGTACGCTACTCGGACCGCGCCGCAAGGTTCAGCGGATGTATGACGACCAGCTCGATCGGCTGCATCTCGATGGCTTTCTCTATCCAGCGATCCAGATGCCGCCTCCGGATGAAACCATGCCGCAGGACGGGCACTTGAGCGATGGGCCGCACTCGGCCACGGCGTGGGTGAACATGCTAGGTGTGCCGGCGATAAGTATTCCTGCTGGCTTTTACGATTCTGGGCTGCCGTTCGGAATCGAGATCAGCACGCGCAAGTGGCACGATGGCGACCTGATCGCCTGGGCGTATGACTACGAATTGAAGACGCATCATCGGAAGCCGCCGGTGCTCGTTGACAGCGGACTGCTTCCGCATGCGGCACAACCGCAAGACTGAACGCGCGATCATCATTGTCTGCAACTCATCGCACGAGAGACTGTGCGATGAATGGGCACAGAGCGGTCCCTCGAAAATGAAGGTTGTCGATTCCCACCTAGCCGCAAAAGACTCGGCTAGAATGCACCCGCATTCGTGTAACCGCTAGCGATCGCAATTTTGTTTCAGCGCTGCTTGTTGTCTTCGATGAGGCGGTCGATTAAGGGGATGAGTTTCTCACTGGTGCGGGGGAGAACGAAGGCGCTGGCGGAGGCGTCCCAGTCGAGTTTGAAGCTGGTGGAGAGGGCCGATATCCAGATCTGACGAACTGGTGTGTTGGGTGTGACGACGAACTTGGCTGGGGGGTCTTCAAAGACGACGTTGAGCACGCCGCCTTGCTCCTCGACTTCGAAGCCGGCTTCGTCTTCTTCTTCACGGGCGATGAGGTGCTTCTTGAGTGCCTCGAGAGCGCCTTCTGCGGCGCGGCGAAATTCGAGTTCGTCCTGCATGAGATGAGTTTAACAACTGCGAGTGAATCGTTTGCGATCATCGGCTAGGTTGTTCCCACCCTAGCCGCAAAAAGCCGCGGCTAGGATGGGACACCCAGATTGGCTTCACTTCAAGCATCAGTTCCTGGTCCCCCAGTGCGAGGGACGGGGCACCCTCTGTGCGATGAATGGGCACCCGGCTACACGATCATTGATGGTGAACATGTTTGAATCCCATTTCTCCAAAGACGGGACCCATGGGCACCGGGCTACGATGCGGTTTTGGCGTAGGGCCACGTGTTGCGGGCGTGGGTGAGGCTGACGGCCCACCAGTGGAGGCGGCGGAGCATGGCATCCATAGAGCGCTCGAAGCGGTCGGGGTTGCGGAGCGCGCCGTTGGAGTCGAACTGCTCCCATGCGCCGGCGAAGGAGACGCTGTCGCGCACGGTGACGGCGTGGAGTTCTGCGAAAACAAGGCGGAGCTGTTCGACGGCGCGAAGGCCTCCGGAGACTCCGCCGTAGGAGATGAATGCGACGGGCTTGGCGTGCCACTCGGGGCCGTACGAATCGATCAGGGCCTTCAGCGGGGCAGTGTAGCCGTGGTTGTACTCGGGCGTGACGACGATGAAGGCATCGCAGGCGGCGAGGCGCTGTCCAAGAGCCTGGCCCGATTCGGCAGGGTCCGGTTGGGCGGGATCGATGTGTTCGACCGCGAAGCCTGCATGAGTGGCAATGCGGGTTGCGGCCCATTGGGCGACCGTGTCGCAGAAGCGGCCGGGGCGGGTTGATCCGTAGACGAGGCCGACTTTGATGGGGAGTTCCATGAGGTGCACTTTCTCCTTGAGTGAATCTGTCACTGTTCCGAGCGTAATACCTCAAGTAAACTTGAGGTCAAGAGGATGATCGGGATGGCTAAGAAGCCAAGTGCGGAAATTGAGAAGAAGCTGGCGGAATTTCGGCGGCCGATGACGGTGGGGGAGGTTGCCGAGCGGGCGGGGGTGGCGGTTTCGACGCTGCACTTCTACGAGGCTGAGGGGCTGATCGCGAGTTGGCGGAACAGTGGCAATCAGCGAAGGTATGCGCGGGAGGTGCTGCGTCGGGTGTCGGTGATCAAAGTGGCGCAGAGGACGGGGATTCCGCTGAAAGAGATTCGCGAGGCGCTGGCTACGCTGCCGGAGAAGCGGACGCCTACGACTGCGGATTGGAAGAAGTTGTCGGCGCGCTGGCGAGGACAGTTGAATGAGAGGATAGAGCGGCTGACGCGTTTGCGGGATCAGCTGGATGGGTGCATCGGGTGCGGGTGCTTGTCGGTGGATTCGTGTCCGCTGCGAAATCCTGGGGATCGGCTGGGCGAGGAAGGGCCGGGAGCGAGATTGCTGGAAGTGCAGGGAATAGGGATTAGGGAACAGGGAACAGGAGTGCGTGGAGCAGCAGTGCCGGTGGCTGTTGCTCCCGAGCGTTGAAAAGCTACTGCTTATTTCCAGCTCCAGTTGGGCATGAAGTTCTGGCCGGAGGTGGTGAGCTGTTTCTGCTGCGTGCCGTCGGAGAGCATGGACCAGATCTGGGCTTTGCCGCCGACTGTACGCTCGAAGACGATGTGGCGGTTGTCGGGAGACCAGGAGGGAAAGTCGTTGCTGCCGGACTCGTGCGTGAGTTGCAGCCACCGCTTCGTGGAGATGTCCATCACGTAGATGTCCTGGCCGCCGGGGGCGCCGGGACCGTATTTGCGATTCCAGGCGAAGGTGAGGAACTGGCCGTTGGGCGCCCATGTTGGTGAGACCGCGTAGCCGCCGTCGGTGAGGCGCGTGACGCCGGCACCGTCCTGATCCATGGTGTAGATCTGCGGGAGACCTGTGCGGCCGCTGACCCATGCGAGCTGGGCGTTGGTGCGGGGATTCCACGTTGGGGCCACGTCTGGTCCGCGGAACGAAGTGATCTTGTGTGCGCCACCGCCGCCAGCATCGGAGATCCAGATCTCGGGGTCGCCGGAACGTGAGGAGGAGAAGGCGATCTTGGTGCCGTCTGCGGACCATGCGGGGCTGGTGTTGCTGCCGCCCACTGTTCCCGCCGGGAAAGATACGAGGCGGTTCAGTTCGAGCGAGTACATGCGGATGGACCAACCGAGTTTGCCGAGAGTGGCGAATGCGATGCGCGAGTTGTCGGGCGAGATGCGCGGCGAGAGCGAGATGCTGCCGAGATGCGTGACGGCGTGTTGGTTCTGGCCGTCGTAGTCCATCTCCCAGACTTCTTTGGAGCCGGTGCGGTTGCTGATGAAGTAGATTTTGGTTTCGGCGATGCCGTTGACGCCTCCGCCAAGGCGAAGGATGATTTCGTCGGCGAAACGATGGGCGACGGTGCGTGCCATGTCTTCAGTTGCGGCCTCGTTGTATTGCTTGCCGAGGACCTGCGGGTTGGCGGTGTTGCGCGCGTCATCGAGAAAGCCGAATACGGTGAGGCGGCCGCCAGCAGCGGAGAGCGCGCCGAAGGCGACCATGGCGGCGTTGGCAGGGTCGGCGGACCATTGCGAGAGATTGATCTCCTGCTGCGCGCCGGGCGTTCCCTGGGGATTGAAGCTTTTTGAAACCATGTCAAAGACACCGGCGTTTTGAAGATCGCTGAAGAGGGTGGCGTCGAAGGTGGCTTTGAGTGCCGGCGTCTGGGGGTCAGCGCCGACCTGCTTGAAGTCGGCCGCAGCGAGGCGGATACGCGCATTACCGAGGCCGGAGCCGGTACGAACCCAATCCTGTGCGAAGGAGGGAAGCGATGCGAATGCCGCGAAGGCGAGAAATGAAAGAGCGAACCGCAAGGTAAGTTTCATGAGAACGCTAAACCCTTCCTGAAATGATGCTGCGCATTGCGCAGAATGTGGCGAAGTGGGGAACTCTGCGTGTCTCTTATCGGAGTTCATTTTAATTTGGATGGTGCGATGGGTCCTAGTATTCACAGTAGTAGGAAACGTTTAGGTTACTTCCGCGATATTGCGGGGGCAATGACCCAAAGTTATCGGCGCGCTGAGCGGCGCGGACACAAGTTTGATCCCATGTGGGGCTGCCGCTGGAGCGGTCGAGGCGAACCTGGCTTACCGAGCCGTCGCGCGCGATGCTGAATGAAATGTATGCGCGCGCCCCTTTGGGTGTGTGCGGGTCGGCGAGAGACTTAATACCATTCTGGTCCATCTTGGTGTTGATGTTATTCACGTACCAGCCGAAGAGGCTGCCGAAATTGGCGTCGGTGACCGTAGCGGGATTGGTAGCTGCGCCCTGGGACATGGCTCGCGGCAGTTGGTTGCCGGCCTGTTCGCCATACTGAGCAGTGTTCTTCGGGACGTCCGGCTGGTGTTTTGGGGTCTGCTTCACTTCCTCCTGCTGCGGTTTTTTCACCTTGCCCTGGATGGGAATCGCAGTTTCGTCTTCGGCTTGTTTGGCTTTCGGTTCAGGAGGCGCGGGGGCTTCGCTGGGCTTTTCGGTGGCGAGTACGTTCTGGTTCGGCGGATGGTCGGATGGGAGCGGGATCGAGCTGGTGATGTTTACCTGAATGGCTCCGCCAGGTCCGGCACCGCCCCACAGGTTGTGGTGGAAGAAGCCGCCGATCACGCCGTAGAGGACGATGGCGATGACGATTCCGCAGTGGAGCAGCACGGCGCCAGCGGCAGGTTTGGCCAAAGGCTCGGGGGCCAGCTCCTGCTGAAGGTGATCACCGGCTTGGAAGAAGGGGCTGCTCATTGGTGGTTGCGGGGGCTAACGGCCCTGATATTCAAAAACGGATCCATTCGGCATGACTGAAATCGTGCCCTGACACTCTGTTTCGTCTCCCACCCATTTCGCAAAGAACGCGAAATGGATGGGGCACCCGAGTGTTGTCGCGATGGCATATCTATTTGCCTTTGCCTTCGACGGGGCGGGTGACGATAGAGATATTGGTGATACCGGCTTGCTTTACGGCGTCCATGACGCTGGCGAATGCGCCGAAGGGGACGCGCTCGTCGGCGCGGAGGTAGATGACTTTCTTTGTGTCCGGTCCGCTGGCGTCGCGGAGGCGCTGGCCAAGATCGTGCACGTTGACGGGGTTGTCGCCGAGGAAGACTTTCTGCTCTCGGTCGATGGTGACGACGAGGCGCTGCTCGGTGATTTCCTTAACGGTGCGTGTTTTGGGAATGTTGACTTCGATGCCGGACTGAAGGACGGGCGCGGTGATCATGAAGATCACAAGCAGCACGAGCACTACATCGACGAGCGGCGTGATGTTGATGTCCGCGAGAGAGGATTGCGTTTTGCCGGAGCTAGTCGTGAAAGCCACGTCCAACCTCTTGCGGCTCGTCGCGCGGTGGTGCGGAACTGCGCACCGGAATCTCTTCGAGCGAGTTCAATAGTTCGCGGCAGAAGTCGTCGGTTGCCGATGCGAAGACCTTGATGCGCGCGGCGAACTGGTTGTAAGCGACAACGGCGGGGACGGCGACGAAGAGTCCGGCGGCGGTAGTGATGAGCGCTTCAGAGATGCCGGGAGCAACAGCGCGAAGCGTTGCCGCGCCTGCAGTGCCGAGGCCGTGAAATGCGTCGACAACGCCCATAACAGTGCCGAAGAGTCCGATGAATGGGCTGGTGGCGGCAATGGTGGCGAGCCATGTGAGGCGGCGTTCAAGTGCGGTAATGGCTTCGCTGGCGGCGGTTTGCGCAGAGCGCTCGAGTGGAGCCAGATTGCGCGGTGGACCGGAGCCGCCCGTCTGGCGCTTGTAGGTTTCGTAAACATCGACATAGACCTGCGCCAGCGGGCTCGACTTGTAATTGTCGGCGAAGGCGGCGACTTCCTGAAGTCGGGTGGCGCGGCGGAAGGCATTGATGAAGCTGCGGCTTTCACGCGTGGCTTTGCCGAAGGTCCCCATCTTTCCGAGGATGATCGTCCAGGAGTAGAGGCTGGCGATTAGAAGCAGAAGGAGAACGCCGAGCGCTACACCTCCGATGTTACTGAGCATCTCCATCAGCGCGCCAGTGCCCGTAGAGACAGGGCCGGCTGGAGCGCCCGAATCAGCCTGAAACGCGAGGAGCAAAGTTGCTGTAAAAATCGGTTTTTACCTCAGTATCCACGGTATCAGACGTCTGGAAGCGCTCCAAGTTATCGTTCTGGTGCACCTGAAGCTGCGCATTCTGAGAGGCTTAGCCTGGGGGCATGCCGTTCATGCTATGCTGCGCTCGGATTCACGATTCATGCTCGTCGAACTTCGCGCTGAAAACTACGCTGTAATCGACCATGCCATTGCTGTGTTTGGCCCGGGGTTGAACCTGCTCACGGGCGAGACTGGAGCGGGCAAGTCGATCCTTGTTGATGCTCTTGCGCTGTTGATGGGGGGCAAGGCTTCGGCGGAGATTGTGCGGCATGGGGCAGAGAAGGCCGTGGTGGCGTGTGTGTTCGAGTCGACTCCGTCGGCTGAAGCGATTCTCGAAGAGAACGGGATCGATGCCGAGGGGAACGAGATCATCCTGCGGCGCGAGATTCTTTCCAACGGTAAGGGCCGGGTGTTCGTGAACAATCAGCAGGCGACGGTCGGTGTGTTGCGGCAGCTTGCGCCTGAGCTGGCGCTGGTGCATGCACAGTCAGAGACGCTGGCTAGTTTCGATCAGACGCAGCAAAGGATTCTGCTGGATCGATTTGGGGCGATTTCGACGGGTGAGGCTGCCTCGGCGTATGAGAGCTGGCGCGCGGCGCAGGCAAAGCTGGACGATCTGCTGACGAATGAGCAGGAACGGCTGCGGATGGTGGACCTGTGGAGCTTCCAAGCCAAGGAGATCGCGGCAGCGAATTTGTTAGCGGGAGAGGACGAGAAGCTCGAGACGGAGAAGCGCGTACTGGCGAACGCCGAAAAGCTGTATGCGGCGGCGATGGGAGCATTCGATCAGCTGTATGAAGGAGGAGCTTCAGCAGAGGCGGCGCTGCGTGCGGCCGGGAAAAATCTGGATGAGCTGGCACGCTACGACGAGAAGTTCAATGAGGCGTCGCAGCAGATCGCGTCGGCGCGAGCGATCGTGGGCGATGTGAGCTCGACGCTAAGGGATTATGCGGAACGCATCGATGCTTCGCCGGAGAGACTTGCGGACATCGAGGACAGGCTTGCGCTGCTGGATCGTCTAAAGCGAAAGTACGGCAAGACAGTGGATGAGGTGATCGCACTCGGCGAGGAGGTGCAGGGAAAGCTTGCGGAGGTGGAGGATCGCGACGAGACGCTGAAGGCGTTGCGAGCGGCGCTGGCTAAGTCGGCGGATGCTTATCGAAAGGCGGCGCAGGTGCTGTCGGCGCAGCGGAAGACGGCGGCTGCGAAGCTGGCGAAATTGGCGGAAACGCAGATCAACTCGCTGGCGATGAAGGTGCGGTTTGAGATTTCAGTTACGAGTCAAGAGCAGGAGCCGGCTTGGACGGTAGATGGCTGGGATGCGGTGGAGTACAGGATCGCAACGAATGCAGGAGAGCCGTTGAAGCCGTTGCACGAGATTGCTTCGGGCGGCGAGATGTCGCGGGTGATGCTGGCTCTGAAGGTTGCAGTGGAAGAGGCTTCGGCTAAGACGCGCAGGAAACTGCCGACTCCGCGGACGCTGGTGTTTGATGAAATTGACATCGGCATTGGCGGGCGTGCCGCAGATGCGGTGGGGCAGAAGTTGAAAGCTTTGGGACGCGCGCAACAAGTTCTTTGCGTGACGCACCTGCCGCAGATTGCAGCGTTTGCGGATCAGCATTTTGTGGTGGAGAAGAAGGAAGACCACGGGCGGACGAAGATGAATATCCGGCTGCTGGACGATCGGGCGCGCACCCATGAGGTGGCTCGGATGCTGTCGGGTGCGAAGGTGACGGATACGAGTCTGCAGCACGCGGCACAGATGATCGCTACGAGCAGGTGATTAGATTCAGGTCTCATGGCATAAGAAAGAAAGCCCCGCTGAGTGCGGGGCTTCTTGCTTGCGCAACTGCAGGTCCCTCGGCTTCGCTTGGGATCACCGTCGATGACGCTCTTCGATCGTTGTTCAGGGTACTGGCGCTGAACTTGAGTGCGGTTTAGCCTCGGCCGTGTCCGTGACCATGGCCGTTGTCGTGATCGCCTCTGTCGCGACCGTGGCCGCGATCTTCATGACTGTGACCTCTGCCGTGGTCGTCGTGGTCTTTGTACTGGCCGTAGTGATGGCCGTTATCATGGCGAATTTCTTCGCGATACTCACGAGCGTGAAAGTTTCTTTCCCAGCCGCGATGGCGGCCCCAGTCGGCGTGCTCACCTCTAACGGGGAACGGGCCGTGGTAGCCGAAGCGCGGATCGTAGGTGCGATCGATGTAGCCGCGGAAACCGATGGGCCCGTGGAACCAGGGACCGGCTCCGACGAAGACTCCACCGGTGAACCATGTTGGCCCGTAATAGCCGAAGGGGGCGCATCCATAGGGCGCGTAATTGAAGTAGCCATAGGGGCAAACGGGCTCAACGCCGAAGTTGACGGAGATTTGTACTTCGGCCTTGAGAGCGGTAGCAGAGAAACAGAGAAGCACAAAAAAGCTAAGCGCGAGAAGCCGGAAAGATTTCACCATATTTCTCCTAAGAACGGGGTTCTGGAGAAGAGTCTAGCGATGGTTCAGGAGGTCACAACCCTGAATTCGAAATTTGGGCTGTCGAAAGTCACTTGCGGAGGTGGGGCAACCATGTAACGCAGATGCTAAGTTGATGCGGACTTGCCTTTGTTCATCTACTTACGAATCATCGACATAGGTATGACTTAGGACAACTTGCTGGTGCTAAAGGGCATCCATTTGGCGAGAGCTTGAAACGTAAACAGTGCAAGTTGAACTGGAGAATCCAAGGAGTTTTGAAGTGAAGCTTAGATACAAGTCCCTTTATTCAGGATTATTGTTCGCGTTGGTTCGGGTTGTGTTGTTCAACCCCGTGATGGCTGCTCAGGAGCCGAATCCGACTTCGGTGCAGAATCAACAGGGCGAGGGCCAAGTGCAGATGAAAGATGGGGTGGCGTACTACAAGGTTCAGGTGGTGGATCGGACTCTGCCGGCGATCAACTACTTTCATCGCTCGGGAGATACGAAGATTGCGTTTGTAGGAACCCCGCTGCTGCCCAAGGCCAAAGGCGAAGCGAAAGTTGAGGCGCACAACGGCCGCACTTCCATCGAAGCGGAGTTTGAGGATCTTTCGCCGGCGAATGGATTCGGCGAGGAGTATTTGACGTATGTGCTGTGGGCGATTACTCCCGAGGGACGCCCGGTGAACCTGGGCGAGGTGCTGCCATCGGGGAAGGGCAAGAACCACATCACTGTGTCGACAAACCTGCAGACATTTGGGCTGATGGTGACAGCAGAGCCGTATTTTGCGGTGACAATGCCGTCGGATCTGGTGGTTGTGCAAAACATTGCTACGACGAAGACTTCAGGGATCATCGAGCCGGTCACCGCGCATTACACGCTGCTGCCGCGCGGAGCATACGCGGAGACCGGGGGACGGCACACCGTTCTGCACCCTATCACGCGCAAAGAGGAGACTCCGCTCGAGGTGTACGAAGCAGAGAACGCGGTGATGATCGCTGAGGCAGCGGGTGCGGGGAAATATGCTCCTGATGCGATAGCGGCAGCGAGAAGGGATCTCGACAACGCGCAGAAGTTAGCTGAGAAGAAGCATGATGACAAGCAGTCCATCACGTATGCGCGAGAGGCGGTGCAAGCGGCAGAGGACGCGCGCATCATGACGATCCGCAAGATGAAGGCAGAGGACGAAGAGGCGCAGCGCGCGGCGCGGGCACAGGCCGAGCAAAACGCGGAAGAGGCGCAGCAGCGGGCAGAGCAAGCGCGACGGCAGTCTGAACAGGCTCAGCTAGCGCAAAAACAGGCTGCACAGGCACAACAGGAAGCTGCTCAACGGGCACAGGCTGAGGCGGCACGACGCGCGCAGGCCGAGGCTGCTGCTGCCGCGGCTCAGGCCGAGGCGCAACGGGCGCAGCAGGCCAGGCAGGATGCAGAGCAGAGAGCACAACAGCTTGCTCAACAGGAGCAGCAGGCACGCGAGCGGCTGAGATCGCAGCTAAGCGCGGTGCTGGAAACGCGCGAGACTGCGCGCGGCTTAATTATGGAAATGCCTGACGTGCTGTTCGATTTCAACAAGTACACGTTGAAGCCAACCGCACGCGAGAAGCTGGCGAAGGTCTCGGGTATTCTGCTGGCGCATCCTGATCTGAAGGTACAGGTGGAGGGACACACCGACAGCATCGGTTCTGAAGAATACAACCAGAAGCTGTCTGAAGAGCGCGCGGGCAGCGTGAAGGATTATCTGGTCAGCCAGAACGTGCACGACAACAATGTGACGGCCGAGGGGTTCGGGAAGAACGATCCTATTGCGGACAATTCGACCGCGGCGGGGCGGGCTAAGAACCGTCGCGTGGAACTGGTGGTTTCAGGCGCTTCGATCGGAGTGCAGGAGCAACAGCCTGCTCCCGGCGGCGAATCGCGGAATGTGACGCCGCAAACAGCGCCTCCGCCGGCACAGCCCGTGACTCCGGTTCGGCCGACTGTGCCGGACAGCGCGGTTCCACAACCACAATAGGTACGCACATTGGGCGCAGGGTGCTTTTCCACATTGAGCGGGGAGGCAACCTGCGCTCCAATACAGGCGCTCCAACCTGTATTGCCCCGTGCGATTGGGCGGTGAACGGATATATCAACTTACATCTGAATAGCTAAAGCAGGAGGGCACAGGTTATGAATATGCAGGACCTTACTCCCACCCAGATCGCAATCATCATCGCGGTGGTTGTGTTGGTTGTTGGAGCGATCATCGCGTTTTACTTCCAGAGACGGCGCACTGAGAAGCTGCGTTCGCGATTCGGGCCGGAGTACGAGCGCTCAATAGCGGAAAGTGGTGACCGTCGACGTGCCGAAGATCAGCTGGAGAAACGAGCAGAGCGCGTGCAGAAATATCACCTGCGTCCGCTTGCCGCGGAAGACCGATCTCGGTTCACGGAGCAGTGGGATCGCGTGCAGGCGCACTTTGTCGATGCTCCGGCGGGAGCGGTCGCAGAGGCGGATCAACTGCTGGGCGACATTATGGCGACATGCGGCTATCCCATGGGTGATTTCGAACAGCGTGCAGCGGACATTTCGGTGGACCATCCAGTCGTCGTGCAGAACTATCGCGCGGCTCACGATATTGCACTTCGCCAGGCGTCGGGGAAGGCTAATACCGAAGATTTGCGCAGAGCGATGATTCATTACCGGGCGCTGTTTGAGGACATCGTCTACGACCGGAAAGAGGCTGTAGCCGAACGAGGGCCTGCGGTTGTTGATCGAAGGCAGGTTGAGCGCGAGGAAATTCGCAGACGCGCTTCGTAGCTTGTGGTCGATGGTGGGAAGAGCTCAGCGCCCGCTGCCATGGCGAGGAAGGTCTTGCTTTGGAGCGGGCGTTCGTGCATTCAGGGGAGGAATGTCTGCAATGAATATTCTGTCGAGCCTGCGGCGTGCCGTAGGCGGCCTATTGTTTTGCATGGTGCTCAGCGCACTTTCGTATGGCCAGACACTTACCCTCTCAGGAACGGTGAGCGATACGGCAGCGCACGCGGTTCCGAGCGCGACTGTGTGGGCCAAGAGGCTCAAGGATGGAAAGATGTTTACGTCCCGCTCAAATGGCGATGGCGCCTACGTGATTGCTGATATGCGAGCAGGGGACTACAAAGTGTGGGCAAAGGCTGGGGAACTGGAAGCAGCGCCTGTAAAGGTAACACTGAGTGCAGGGCAAACGACGGACCTGGTTGTGAGTCCCGTTACCAAACCGATAAAGAAATGAGTTGGTGCGTTTAGAGTGGGTTGGAGCCCAGGCCGCTGAAAAGGTCCGGGCTTTTCGTTTTATTTAGTGGCGGTGATCGTCATCCCGATCGTGGTGTTCATGTTCCCGGCCTAGGCGTGAACGGTTGTGGCCATCGCGCATTTCATTCCATCTGTGGCGTTCCATGCGCTCATGACGATAACGTTCGTCGAATCGATCGCCACGGCGTGGGTACTCGCCTCGATAGCCATGGTGGCGATCGTAGCGATTATCTACGTGACCCCAGAAATGCCTCGGCCCTCGGTACCACGGGCCGGCACCGAGGAATGCGCCATTAGGAAACCACTCGGGGCCATAGTAGCCGTAGGGTGCACAGTCGTAGGGCGGGTAGTCAAAGTAGCCATATGGACAGACAGGAGCAGGACCTATCTGAACTGAGATTTGGGCGTGAGCCGGCTGCGCAGGGGCAGCAAAGAACATCACGGAGAGCAGCGTGAGAAATAGATATGGTGTTTTCTTCATTTATCCTCCGGGGTCTCGACGGGCGTGGGCTTTAAATTTATGCGGCGAGATTCATCCCAACACCTTTGTAGGATGTAGCTCTTCTACCGAAGGTTTTAGCGGGGGACAATTAGTTCGGCACGGAAGGAGATCAGTGCTTGTTTTTCAAGTCTTTAGAGATCCACCAGAGGACTTCGCCGAAGATCTTCCACTTGGTTGCATTGCTGACGTCGAGGGGAAGGTACTTGGGGTTGGCGGAGACGAGCAGGTCAGAACCGGAGAGGCGCTGGAAACGTGCGACTTTAAATCCGAGGTCGCGATGGGCGACAACGACGAGCTTCTCGTGAAGGTTCTCGCGCTCGCTGGAAGCTGTATCGACGAAGAGGATGGAGCCAGCGGGAATCGTGGGGTACATGGAGTCGCCCTCGACATGCATGCTGAGCATGTTCTCAGGATGAGGGCACCAGGAAAGCGGCGCGAGAAGAACGTCCTCCATCTTGGCCTGAGACATGCGGACGTTTTCGTTGGGTGGAACGGGATCACCGTAGGCAGTAACGTTCATTAGAGGAAGGGCGACGGCATTGCCCTTGCCTGAGAGCTGTTGCGAGATCTTTTTGCTTGCGATTAGATTGAAATTCTCAAGAGTGACGCGCATGGATGAGAGCGCCTGCCGCATGGTGGCATCGGGGAGTTCGGAGGTGTCGATTCCGGCGCGTTCCCAGAAATAGTCGCCTGCGGGACGTCCCGCGAGGTTTCCCAGGGCGACATAGGTCTCGGCGGTGGGCTCATTTTTGCCTGCGAGCCAGCGAGAGACAGTTGCCGGGGAAACGCCGAGTCGCTCAGCAAGCCCTGCCTGGGTGACCTTTAGGTCCTTCAAGAGCCGCCGGAGCTGATCCGACCATTCGCGTGTTGTTTGTTGTTCAGCCATCCAGCCTTTCAAACGCTTATCGAAGCTTCTTCCATTGATGCAATTGCCTCAATGAAATCAACGGTTTATCGTTGTTCGAGGTATCCTAGCAGGCTTTGCCGCGCATCGTAAGTCGGTATGGGGCACGAAGATAGGGAAACGGCGCCGGGAAATGATCAGGGCAGGGAGATCGTTGAGGAGGAGAGCAGCGAACTCGCGGGCGCCAGACACGACAGCGAAACCTCGCCAGATGATTTTCACCCATTTACACATCAAACGTCCAACCGAGATCCGGTGACGGCAGCATCTCAACGGAAACAAGCGGTCCGAATGCGGAAGCCGAGAAACCAGCGCCGGATCTTAGTTGTCGACGACGAGAGAGCGATCGCTGACACGCTGGCGCTGATTTTCAGAACGCAGCACTACGAAGCGCGTGCAACCTACTCTGCGGAAGGCGCGATCGAGCTGCTGGCGGAGTGGCGGCCGGATCTGGCTATTCTCGATGTGATGCTGCCAGCGATGAACGGAATCGATCTCGCAATCGTAATCAAAGCGAACTATCCGGCGTGCCACGTGCTGCTGTTCTCCGGTAATGCAAACACGGCGGTGCTGCTGGAGGAAGCTGGACGGAAGGGACACCAGTTCGAGGTGCTTGCGAAACCAGTGCATCCGAACCTGATGCTCGAAAGAGCGTCAGATCTGCTGGGATCGACGGAAGAACCTCTCTACGACTAGTAGCCCTCGTTTTGAGAAAAAGCGGGGATCATCCCTTTACTGGAGCTTGGGTCTGTTTTTCTACGTCTGAGAGCATCTGGAGGACTTTGTCCTTCTGCTCGTAATTCGGATTGGACTCGAGCAGTTTCTTCCAGAGCGCGATTGCGGCGGGGCCGTCGTGTTTGCCTTGCCATTTCACCAGGCCCAGATTGAAGAGCGTGTTTGGATTGGTGGGCGCGAAGACGAGCGCCTGATTGAACTGTGCAATAGCTTCTTCTGCGTTTCCCATGTACCAGTAAGCGGTCGCCATGTCGGTGCGCACAGAAGCGTCGGACGGACGCGACTGAAGAGAGCGATTGTAGTAGTCGACTGCAACGGGGTACTGCTGGGCATCGTAGTAGAGATTGGCGATTGAGGCGAGAATGTCAGGGTTCCTGGGATCAGCACTGAGCTTCGCGAGCAACGATGCGGCTTGGGTGTCGGCCATTTCCCTGAGGTTCTGGGAAGTCGGAGAGGGCGAGGAACTCGCGGGCACCGCTACGGAAGAAAGGGAGGGGCGCTGAGCGAGGGATGATTGCGGCGTCTTCTGAAGTCCACGCCCGAGCCATCCACCGGTGACGCCGGCAGCGAGGCAGAGCGTTACGAGAATCAGCGCCTGCCTGCTCGTCCATTGACGCTGAAGACTAATTGCTTGCATGGGGGACTCCCGCTGTTGCTGTGGCGTGCTGATCGGCGGTCATCGTCATTGCGTTGGCCATAACTTTCATGACGGCGGCTTTGCGATCTGGACTTAGATTTGGATTTGTTCTGAGAAGCTGACGCCAGGCGGCGACCGCGCCTTTGCTGTCGCCCTTTCCCTGCAGCTTGATCATGCCGAGATTGAAGAGAGCGTTGGCGTCTTTCGAATCGTATGTGAGTGCCTTGTTGAGCTGCGCGATGGCGCCATCGATCTCGCCGCTGCGGTAGAGGCTGGCTGCAAGTTTAGTGCGAAAGGGTACGTTCTTCGGATCGATGTCGACCGCCTGGTTGTAATATTCGGCGGCCTCTTTGAAGCGGTGCGTGGTGTGATAGAGGGCCGCGACCTGCGTGAGGAGGGCCGTGTCGCCTGGGTTGCTCTTGAGCTTTGCGAGCAAGGGCGCGGCCTGCTGATCGGAAATTTGTTTCAGGTCTTCGAGTGAGTGCGGATGGCCCGGAGGCATGGCTCCATGCGGAGATGCGGCGGCCACGTGTTGCGGAGCAGCGACGGCAAGTTGCGAGCTGCGCATCAGGTAACCGATGCCGAGCCCGGCTAAAAGACAAATGATGGCCATCGCATAGACGTGCGACGCCTGCAGCGATGACGGTTGGGTTGGTGCCGCGATTTCATCAGCCATGCGGAGGACTCCCGATCGAAGCGCGTGAGGAGATGTTTGACGAGCGATCGCCGCCCGCAACATCGAGCTGCATGCACGTTGACCGCCGATGTGAAGAGCTGTTCGGAAGCCGGCGCGGTGCAGAGCAGAGCGAAGTGTCTGGATCGAGTAGAGCAAGCTACTGTTCGCGATGAAGTGACGTGAATCACATTGTTTGTTTGTGGCCGATAGCACAGGTGCGGCTGAATCACGAACGGGGCTGCGTGGAATGCCCGAATTGTGACGCATGTCACTAACAACGTGGGGCTTTTCACCATTCCGGTGTGGGAGAACTCTCAGGTTTTGCGAGTGAGTCGCGCTGGTTCGAAGCGAGGGGAGAATTCTGGAGCAGTTCAACTCACAATTCGACAACAGATTGCACTCGGTATTTCGAATTGGGAAACGTAATTCCCATAACGGCACGCAACGTGCACGGACGGAGGTGACTGAACTGGAAACAAGACGAGTCAGGTCGCGGTGAAAGTTCAGGCGAATAGGGAGTGCGCACTAGGAGGCTCCACGTAATGAAGAGAATTTCTCTACTTGCTCTGATACTTGTGGCTGGCGCGGGCTTCGCGACCGCCCAGATTACAACGCCGACGACTGACGTTCTCGGCGCACACCTCAACTATGGTCGCGGCTGCGCGGCCTGTCACGCGCCCCACAGCGGCGTATACGGAAACGGCAACGCCAAGACTGCAGATGCTACCTCGGGCAACATCGCGCTCTGGGGCGAAGATGTCAGCAGCCTGTACGGCAAGGTCATCACCTCCGGACAGAGCGAACATGGAACTTTTGTCGAGACTCTGCCGGGAGCCATCACGGCGGGAACACCCGATGTGGCGGGCGTGCTGATGTGCCTGAGCTGTCACGACGGCAACTATGCAACAGGCGCCATGATGAAGAATAAGGTCTTTGAGACTTTGCCTGCATCGTACGGCACCTCAAACGATATTCCGACGCTGCTTGGCAACGACAAGGGCGGCACGGGTAATTACCTCAACGATCACCCGGTGGGATTGACTGCCGACATCGGATGCGGCGGTACGTATGACTGGGACTGCACGATTGATGCTACCGGCAAAGTTTTGATGACCGGCGCAGCCTCGAAGCTGTTCGTGCAGAATTACGGCTTCTTTGTTCGCCCGGCAACCTTCGCGAGCAAGCCGGTTGTGATGTGCACAACCTGCCACAATCAGCACGTGATGAACGTGGTGAATGTGAAGGCCGGCGCGACGAACACCGGTCTCGCAGCAGGCAGCTATGCAACCATGTTCTTCCTCCGGGGGCCTTACAACCCGGCGAGCGGAACGTCGAACAGCAACCAGACGGCGCAGTTCTGCCGCCAGTGCCATGGCGCCGAAGCGAACGAGATGAACGGCAGCACCGCAGGAACAACTTTCTAAGTTCTTTATGCATGAGGGGAGGGGGAACTTTCCCTCCCCGTCTTTTTCAAGCTGGGGGTCAGCGAAATGAAATTCAAAGTTACATTCCTCATTCTTCTCCTGGGCATCGTGTCTTCAGTTTCGGCACAAGTCACATCTCACAAGCCAACACTCTTCAAGAGCGCTCCAACAACCGCATCGCAACGGCCAACCGACGGCGCAGTGGCACGTGTGAACGGTGCGGTTCTGACCAGCGCCGATCTGGTGCGTGAGGAGTATGCGATCTTTCCGTATGCGAAGCAGCATGGAGGTGGGATTCCGAAGGAGTTCGAGAAGCAAATCCGCGACGGCGCTTTGAAGATGATCATCTTCGAAGAACTGGTCTATCAGGAAGCGTTGCGCCGGAAGGTTGCGATTGCCCCTGGAAGGATGCAGAGGGCATCGGCAGATTTCAGGAAGCAGTTTGCGTCTCCGCAGGAGTTCAGCAAGTTTCTCCAGAGCGACTTCAATGGATCGAGGCAACTGTTGAATGAGAAGATCCGGCGGTCGCTTTTGATTGAGGCTCTGCTGAAGACCGAAGTAGAAGACAAATGCGTCTTCACAGCCGCGGATGTGAAGGCGTTCTACGACAAGAATCCGGCCAAGTTTCAGCACGCGGAAACATACACTTTCCAGACCATTTCGGTTCTGCCCCCGCAAAACGCTACTGCGGCTCAACTGAAGGAAGCGGCCAATAAAGCGCAGAGCGCGTTGAAACGGGCGAGGGCGACGAAGACGGCAGAGGAGTTTGGACTGCTGGCGGAAAAGATTTCAGACGATGACTATCGCGTGATGATGGGCCAGCACAAGCCGATGCCGGCGGATCAACTGGCTCCGCAGGTGGTGAAGGCGCTCTCGGCAATGCACCCGAACGACGTGAGCGATCTGATCCAGATTGACCAGGCTTACACAATCGTGAGGCTGCAGGCCCATACGCCGGCGGGGCGGACGAAGTTTGAGGAAGTGAAGGCTCAGCTTGCGAAGGATTTGAAAGAAGGAAAGAGGAATCGACTCCGCATGGCGCTGGACGCGAAGCTTCATCAGACAGCGAAGATCGAGGAATTATAAGCGAGAGCTGAAGGCATAAGGCGGTATCCGGTGGCGAGGTCAATCCAATTCGCGAGTGTTCTGATCGGCGCAGTTCTGCTGCCGGGATTGTCACTGCATGCGCAGTTGCGGTGGGGGGAGACGGAGACAAAGGGGACGGCGAATCTGTCGTCCGGCTACAGCGCAACCTATGGGAACACGTCGCAGTCTTCTCACGGATGGACCTTCGGCGGTGCGGGAACGTTTTCGGGCTCATTTCACAGTCCAAATTTTCTGTCCTACAACTTCTCTCCCTACCTCAACCAGTCGCGGGCGAACTCCAACTTTCAATCGATTACAAGTTCGAGCGGATTGAACCTGAGTACAAACATCTTTGCAGGAAGCAAGTTCCCGGGCTCTATCAATTACGCGAAGGCCTACAACAGTGAAGGTAACTATGCAGTCCCGGGACTTGCCAACTTCGTGACGCACGGCAATAGCGATACGTTCGGGATCAACTGGAATGAGAATCTCGAAGGCAAGCCAAGTTTTTCAGCCGGTTATCAGATGGGAAAGAGCAAGTACAACGTATATGGATCGAATGATGACGGCAACAATGCGTTTCATTCTTTAAATCTGCATTCCAGTTACCGGTGGGAAGGGTTCAATCTCGGTTCTTTCTATACGCATGGAAACTCGCACTCCATGGTTCCGCAGATCGTGGCAGGGCAGTTACTGACGTCGAAGTCGGCCACGAACGTGTATGGCGTGAATCTATCGCATCAGATTCCGCTGCATGGATCGGCGTCGGCGAGCGTGAACCGATCGAACTGGAACAGTGAGTTTCTGGGCTACACCTCAACGGGAACTATCGATACGGTGAATGCGCTGGCCGGCGTGCATCCGACCAACAGGCTTTCGTTCTCTGTAAGTACGAATTACTCGGATAACCTGACGGGCCAGTTGGAACAATCGGTGATCTCAGCGGGAGGCGTGTTGCCGGGACTGGACACCAGCCAGTCATCGAACTCGTTCGATTTGATGGCTGTGGGAACGTACACACCGATGGTAAATCTGCAGACAGCGGCTTTTGTTGAGCGACGGACGCAGTCATTTTTCGGCGAGACTTACGGTGTGACTTCCTATGGTGGCGATGCGACGTATACGCACGGGCTGCTGAATGGGACGATCAACACCTCGGCGAGTGTGACAGCAAACTCGGCCGACAGGACGGGCGAGGACACAATTGGATTTTCGGCGACGGAAACCTATTCGAATGTCCTGTTCGGCTGGCATCTGAACGAAACGTTCAACTACGCGCAGAATGTACAGACGCTGCTGGTTACGTACACGAACTCGTACTACAACTACTCCGGCAACGTTCGGCGTAACTGGGGAAGGTTCAACCTAAGTGCGGGAGCGGGAGGGGCGCGCACAGCTCTGACGCAGCAGGAAGGCACCACGAACAGCAGTGAGACTTACAACGGCAGCATGGGCTTCGGAAGTTACGTTGTGGCCACCGGGAGCTATTCGAGAGCAGACGGGCAGGCCCTGGCGACTGGCGCCGGGCTGGTGGGAGTGCCGGTGCCCGTGCCTGTTCTGCCATCTGATCTTGTAAACCTCTTTGGCGGCAAGAGCTATGCGGCGGGATTGTCGAGTTCTCCGGTGAAGAAGCTGATCATGTCGGCCACCTATGCGAATTCGAACAGCAACACGTGGAGCAATGGGATTTCAAGCGCGAATAAGAACACCCAGTTCAACACCCTGATCCAATATCAGGTAAGAAAGATGAACGTGGTAAGCGGATTCTCACGACTGGAGCAGGGATTCACTGGTGCGAATGGCAAGCCGGAAATCATTTCGACGTACTATATGGGGCTTACGCGGTGGTTCAATATCTTCTGAAGAGATGGCTGAGGAGTTTCCGAAGGGCGCTGACGGTTGCCGCGTTTGGTGGTCTGCTGACAACTGTTGCCATGGCTGCCGGCAAGCCAAAGGTGGGGAAGGCGGGTGAGCTCTGGCAGCTTTCGCTCGATGGCGGACGGAGTTTGACTTGGCAGCATAGCTTCAACTCCGAGTTCGAAGTGAAGCCGAACCGCGGGTTCTGGAACAAACTGGTGGACGTGGTCGCGGGTGCTCCGGATTACAAGTTCCTGGTGCGTCCTTACAGTGTGATCTCCGATTCCAAGGGGCGGATCATCGTGACGGATCCGGGAGCCTCGGGAGTCCACATCTTCGACTTCGCGCAGAAGAAGTACAAGTTCATCGAGCGCAGAGACAAGGTGCGTGATGCGATGCTCGCGCCTCAGTGCGTCGCAGTGGACGCGCAGGACAATATCTATGTCACGGATTCCGAGTCGGGGAAGATCTTCGTCTTCGAGCCGAACGGGAAGTATCTGAGGGCGATCGGAAGCCTGAAGGGCGGGGAAGGATACTTCAAACGTCCGACCGGGATCGCGGTAGATGGACTGGGGCAGCGCATTTACGTGACTGATACGCTTCGTGACGAGGTATTCATCCTGGATCTGCAAGGAAATGTGCTCGACAGGTTTGGCAAGTCGGGACAAGGACAGGGTGAGTTCAACCTCCCGACGGAATTACGGCTGAACGGTCAGGATCTGCTGGTTGTGGACTCAATGAACTTCAGGGTGCAGGCGTTTGATCGAGCGGGGAAGTTTGAGTTTGCGATCGGGAAGATCGGGGATACTACTGGGGCCATCTTCCGGCCCAAGGCGGTCAGCGTCGATTCGGAAGGCGACGTGTACGTTGTAGACGCGCTGTGGGGGGTAGTGCAGGTGTTCAACCGACAAGGGCAGCTGCTGTATACCTTCGGCGCGAAAGGGACTCACGCGGGCGAGTTCCAGTTGCCTTCAGGGCTCTTCATCGACCATGATGATCACGTCTACGTAGTGGATTCTTTCAATCGGCGGGTGCAGGTGTTTCAGTATGCTGGAGTGAAGAATCCGACCGGAGGGCAATGACGTGGGGTCGAGGGCACTGCTGGTCGCGCTTTTCCTGGGGATATCGGGGACGGCCACTCGGGCTCAGATCACCGGGGATGCGCTTGGGGTACACAACCTGGGGCCGGGCAGCTCTTCGCCTATTACGGGATCGCGTCCGGATGCTTGCGCATATTGCCATGCGCCCCACTCGGGGTTGAGCACCGGACTCTGGAACCAGAAGCTGACGACGCAGAGTTACAGCACCTACACGAGCAACACCGGGAAAAACATTACAACGCAGCCGACTTTGGGAGGAGTGAGCAATCAGTGCCTCAGTTGCCATGACGGTACGGTGGCGGTGGGCGCCACGGTGGCTTATGGGCAGGTGACCACGCACGGAGCGATGAAACTGTCAGACGTCTTCGGAAGCAATATGCAGTCGTCGCACCCGTTCAGCCTGGTGGTGCCGTTGAAGGACAGCATCGACTTGGCGGCGTCGCTGGTGGCAAGCGGAAAGACGGCTGACCAAACAGGCGCAGTGACGCTGATCAATGGAAACGTGGAGTGCACATCGTGCCATAATCCCCACGTTCAAGCCAAAGACCCGGTGTCGCAGAATTTCCTGGTCAAAGACAGCTCGAACGGGCAGCTTTGTCTTGCATGTCACGATTCGGCGCGGACGATGGGGGGGCAGGTGAATCCGCTGGCGGACTGGGCGACGAGTGCGCACGCGACTTCGCAAAGCAAGATTTCGCCATCTGCGATGGTGGGCAGCTATCCGACAGTGGCGAGTAATTCGTGCAACTCGTGCCACGCGCCACATAATGCGAGCGGGCCGGCGCGGCTGCTGCGAGGGCAAAACGAGCAAGACTGCATTGCGTGTCATAACGGCGGGTCAAATATTTCGCCGATGCCGGCGTATGGAAATGTGTTTGCAGAATATGCAACGCCGAAGGTGGGGCATCCGTTCCCAGCATCGACGAACCCGCATGATGCCAGTGAAGGCGCGCTGCTGAACAATAATCGGCATGCAACCTGCGTAGATTGCCACAACGCGCACGGGTCAGAGCAGGTCGCTTCATTCCTGCCCCCGCCGGCGATCCGCACCTCGCAGAAGAATATCGCAGGCGTGAGTGCCGCGGACGGAACCAGCGTCCTGACACCGGCAATCAACCAGTACGAGAATTGCTTGCGCTGCCACGGGACGAGTACGGGGAAGCAGTTGCTGCCGATTTATGGTTACTTCCCGGTGCGAGGCGTTGTACCGGGAGATCCGCTGAACCTGATTCCGCAATTTGGACAGACTGCCACGTCAAGCCATCCTGTGATGCATGCGCGGAGCAGCGCTTTGCCTCAGCCAAGCCTGCTGGCGAATATGCTGAATCTCGATGGCATCACGGCGAGTCGCGCGATGGGGACGCAGATTTTCTGCAGCGATTGCCACAACAGCGACGATAATCGCGAATTTGGCGGTTCGGGCGCAAACGGTCCGCATGGATCGCGGTGGACGCACATCCTGGAGCGCCGATATGAGATGAGCCAGGCCCCCGTTCCGGGTGCACTGATCACCAATCCATTCCCGAATCCTGATCTCAGCGTGAATGGTCCATACGCGTTATGCGGGAAGTGTCATGATCTGGCGAATCAGGTGATGAAGAATACGAGCTTCAACGATCACGCGAATCACATCAATGCAGGTATGAGCTGCTCGACGTGCCACACGGCGCACGGTATGGGCGCGACGAGCGGGACGATCAGCGGCGAGCGGCTGGTGAATTTTGATGTAAATGTGGTGGCGCCGCTTTCCGGGATGCCGATCTCGTATACGCGGGCCACGAACTCCTGCACGCTGACGTGCCATAACGTGAAGCACATGGGCGGCGCAACGGGAACGATTGTGAGTTCGAACTGATCGAGCCAGTTTGAGTTTTACTCAGAACACCGTTCCGGCGGTGCTTCCATTCATCTCATTTGATTTGTCTCCGTGACACTGGCGGCAGAACTGGGCTGTCTGATTTGACATTGGGTTGGTGTTGCTGGGGTTGTACGGAGCGCGCAGGAAGAACATGGTGGCGTAGTTGCCGGGGGGCAAGCCGGAGTTTGAGCTCTGCGTGACTTTGACGATATTCATCACGTGGGGATCGTGGCAGGTTGTGCAGACGATAACGGCGCGATTGTTGTAGACGCCGGGTTTGACGAAGAATCCGTAGCTCGAGACGAAGTGACTGGAGTTTGTGCCGCGCATGGAGATGGCGCCGTTGATCTCGGCGCAGTCCCAGCCCGAGCCGCCGCAACCGATTCTCGCACTGAGTCCGATCGGGTGTTCGCTGATGAAGCTGCCTGCGGTGATGCCGCCGGTACCGATGAGGGTTGGCACCTGCGAGCGAACGCCGTAGGTAGAGGGCAGAGTCTCATAAACCTTGTTCTTCATCATGGCGGCGGGCGCGAAATTGCCATCGTGGCAGCTGAGGCAGGTGAGCATTCCGGCAACGTCGGGTGTGTTGGCCGACATGCTTGCGGGGAGCACCTCAACGAACTTACCCCCGCCGCTGGTGATGGTTCTTCCATAGAGACCGGTGACGTCTTCGCCCCAGAGAATGGGATTGCGCGCGGCAGAAGCATCGAGTGTGCGGGCTTTGCCATTACCCGATGCGCCACTGTGCGGAGAGTGACACGCAGTGCAGCCGCGGCCGTAGTTCAGGTGAGCGCCGAGGACGTCTGTTCCGGGGGTGGTGATCTGAGCGACAGCGACTGTGCAGAAGGCGAGGAGGGTCAGCGCGATGAGTGAAATGCGAGTCATGAAACGGAGCCTCATGGTTCTGTTTCAGATATCGGCAGAGATCTGTTCGGAATTAGTACGGTTCGAGGTGCACTACGTTTTCAGGGTTGCAGCTCTGGCTCGCGTTTCGGAGATGAATGCGTCATCGTTTACGGAGAGGCCGGGCTTCATGGAGCCGAGATTGATATCTACATTCGAGAGAGCTCCGGTGAGAGCTGCCTGTGCGAGAGCGACCGCCGTGATGAGATCGGAGGCCATATTTGGATTGGTAATCGGGTTGAGCGACTCTGCAATTCGCTGTGTTTCGGCGGATCGCTCTGCTACGCCAAGGGGAACGCTGGTGGCATGACGCAATGCGGCATTTACGCCGGCTCCGCCATCGTCGGTTTCGCGGGCGGCTCGATAGGCTTTCATGACGACGTTGTACGATTCGGCGTCGGCATCGATTGCGGTCTTCAGCTCTTCGCGCAGAGTGGCGAGGCGGGCGATGGCTTCGCTGAGTTGCGCTTCATATTGCAGGTAGGCCTTCTTGCCGCGGGACATGGAGGCGACCATGTAGGCGAGCCCGGCGGCCATGGCTCCGCTTGCGGCCGAAGCGCTGCCTCCACCAGGCGTGGCAGTAGGTGCAGCGAGCTGCTCGATGAAGGGGGCGACTCCCGCGGCGAGGCCGGCGCTGGGTCCACCGGCGGCCATCTTGCCACTCATGACAGCGGCGAGGCGGTTCTCGAGGATGAGGGAAGAGTCGAAGTTCTCGACCTGGAGGAACCATTCAGCGGCTTGTTCGAGCGCGGCTTTGGGAATGAGTCCGACGATTTCGCTGGAGACGGGCATTACGCCGTAGCGGGCGGCTTCGCGCTTGACGAGTTCGAAGACGCGATGGATCGGCGTCTGTTCGAAATCGGTAAGGTTCATGGAAACCTGGGCCATGCCGCGCACGAGGAATCCTGCGCCTTTGACGAAGCGCATGCCGCCGGAGGAGAAGCGGACGGCTTTGGCGATCTTCTTCGCTACATCAACGTCGCTGGTATTGAGGAAGACGTTGTAGGCGATGAGGAATTTGCGGGCGCCGACGACAGTGGCACCGGCGGTGGGGTGGACGCGCGGTTCGCCGAAATCGGGACGTCGAGCGGGATTGGTTGCGATCTCGGCGCGAATGCCTTCGAACTGGCCGCGACGGATGTTCTCGAGGTTCTGGCGATCGGGCGATGCGGCCGCTGCTTCGTAGAGGTAGACGGGAATCTGGAAGCGCTTCCAGATTTCTGAGCCAACGTACTTCGCCATGGCGACGCAATCTTCAACAGTGACGCCTTCAATGGGAATGAACGGGACGACATCGGCAGCGCCCATACGGGGGTGTGCGCCCTGATGCTGAGTGAGGTCAATGAGCTCGCAGGCTTTTCCGACACCGCGAATGGCGGCTTCCTGGATGGGCTCGCGCTCGCCGACGAGCGTAATGACACAGCGGTTGTGATCTGAGTCCATTTCGCGGTCGAGGAGGTAAACGCCGGGAATCTTCATCGCCTCGACGATGGCATCGACCTTCGCCTTGTCGCGGCCTTCAGAGAAATTGGGAACGCATTCTACTAATGAGTTCGGCACGAGGAGAAGGATAAATCAGCGGCCTGTGGGCGGCGATGGCTTCAAAGTCGTTCCCAGAGTTGAGGGGTGCATGGCAGGATGGGGATCATGCACGAGATTTCAGCTGAACTGAGAAACTTCGCCGAGCGGTACAGGGCAGCGTGGTGCAGCCAGGATGCGGCGAGTGTTGCAACATTCTTTGCGCCGGATGGATCGTTGACGATCAACGGGGGTGCGCCGGCGGTTGGGCGGGAAGAAATCAGCGCAGCTGCACGGTCGTTCATGATTGCATTTCCGGATTTGAGGGTGATCATGGATCGGCTTGCCCGAGCAGGAGATCGCATTGAATTTTACTGGACGCTGATCGGGACGAATACCGGGTCGGGTGGTTCCGGGAATGCAGTTTGTATCAGCGGATTCGAGAGCTGGCGTATGGGGGCAAATGGATTGATAGAGGAGTCGCTGGGCAGCTTCGATGCGGAGGATTATGCTCGACAGATTTCGGGAACTCGATGACTCCATCGCGGAGTATTGATTTTACGGTTCTGGCTACGTCCTCTGTTGATCAGCGCAGACCTGCTTTTGTGGGCGGTAGTATGCTCTACTTGGCTATCGAGCAGGAGCTCACCATGACCACTGCAACCTCTCCCGTGATTCAAGCGCCTCGCGGCATGAAGCTTCGCTGCAAAGGCTGGCAGCAGGAAGCGGCGCTGCGCTGCCTGATGAACAATCTTGACCCTGAAGTGGCGGAGCGGCCGGCAGATCTTGTCGTGTATGGCGGGATCGGGCGCGCTGCGCGGAACTGGGAGTGCTTTCACACGATTGTGCGGGAGCTGGAGCGGCTTGGCCCTGAGGACACGCTGCTGGTTCAGTCGGGGAAGCCAGTGGCGGTGTTTCCGACCCACGAGATGGCTCCGCGAGTGATCATTGCGAATTCGAACCTCGTAGGGAAGTGGGCGAACTGGGAGCATTTCCACGAACTCGACCGCAAGGGCCTGATGATGTATGGGCAGATGACGGCGGGATCTTGGATCTACATCGGGACGCAAGGGATTCTGCAGGGAACGTTTCAGACTTTTGCAGCGCTGGCCGAGCGGCATTTTGGCGGCAGCCTAAAGCACAAGCTTGTCGTAACCGGCGGCATGGGAGGAATGGGCGGTGCGCAACCGCTGTCGGTGACGATGAATGACGGTGTGGTGCTGGTGATCGAGGTGGACCGGCACAGGATTGAGCGGCGGCTCGAGACGCGGTATTGCGACACGATCAGTGAAGATCTGGATGAAGCGCTGAAGTTGTGTGAGTCGGCTCGGCGAGAGGGGCGCCCGCTTTCAGTAGGGTTGGTGGGCAATTGTGCCGACGTGCTGCCGGAGATTGCGCGACGCGGGGTGCAGGTGGATGTGGTGACGGACCAGACAAGCGCGCACGATCCGCTGAATGGATATGTCCCGCAGGGGCTGACGCTGGCGGAGGCCGCGGAGTTGAGGAAGCGCGATCCGGAGGAGTATGTTCGGCGATCGACTGCAAGCATGGTGACACATGTGGATGCGATGCTTGCGCTGCAGAGGGCGGGGGCCATCGTGTTCGACTACGGCAACAACATCCGGCGATTTGCGTTTGATGCGGGCTGTGCGGATGCGTTCCTGATTCCGGGGTTTGTGCCGGAGTATATCCGGCCGTTGTTCTGCACGGGTGCGGGGCCGTTCCGGTGGGTAGCTCTCTCGGGTGATCCGGAAGACATCGACGTGACTGATGATCTGGCGCTGGAGCTCTTTCCGGATAACGAAGTCCTGAAGCGGTGGATGAAGCTGGCGCGGGGGAGATTCGCTTTCCAAGGATTGCCGGCGCGCATTTGCTGGCTAGGTTACGGCGAGCGGGCGCTGATGGGCGAGGCAATGAACGACCTGGTGAAGCGCGGGATTATTTCGGCGCCGGTGGCGATCGGCCGCGATCATCTGGACACCGGATCGGTGGCGAGTCCTTATCGAGAAACGGAGAAGATGCTGGATGGGACGGATGCCGTGGCCGACTGGCCGCTGCTGAATTTTGCTTTGAATACTGCTTCGGGTGCGACGTGGGTGAGTTTCCATCACGGCGGAGGCGTGGGAATGGGATTCTCGCTGCACGCCGGA
>DATJEO010000124.1:0-8015 GCA_035496515.1 Occallatibacter sp.
ATCGCGCGAACCCACAGGTCGTTGCGGATCTGATTGCGCGCATTCTGGAGACTTCGGAGCCGAAGCTGCGCTACGTCGTTGGAAGGGACGCGCGGATGGCGCTGCTGATGCGGAAAGTGTTGCCCGCAAGCGTGTTCGAGCGGCTGATGGTGAGGCTCTCCGGTTTGGATCAGCCTTAGAAGAACGACCAATTCCCTTCCCGAGTCGAAGAACCGCTGTGCTGTGTCATGAGATCCACGCGCGCGTGTTCGCGTTAACACGGAGGTGAGGTTGTCGTGCGGGCCAGGTCCTTTGTTTTCAGGAGGCGCAATTTGGCCACCCTACTGCTTTACAGACCGGCAGAGGCGAGGAGGGCCTGAGCTGATGGTACGTTCTGTAGAAACCTGGATTGCCTTGGGCAGCACGGCTCCCCTCGCTTCACCACGATCTCAAGAGAGCGAACATTTAGAATGGAATCAATCTGTTTTGATCGTCTTGCGTCCGCAGGAACCCCGACCGGAAATGAACCTTGTGAACCGGAATCAAGCGGACGGGAAAGCATGTAAGCCCTCATCTATGCATCGTTGGTCGAAGCTCTTTGTTCCTACCCTTCGTGAGGCCCCGTCGGATGCCGAGGTGGCCAGCCACAAGTTCCTCCTGCGGGCCGGGTATATCCGGCAGCTTGGCGCGGGGCTCTACAACTATCTCTTTCTGGGGCAGCGGTCTTTGAACAAGATCACCGCGATCGTGCGCGAGGAGATGGACAAGATTGGGCAGGAGTTCTACCTGCCGGGAATTCTGCCAAAAGATCCCTGGGAGGAGAGCGGCCGCTGGACGGGCATGGGCGACAACATGTTCCGGCTTAAGGACCGGAAGGGCGCGGACCTGTGCCTGGGCATGACGCACGAAGAGATCATGACGACGATTGCGCGGGGCGAGTTGCGCAGCTATAAGCAATTGCCGCAGATCTGGTACCAGATTCAAACGAAGTTCCGCGATGAACCGCGGCCAAAGGGCGGCCTGCTGCGCGTGCGTCAGTTCATCATGAAGGACAGCTACAGTTTCGACCTGAACAAGGAAGGGCTGGACAAGAGCTTCGACCTGCATGACGCGGTGTACCGGAAGATTTTCAAGCGGTGCGGGCTCAAGTTCGTTTCGGTTGAGGCCGATTCGGGGGCCATGGGTGGATCTCAGTCGCAGGAATTCATGGTATATACGGACGCAGGCGAGGACCTGATTGCGAGCTGCCCGGTATGCGGGTATGCGGCGAACCTCGAAAAGGCAACTTCGAAGCTCGATCCTGTGACGGAAATGGAGCCGAGTGGGGATGGCAAGCCGGAAGAGGTCTACACGCCCGGCTGCGCGGCGATTCCGGATGTGGCGGCGTTCTTCAAGATTTCTCCGGCGTCGGACATCAAGTGTGTTGCCTACATGATTCTGAAGCGAGGTGCCGCCGGTACCAAAGACACGTGGCACGGGGTTGCGACTTTCCTGCGCGGCGATCACCAGGTGAATGAGACAAAGCTGCTGGGTGCGTTGGGCGGAGCTGAGTTGCGCACCATGCAGGCGGAGGAGTTGCAGCAGTACTTCAGCGGGCCCGCGGGATATCTGGGGCCGGTAGGGCTGAAGCACGGTGAGAAGGCGTTGGGCGGTGAACTGACGGTCGTCGTGGACAAATCGCTCGAAGGACGCAAGAACATGGTCTGCGGAGCGAACAAGCTCGACTACCACCTGCAAAACGTGACGCCGGGACGTGACTTCACTTGGACCATGAGTGCGGATATTCGCAGCGTGAACGAGGGCGAGGCCTGTCCTAAGGATGGATGCGGCGGAAAGCTGGTTGTGGGCAAGGCTGTCGAGATCGGACATATTTTCAAGCTTGGATACAAGTACTCCGAATCGATGGGCGCGCGTGTGCTGGATCCAAACGGCAAAGAAGTTACGCCGATCATGGGCAGCTATGGCATCGGTATCGAGCGTATTCTGACCGCGTCGGTCGAGCAGGCGAATGATGCGAACGGGTTCTGGCTGCCGGCATCAATTGCTCCGTTCACGGTGGTGGTGACCGTTACGAATGTGGCCGATGCGGCATTGAAGGACGTGGGCGAAAAGCTTGCTGCAGAGTTGGAAGCGGCGGGGCTGGACGTGCTGCTTGATGACAGAGATGAGCGCGCTGGCGTCAAATTCAAAGACGCCGACCTTGTGGGAATTCCCTACCGAATCAATGTGGGCAAGAAAACAGCGAGCGGACAGGTGGAACTGGTCACGCGCGCCAAGGGGAGCAGTGTGGATGTCGCTCTGGCTGACGTCGTGGCGCACGTAAAAGAGCGCGTCCAGGAAGAGAAGCTGCTGGCGGAGAGCGAGTAACCAGCGAACGAACCGCAGGAATAGTGCAGGGGACGGAGTAGAAATCGATGGCAATCAAGGTCAGGCTCGAGAAACCAAAACTGAAGATATCCTGGCCGACGTTGTCTTTTTCTTCGTGGCTGGTGCGCGGCGTCATCGGATTTGTTCTGTTGGTGGGCATCGTCGGCTTCAGCATGTTCATGCACTACTACAACAAGTACGCGCGGGTGGTGGACGAGCGTCTGAAGCAGCCCTTATTTGCGGAGACAGCGAAGATTTTTGCTGCTCCGCGCGAGGTGAGGCCGGGGCAGAAGCTTAGCGCACATCTCATCGCGACAGAGTTGCGTGCGGCCGGGTACACGGTTGATGGACTCTCGCGTCCTTCGCAGATGGGGACGTTCACTGAAGAAGGCAACGAGATTACGGTTCGCCCGGGACCGCAGTCTTATCACGCACCGGATGCTGCCACCATTCACTTCAGCAAGGGAGAAGTCCAGTCGGTCACGGATGACAAAGGGCAGTCCCTAGCGAGCTATGAGTTGGAGCCGCTGCTGATCACGGGTCTGAGCGAAGATGCGAATCGGACGAAGCGGCGGCTGGTGACGTACGACGAGATTCCTGCAAACCTTGTGCAGGCAGTGCTGGCGATCGAGGACCGCAAGTTCTTCGAGCACGGAGGCGTGAACTACTTCAGCATGGCGGGCTGGGCCTGGCACGACATCATCGGCGACCGTAAGCATCGGGGCGGCGCTTCGACGCTCACCATGCAATTGGCGAAACTGCTGTTCGTCGCCGACACGGGAACCATCAAGTACAAGATCACGCAAATCCTGGTGGCCTTTCATCTGGAGCACCGCTTTACGAAAAAGCAGATTTTCGAGGCGTACGCCAACCAGATCAATCTGGGGCAACGAGGCAGCTTCTCCATCCAGGGAGTGGGTGAGGCTTCGCAGGTGTATTTCGGAAAGGACGTGCGGCAACTCGATCTGCCGGAATGTGCGATGCTAGCGGGCATCATCCAACGGCCGAACTACTTCAATCCGTTCCGGCACCCTGAGCGCACCATTGATCGACGCAACCTAGTGCTCGATTCCATGGTGGAGACGGGCTCTATCAGCAAAAGCCAGGCCGAAAAAGCCAAGGCGGATCCGTTGCACCTGATTCCTGGAAGCGTGGATGCCAGCGAGGCACCCTACTTTGTCGATCTCGTTCGCGATCAGCTGATTCAGAAGCTTGGAGATCGTGATTTCAATCGAGAGGGATTGCGCATCTACACGTCTCTCGATCCCGATTTGCAGCGCATCGCCACTTCCGCGGTCGATTCGACCGAACAGATAGTGCATGACGCCGTGGATAGAAGACATGCCCGAGATCGCAAGCTTGGCAAGGAGTACGTGTACCCACAAGTAGCGCTCATTGCGCTCGATCCTCATACAGGCCAGGTCCTGGCTCTGGTAGGAGGCCGGAATTATGGTGCGAGCCAATTGAATCATGCGGTGGCGCATCGGCCCACCGGCTCCATCTTCAAGCCATTTGTTTACGCTGCTGCTTTTCAAACCGCTGTGCAGGGAACGATGCTACCTGGGCAGAATGCTCTCTTCTCGCCAGTGACGATACTGAACGACGCACAGCAGACCTATGGCGAGGGTACTCCTGACGAGTACGCACCTCGTAACTTTGAGGGTGCGTTTTACGGGGACATCACCGCTCGTTTCGCGCTGTTGCGTTCGGACAACAATGCCACGATCAGCCTGGCGAGCATGGTTGGCTTTGACCAGGTGGCAGCACTTGCCCGCGACTCAGGCATCAAGAGTGCGAAGGGTACGCCCTCAATGGCAATCGGTTCGTACGATGCCACGCCACTCGAAATGGCTGGAGCCTACACCGTGTTCTCCAATGGCGGTGTACATATCGATCCGTGGACGCTGGCCAGTGTGCGCGCACCTAACGGCGACGTGATCGACGACTACCCGCCAAGTTCGCGCCAAGTGCTGGATCCTCGTGTCGCCTTCCTGACCACTTACATGATGCAAGCAGTTCTTCAGGGAAACGGGAAGGATGGCTGCAAAATCGCCGGAAAAGATTACTGCGGAACGGGAGCGGGCGTTCGTAATCTGGGCTTCCTGGCTCCGGCCGCAGGCAAGACTGGCACCAGTCACGACGCGTGGTTCGCGGGCTTCACGACAAATCTTCTCTGCGTGGTGTGGGTAGGAAATGACGACTACACCGACATCAAGATTGAGGGTGCTCACGCGGCAGCACCGATCTGGGCGGAGTTCATGAAGCGAGCGGTGAAGTTGCCGCAGTACTCCGACACTCACGAATTCACTCCTCCTGATGGAGTCGAGATTGTCAAAATCGATAAAGCGACTAATCTCTTGAGCGATGACGCCTGCCCTGATGGGTACCAGGCGGCTTTCCTGATGGGAACCGCGCCGACGGACACCTGTGATCACCCGAGCGACCACCGCAATATTCTGCAAAAGCTCTTCGGCATGGGCGCCAAGACCGGCAATTGAAGCTTCGGTGCCCGGTCGGCAATCTGATCAGTATCCATCGATGTCTTTTCCATCCGGCATGGGCTGACAAGTCGGACACCAGTAAGTGACGCGCGCATCCTGCCCTTGCAGGCGATGGCGGATTGTGGCGCCACAGCGGCGGCATGGATTGCCGGAGCGGCTGTACACCCAGAGGTTATCTGCCGGACGAGCATTGCGTGTTGTCCGCCGACCAGGGCCGCGGTACGTGACAATCATGTTGCTAGAGTCTTCAAGGACGTTGGAACCCACAAGGCTTTGCGCCGAGCGGACGAGTGCTTCGAGCTGATCGTCTGTAAGTGCCGCAACAAGGCAGAATGGATTGATGTTTTCCACGAAGCAGAGTTCGGATTTGAAGACATTGCCGATGCCGGCCAGCACGTGCTGATGAAGGAGCACGTTGCCGATCTCTTCCCCGGAGCAGGCGCGGATTCGAGCGACGGCTGATGCCGGATCGAAGTTCTCGCTGAGCACGTCTGAGCCGGGAGGCGGGATGCGCTTCTCGCGAGCGAGTTGCTGCGCAGTGTAGATGCGGGCCACGGGAACGGTGAATGCGACGGCCTGGTACTCAGAGTTCTCGAGCACAATGCGCATGTCGCGTGCCGGTCTGTGCCACCGCTTCCCGCGCGGGTACAGATGCCAGGAGCCATTCATCAGCATGTGGGTTGCGATGGTTGCGCCGCCGGAGAGGTGTATCAGGAGCCACTTACCTCGCGATTCGACGTTGGCAACGGTTTGGCCGGTAATTGGAGTGTCGTCGTGAAAGCGCGTGAGCAGTGGGTAGTTGGAGCGGAAGGCGGTGATCTGCTTGCCCATGAGGGCGCGTCCCATGGCGCGGGCAGTCCGGTAAATGGTGTCGCCTTCGGGCATGGCTACTGCAGTTCTTCTCCAGCAGGATCGGCATGCTGTGTATCGTGGTGAATCGGCGCCGTTATTCGACGGAGGTGTAACCCGAGAGGGCCGGGATGGAATCCGGCATCCATGAGGAAGCGCGCCATAGGATGTGCCGCGATGGGCTGACCATTGATCGTTGTGATGAGCACGCCCTGATGGCTGCCGGCACGCATGCGGTCCTGTCCGCGGCTTGAAAGAAAATGCGCGAGGCCAGAGGCGACCTGCGAACGCTCGGGTTCGTCAGGGGGCAGGAAGATGAGCAGGTGCGGATTGTTTCGGCGCAGCCATACGACGAGTTGGCCGTTGCGGAGGATTACTTCGGCGTATGCGGCGCGCGTCAAGACCCGCGGCGCTGACTCGTTATCGTCTTCCATGACGGGAAGGTCGGGCCAGCGAAGGACGGAACCATATGGATTGGCAGGATCCGACGCCGCGAGTTGAACGAACTCGGGCTTTTCCTGCGGAGGTTCGGTGCGAAGCTGGCGAAGGAGGTCGACCGCAGACGGGAGCGCGAATTGGGTTGCTCCCAGTCCCGCGACGAAGTACCCGCGACGGATGCGGCCGCTTTCTTCGAGAGCTTTCAGAACATCGTAGACCGCGCTGAAACCGCCGGGAACGTTTTCGGCGGCGACGGATTCGCGGGTGAGCACGCCATAGCGATTGAGAAGTTGAAGAGCGAGCGCGTGGCTGGCTTCGGTTCGCGTGGGCGTGGGTTCGGATGATTCGCGCGACGCCAGTGACAACAGTGACCAACGGCCTTGCGCGTTGGGAGGCGTGGTGCGGCGGGACCGGAAAACCATCCCCGTGTGGGTGCGGCGCTGAGGGCGCGAGGAGTCCGGGCGCGTGATGTAGGCGCGGAGAGCGTGCAGCGAGTCATTGGTGATGAGACCACGCCATACGAGGCTCCAGAGAGCGTCGATGGATTCCCCGGGATAGCCGCCGCCGATTGCCTGATGAATAGGTTCGAAGAAGCTGGCGCCGGTTGACTCCAAGACAGCGATGATCTTCTCTTCTCGTTCAGACAGCGGTTCTGCGAGAGGACGTTGCTGGGCCAGGAGAGGGAGTTTATCTGAGAGGAAAAGCGCGATGCGGCCATCCCGTTCGCCGATCGGATCGATGCCGGCCCAGGTGACTTCGCCAGCAGCGATAAGAGTGTCGAGGCCGGCGGATTCGTATCCGGCAACGCGGGCTGGCAGGATTGCTGTTTCGAGGAGGGATGCCGGAACTGGAGCTCCCTGGAGGCTCTCGATAGCATCTAGCACGGCGTCGAGGTGGGCGTGCGAGCCACGGCGCGGGTTCAACAGGCCCTGCCAGTGCGTGAAGAGGCGTGCGAGAGTGTGCTGTTCGACGGGCTCGACCTCACGTCGGAGTCTGGCCAGGGATTTGCGGCGGATCTGGCGAAGGATTTCAGCATCGCACCACTCGCGATGCAGCCCTCCGGGGCGGAATCCACCTTCGAGTACCCTGCCCTCGATCGTGAGCTGACGCAAGGTGTTTTCGATGATAGCCGGATCGAGGGCGAATCGGTCGGCTACTTCCTTCTGCGTGAAGGGACCGTGGGTGCGGCCGTAACGACGGACGAGTTCAAGCACTGGCTGCGCGACCGGATCGATGAGCGATCCGGGTAGGCCGGGAGGAAGCGGTATGCCAAGAGCATCGCGATAACGCGCGGCATCTTCGACGGCGATGAGTCGTCGCTCGCCGGCGATGCGGAGTTCAAGGAGGCGGCGAGCACGGAGGAGGCGATCGACGGATTCGAGGAGTGCTGGGCTGATGATGCGGCGCGCGAGCTCCTCACGGGAAAGGTCGCCCAGCCGAAGCAGGAGGTCGTGAATGCCGTCGGCCGAGTGGGCGCGATGAGACTCGACCAGGCACTGCGCCATTTCTTCGATCTCGGCGATCGCGTCGGAGTCAAGGAGTTCGCGAAGATCCGCTTCGCCTAAGAGTTCGCGAAGCTGGTCCTGATCGATAGTGAGAGCCTGAGCGCGGCGTTCGGCGAGCGGAGCATCGCCGTCGTAGACAAAGTTGGCGACATAGCTGAACAGGAGCGATGATGCGAAGGGTGATGGCTTATGAGTTTCTACAACGTGGACGCGAAGCTGGCGCTGCTCGATGCCGCGGAGTGTTTCGATGAGCGCGGGCATGTCGAAGACGTCGCGGAGGCATTCGCGATAGGCCTCGAGCAGAAGCGGGAAAGATGGATAACGCGAGGCGACGCTGAGGAGATCGTAGGAGCGCTTGCGGAGTTGCCACAGAGGC
>DATJEO010000125.1:0-9727 GCA_035496515.1 Occallatibacter sp.
CACCCAGTCCGCCCGCCCGAACGAGCCCGCCGTCTTCATCTTCTGGATGATCTCCGCCGGAAGCACCTCGCCTGTCTCGTAGTGCTTCGCGAAACTCTGCAAGAGTTTCTCATCGCGGAAAAACTCCTCCAGCATCTGCGACGGTACCTCGATGAAATCGCCCTCCGTCGCAAAGCCCGACACCCCCGCCCACTCTGTCTGCCCGCCCAGAATCGCGTGCATCAGGTGTCCGAACTCGTGAAAGTACGTCACCACATCGCTGTACTGCAGCAGTCCGGGGTCGTCCGGATCCCCGCCCGGGAAATTGCAGATCAGCGCCGCTTCCGGCATATACCTTCCGCGAACCCCCGTCACCACCGGAGCCGCCGAGAACCACTTGTCCTTCCCCTCGCGCGGATGCATATCCAAATAAAACCGCCCGACATGCCGGCCCTCTTCGTACACGTCATACACACTGACCGCCGGATCCCATCCCTTCGCATCCGAGTGCCGAAACTCCACCTTGAACAGCTTCGCCGCCGTCTCCAGCACTCCCGCCTCAACCTGCTTGTAGGGGAAATACGGCCTCACCGATTGCGAATCGAAATCGAATGCCGCCCGCCGGTATTGCTCATACCAGTGGCCGCGGCTCGTGATGTCGATCGCCTTCACCCCCGACTGCTTCGTCCGCGCGAACTCCAGCACCAACTCATGTTCGCGCACCGCGCCCTCGCGGCTCGCCTCTTCCAATCGCGCAAGAAACTTCCGCACATTCGCCGCCGAACCCATCATCTGGTCCGCCGTCGCCAGGTCCGCCCAGCTCCGAAATCCAAGCACCGACGCAATCTCCTGCCGCGTGCTCAACAGATCCAGCAGTATCTGCTTGTTTTCTGGATATGCCCGCGTGTTGTATGCAATGAACATCCGCTCCCGCAGAGCCGGATCAATCGCAAACGTCATTACCGGCTGCATGTCCGGCTGATCCGTCGTGAGACTGATTTGCCCGCGTGCATCAGGCTGATGTCTTCCGAGATAATCCGGCGGCAATCCCTCCAGTTCCGACTGCGTCGCAACGATAGTCTTCCCGCCCTCCTGGATGTTCCTGCTGAAATCCAGCGAGTGCTTCGTCGCCTTCTCGTGCAGCGCCTGCAACCGCTGCCGTGTCTCCTCGTCCTTGTCCACACCGGCCAGCCGGTACCCAAGCAGTGTGCGTTCCACAAAATGCTTTGTCGCCGCGCTCGCTCCATCCAGGCTCATCGCAGCCAGCGCGTCATACACCCCGCGATTCAAACTCAGCGCGCTGCCCGCCATCGCCACTCGTTGCGCCTCCATCTGTGCCTGGTCGCGCACAGCCTTCTCCGGCGCCACGGAATTCAGCACCCCCGCCTGCGCGCCGGCCAGGCTCAACTGCTCGATCGCGGCGTCATAGAGCCGCAACGTATTCTCGATGGTGCGTGGTCCTTCCACGGCCAGCAGAGCAGCAATCGCCGCCTCATGCGCAGCCAGCCTCGCGCCCACCCACGTCGTGAGAGCCTCCGGAGAAGTCGCTCCTCCCGCCTCCCAGACGTGAACATCCTTGGTGACCTGAGTTGCAGCAGGGGAAGAATTCGCAGCCATAATCTAGACAACCTCCAACCACTAGGTTGCCACATCCCCCTTCCGTTGTTCTTCGTTCCCGAATGAACCCATTGGCCCGAAGAACTGCGGCACCTGAGTGATACCCTGCTCTGTGCTTGGAATTCGATCCTTGCGTTGTTAGCAACGCTCGCCGGGGGTTTACAAATGACAATCCACAACGAAGACTTCGCGGCTTGGTCGCGTCGCCGCTTCATGCAGGCTGGCCTCGCCACTGCAGCCGTAGCCGGAGCAGTCCAACAGGGACTCTCTCAGGAATCGCCCCTCCCCGCCGACCGCGAAACCATGGCCGACGTACCCTTCCAGAAACGCGAGCCCCGCATCGGTCTCATCGGCGTAGGCGGCCGCGGAACCTCGCTCCTCGGCAATCTGCTCGCCGCCAACGGGCAGATCGTCGCCATCTGCGACGTCGTCAAAGACAAAGCCGACCACGCCGCGGGCCTCGTCACCGCCGCCGGACAAAAGCGCCCCGAACTCTTCACCGACGGCCCTCAGCATTATGAAGCCCTCGTGGCTCGCAATGACATCGACTTCGTCATCGCTGCCACTCCCTGGCGCTGGCACGCTCCTATGGCGCTCGCCGCCATGGCTCACGGCAAAGATGTCGCTGTCGAAGTTCCAGCCGTCATCTCCCTCGAAGACTGCTGGCGCATCGTCCGCGGCTCCGAAGAAACCCGCAAGCACTGCCTCATGCTCGAGAACTGCTGCTACGGCTACAACGAGACGCTCATCCTCCGCATGATCAACGCAGGCGAATTCGGCGACATTCTCTATGGCGAAGGCGCCTACCTCCACGACCTTCGCGACGAACTCTTCTCGCACGCTGGCGAAGGCCTCTGGCGCCGCGCAGAACACACCCGCGCCGACGGCAACCTCTACCCCACGCACGGCCTCGGCCCCGTCGCCAACTACATGCGCATCCAGCGTGGCGACCGCTTCGCCCACCTCGTCTCCATGAGTTCTCCGCAACGTGGCCTGGACTTATACCGCAAGCAGCACCCGCAGTCCGACGAAGCGCGCCAGAGCGAGCGCTACATCTGCGGAGACCTCAACACCACGCTCATCAAAACCGCCGCCGGACTCACCATCACCGTCAAGCACGCCGTCTCCACGCCGCATCCCTATAGCCGCATCAACCAGATCGCCGGCACCAAGGCCATCTTCGAGGACTACCCTCCGCGCATCTACATCGACGGCATGAACAAAGACGAGTCCTGGGGTACCATCGACAACTTCAAGCAACACCAGCATCCCCTCTGGGCCCGCGAAGGCGAAATCGCGCAAAAGATCGGCGGCCACGGCGGCATGGACTTCATCATGATCTACCGCCTCCTCCAGTGCCTCCGCGAGGGCCTTCCGCCCGACATGGACGTCTACGACGCAGCCGCCTGGTCCTCCATCGGCCCCCTCAGCGTCGAGTCCGTCGCGCAAGGCAGCGCCCCCATCGAAATCCCCGACTTCACCCGCGGCAAATGGCAGCACCGCGAAATCTCAAGAATCGCCACCCAATCCTAGCTGTCGGGATTTTTTCAGGTCGGGTGCCCCAGAGCCTGCCCTGAGCGGAGTCGAAGGGTCTCGATTTTGAGACCTGGGATACATCAGGGCTGGGCTACCGGGTGCCCCATCCTTGCGCAGCAAGGGTGGGAACAAGAACCCTGTCCGTTCCCGAACGCCCAGTTCACCACCGGACACCTCCAACCCGCCACCTTCGACCGACGACCACACAATCTACTCACAATCCACCCCACCCCCTCTGGCCCCCTGATTGCTCCATACTTTCTTCCCCACTCCCGCACGGAGGCGCATCGATGAACCCCATCCGGCAGAATCTTCGCTTCGCAGTTCGCCAGCTTCTTCGCAATCCCGGCTTCACCGCCACTGTCGTGCTCACTCTCGCCCTCTCCATTGGAGCCAACACCGCCATCTTCTCCATCGTCAATGCGCTCATCCTCAAGAGCCTGCCCTACCCGCAGCCGGAACGGATGGGCACCCTCTTCCAGCGCACGCAGGGCCCCGACCCCGAAGACGGACAGCGCTGGATCGACGGCACGCAGTGGGAGCAGCTCCGCGACAACGTTCCTTCGCTTACCTCCGCCGTCTGCGCCGCGCTCGCCAGCGGCGCCAATCTCGAATCCAGCTCGAAGCAGGTCGCATACATTCGCAATGGCCGCGTCTCGCAGCATTACTTCGACGTCCTTGGCCTTCACCCCGCCATAGGCCGCAACTTCTCCCTGGCAGAAGACGCCCCCAACGGCCCCAAAGCCGTCATCCTCAGCTATGACTTCTGGCGCTCCACCTTCAATGTCGATCGCAACCTCATCGGCAGCGCGATCCGCCTAAAGGGCGCGCCCTACACCGTCATCGGCGTCCTCCCGCAAAACGCCATTACACCTCTCAATGCCGACGTCTACACCTCCCTCCAGCCCAGCCCTCAGGGCGAGGGCAACGGCACGAACTTCGGCGTCATCTTCCGCCTCAACAACGGCGCAACTTGGCAACAGGCCGACGCTGAAATCAATCGCGCCTGGGCCGCCCGCATTTCGCAAATTGAATCACGCAACCCCGGCGCAAAGATCCGGTTCTATACAGTCCCCTTCCAGAAAGGCGTCACCTCCCAGCTGCGCCCACAAGCCATCGGACTCATGGCCGCCGCCGGAGGCATCCTTCGCATCGCCTGCGCCAATCTCGCTGGACTCACCCTCGTTCGCATGGCGCGTCGACTTCCTGAACTTGCAACCCGTCTCGCCGTCGGCGCATCCCGCTGGCAGATCTTGCGCCAGCTCTGGATCGAGAACCTGCTCCTCGCCTGCATCGGAGGCATTGCCGGAATCGGCATCGGCCTCCTCGCCCTCCGTGGCCTGCTTTCGTTGCTGCCGCAGAACTTCCTTCCCGTCTCCGGCGTCGCGCTGGACGGGCGTGTCCTCGCATTCACAACTGCGGTCACGCTCTTCACCAGCGTTCTCTTCGGAATGCTGCCTGCACTCTCCGCCCGCCGCGTCGACCTCCGCTCCTCACTCGCTAGCCGTGCAACCGCCTCCGGCCACTCCGTTCGCCTCCGCCAGGCCCTTATCGCTGGTGAAGTCGCCCTCACCGTCGTTCTCCTCGCCGGATCAGGCCTCCTTCTGCGCACCCTCATCCATCTCCAGACACTGCCGCCCGGCTTCAACCCCGATGGCGTCATGACCGCCAAAGCGTCCCTCGACGATGCGCGCTACAAGGACCCCGTACCCTTCCGTCAGCTGATAAAGGCCAGTCTCGATGCCATGCAGCATATCCCCGGCGTGCAATCCGCCGCCGTCGGACTAACGCTTCCCTATGAGCGCACCCTCAACAGCGGCGTAGTACTTCACGACGGCCCGCAAGCCACCAAACGCGTTGGCGCAGATTTCGTTTACGTCACACCGCGGTTTTTCGACGTCCTCCAAATGCCGCTCAGCCGTGGCCGCGCATTCACCGACGCCGACGGCCCCGACGCACGATCCGTCATCATCATTAACGAAACCTTCGCGCGCAAGTTCTTCCCCGGCCTCAACCCAGTCGGCCTCACCGTCGACAAAGGCGCCCTCATCGTCGGCGTCGTCTCCGACATCCAGCTCGTTTCAGGCCTCCAGGCAACCGCTCCCATCCAGAGCCAGGAAACCGTATATGTCCCCGCAGCTCAGGCTGAGGCGCGGATGCTCGGCGTCCACGTCTGGTTCCAGCCCAGCTGGATCGTCCGCACATCCGCCCCCGTCGACGGCCTCACCGAGCAGATGCAGCGCGCGCTCTCATCCGTCGCTCCCGGCCTTCCCTTCTCGGGCTTCTATCGTATGAGCGATCTCCAGGCGAAAGCCCTCTCCATGCAGCGCATCGAAGTTGCCCTGCTCGGCGCCATGGCCGGTCTCGCCCTACTTCTCAGCGCCATCGGAATCTTCGCCCTCGTCGCGAGCCTCGTCACGCAGCGCACTCGTGACATCGGCATTCGCATCGCACTCGGATCCACCATCCGCCAGGCCATCACGCAGATCTCCGCATCCGGTGTAGGCGCCACTGCCGCCGGACTCCTCATCGGCCTCGCCCTCTGCGCCATCGTCCTTCCCATCATGCGCAGCGTACTCTACGGAGTCCGCGTCTACGACATCCCCAGCCTCGCCGCCGTTTTGGCGACTCTCGCCATAGTCTCCCTGATCGCCGCCACAGTCCCCGCCCTGAGAATCGCCTACATTGACCCCGCCCGAACCCTCCGCGAGGAATGATCGGAGCAACCGCAATTGAAGTACTCCCGGTTCAGCGGGTTTCGAAAGGGTCGGGCCGCAAGACCCCTGAACTAGGCTGAGACGGCTCGGCGCATCCAGCGCTGCATCCAAGCAGTGAATCTCCGCGCCGCGTCGGCTTACTCTGCCGCCCGCAGGACACAAACTGGAGCAGCATGCGCGTCACCGTATCGCATAACCGTCCCAAAGAAGAAATCGTGCAGTCCGTCGACCGCTCATTCGACGACCTGTTCAAAGGCTTCGGAGCGGTTCCCATACAGATCGCGAACGAAAGCAGGAACTGGAGTGGCAGCAGAATGAATTTTTCTTTCCAGGCGAAAATGGGAATCGTCAGCGCGCCGGTCAAGGGCTTCATCGATGTCACCGATAAGGACGTAACGGTGGACGCGGATCTCGGCTGGCTAGAAAAACTGTTTCTCTCCAAGCAGACCCAGGCAGCCCTCGCAGGACGGGTCAAGGGGCTCCTGACTTAGAAGCAGGCACCCTCGCACCTCAAAGACTGCCTTTTGCAGGTTATTTCCCCAAATAGCGCAGAATAAAAGCATGCGGAACGGTCAGACTTCTAAATCGAATATCGCATCCGCCGCCTATCTTCCTTCGAATATCGCATCCGCCGCCTATCTTCCTTCTGACCTCTTGCCGGACCGTTTCCTCGTCCTCAGGGTCCATAAGTTCCTTTATTTGTATATATCTACGGCTAAGTCCAATGATGAGAGGTTTTTGCAGCGCACCCCCACCGCTAACCCTAAGAGAACTCCACTGCATAATGGAGTCCTACCACAGGACGGACGGCTGGTTCTGTTGGGGGCTGACGGGCAAAAGCTAAAAGCTCCCCGTTACGAAGGTCTTATGTTCCTGTTGCATACGAAACCCAGTGCAACTAAGATGCGTCAATTGAACGGATATGGCGCACCCTGTCGCAGAATCGCCTACCCCCACCGCACCTGTACCTCCCAGGCTGCGGCTGGGTAAGCTCTGCGTAGCGATCCAGGGCGGCTCTCCCGCCGAGTTGATGGACCGCGCGGAGGCAGCCTGCAAAGACTTTAAATTTCTTGAGTTAAGGCTCGACTCGCTCTCCAAGCCGGCCAACGCCCTGCCCTATGTCAAGCAGTTCCTGGCCGAGCACAAAGACGTCACCGTGATCGCCACCTGCCGCCGCAAGGCTCACGGCGGGTCCTTCGACGGGCCCCTCGCAGCCGAACTCGAGATTCTCGCCAAGGCCGCCCAGTGCGGCTGCCAGATCCTCGACCTCGAAGTCGAATCCGCCGAAGAAGCCAAGTCCGCTCAGATCGCCAAGCTCCGCTCCGCCGGGGCTGCGCTTCTCGTCAGCTTCCACGACTTCACCCGCACCAAGGGCCTGGAGCAGGCAGCGGATCGCATCGAGGCCTTCAAACCCGACTTCGTCAAAGTCGTCTCCACTGCCCGAACCCTCGCCGACAACCTCTCCGTCCTCCGCCTTATCGAAGATCGCTCGCTCGGCTCGCGCGTAGTTGGGATCGCCATGGGCGAAGAGGGCCTCGTCAGCCGCATCCTCGGTCCCCGCGCCGGAGCCGCCTTCACCTTCGCCTCCTGGTCCGCCGACACCGAGACCGCCCCCGGTCAGGTCACCGCCGAAGCTCTCCGCGACCTCTACCGGCTCGAGCACCTCGATCCCGCCACGCGCATCTTCGGAGTCGCCGGCAACCCTATCAGCCACTCCCTCTCGCCCCTGCTCCAGAACGCCGCCTTCCGTCGTGAGATCGTCAACGCCATTCTCCTCCCCCTCAAGGCCAAGTCCGTCCAGGACCTGCTCACTCTGGCGCTCGAACTACCTCTTGCCGGATGCGCCGTTACCATGCCGCTTAAAACCGAGGTCTTGCCGCATCTCGCCAACATGGACCCGCTAACCTCAAAGATCGGCGCCTGCAACACCCTCCGCATGGGCGCCGACGGCAAACTCTACGGTTTCAACACCGATGTGGCTGGAATAGTCCGCCCGCTCCAGCGCCGGCTCCGCCTGAAAGGAGCCCGCGTTGCTGTTCTGGGCGCCGGCGGTGCAGCCCGCGCGGCCGTATTCGGACTCGTCGAAGAAGGAGCCGAAGTCCTTGTCATCAATCGCACCCACGAGCACGCCGTCACGCTAGCCCGCCAAGCCAAAGCCAAGTCCCTCAAACACGAACTGCTCGCCAAGCAGCGCTTCGACGTGATCATCAACGCCACCCCGTGCGGCATGGCTGGAACGAAGCAGGCTATGCCGATCGCCGAAAACGAGCTCAACGCCGGCCTCGTCTTCGACATGGTCTACAACCCGCTCGAAACTCCGCTGCTGAAGCTCGCGAGGTCACGAGGAATCCCCGTCATCACCGGCCTCGAGATGTTCGTGCAGCAAGGTGCGCGTCAATTTGAAATCTGGACGGGCAAACCCGCCCCTGAATCTGAAATGCTCAAGGTCGTCGAGCACGAACTCCGCAAGCGCGCCGAGTCTTCCCCGAAAGAACCGGCTCCCTCTAACGGTCGCGCGAAAAAGGCCTGATCCGCACGCCAGAAAACCGGAACAACTCCTGCGGGGAAATGACGATCGTATTCACTTGCTGAACAGCAGGATAAGCTTCCGACGATCTGCTGAAATGAGAATTACATTCGGATGACACAACCGGCCCCGCACGAATCTAACAATTCTTAAGAGTGCTATCCCATCGCAACGAGGTGCATGTGACCACTGCATATATCAATCGCATCGCCAGTTCGGTCCCGCCCCACGATGTCCATCGCTCGTTCGTTGCGTTCGCCGAGGGCATGATGCCGGAGGGTACCCAGCGCTCTCTCTTCCGCCGTATGGTCCGCATGTCGGCTATCGAGCATCGCTACTCGTTCCTGCAACCCATCGCCTGTGAGAACGGCCAGTGGCGCGACGCCGAAGATCTCTACGCCACCGGCAACTTCCCCGATACAGCACGCCGCATGGAGGCTTTCGAGAAGTTCGCGCCTCAGCTCGCGGCCTGCGCGCTTAACAAACTCTCTTTCTCGATGGAAGAACGCAAATCGATCACTCACGTCATTGTCACTTCCTGCACCGGCCTATATGCGCCGGGGCTCGATTTCGACATCGTCAACCACCTCGGCCTCAATCCATCCGTTGAACGCACCATGATCGGTTTCATGGGCTGTTATGCCGCGATCAACGCTCTCAAGTCAGCGCACCACATCGTCCGTTCCGAGCCGGATTCGGTCGTCTTGATCCTCAGCCTCGAGCTCTGCACTCTTCATCTGCAGGAAACCAAGAACCTCGAGCAAATGCTGTCCTACCTGCTCTTCGCGGACGGGTGCGCCGCATGCCTCGTCAGCGCCAAGCCGACGGGCCTCGGTATCGACAGCTTCCTCGCACTGCGCATTCCTGAAACCAGCCATCTGATTACTTGGAAGATTCGCGAACTTGGATTCGATATGTATCTCTCCGGTCAGGTGCCGGGCGAGATCTCCCGCGCCATGAAAGAGGTGGGGCGGCACATCACTCGCGGAGAAGACCCTCTTCACTTCGATCTCTGGGCCGTGCATCCTGGTGGCCGCACTGTGCTCGATTCTGTCGAAAAGGGACTTGGCCTCTCCGATGACGCGCTCTCCCACTCCCGCGACATTCTCGCACGCTTTGGAAATATGTCTTCCGCAACCGTGATGTTTGTTCTCGAAAATGTGCTTCGCGCCGCCGCTTCGGGCCAGCGCGGGTGCGCCATGTCCTTCGGTCCCGGCGTTACCGCCGAAACGATGCATTTCCATGCCGCCTGACGTGCTCGACTTCAGCCGACGCGCCGATCTCTCTGAGCTTATGGACCAGCCCTGCTCGCGCGAAGTCCTGCGCCACTGCCTTCGCGATCTCGCACGTG
>DATJEO010000126.1:0-12026 GCA_035496515.1 Occallatibacter sp.
ACGGTGATGCCGGCGATGCGGAAGATGCGAAACGAACCCTGGCCGCTGAACATGCAGGTAGCTTAGCGGAATGAAGCGCCAGAGTCGCGGGAAAAGCGCGGCCGGGGAGCACTTGCGGAACGTTTACATGGAAAGATGCTAACCTTGTTTTTACGCAGGACGGCCAGGGCAGTTGCAGAGCTAAAACTAGAACAAACAATATGGTGGTCGCGGGGCAGATGGAGATTTGCCTGTGACTCGTAATGCGCATCACTGTGCAAACCTAGCTTTTGTCGGGTAGGATGTGTTTTCCATGCCGAAGTCGATTGATTTTCGTCCAGTTATTCTTGCGGGTGGCAGCGGAACGCGGTTCTGGCCGCGGTCGCGCCGCGCACGGGCCAAGCAGGTGCTGGCGCTCGATGGCGAGCGCTCGATGATTCAGCAGACGGTGGAGCGCCTGAAGCCCCTGGCTTCCCATGAAAAGACGTGGGTGATCACGAACGAGTTTCTGGCGCACGAGATTGCGGACCAGCTGAAGGCGGTGCCGAGGCAGCAGATTATTGAAGAGCCTGTGGCGCGCAATACGGCTCCGGCGTGCGGGCTGGCGGCATTTCTGATCGAGCGCGACAATCCTGAGGCGGTGCTGGGAGTTTTTCCGTCGGATCACGTGATTGCGGACGAGCCGCGGTTTTTGAAGGCACTGCAGAAGGGAATCGGGCTGGCGGCGGCGGGCGCCAACATCGTGGTGCTGGGCATCGAGCCGACGCGGCCGGAAACGGGCTACGGGTATATCGAGACCGGAGAGGACTCAGAAGAGAAGGGCGCGCTTCGGGTGCGCCGATTCACGGAGAAGCCGAATCTGCACCGTGCGCAGGAGTTTGTGGCGGCGGGGAACTACTACTGGAATTCGGGTATGTTTCTGTGGTCGGCCAAGACGCTGGCGAACGCGGTGCGGGAGCACCTGCCGGAGACGGCTCCGCTGCTGGAAAAGATCGCGAAGGCATACGGGACACCGCAGTTCGAGGATGTGTTTCGCGAGTGGTATCCGGCTTGCGAAAACATCTCGGTGGACTATGCGGTACTGGAGCCGCGATCGGCGAAGGGCGAGCATGCATCGCACTTGTATTGCGTGCCGGCTGAGTTTGCGTGGAACGATCTGGGGTCTTGGGCCTCGCTTTATGAGTACCAGATGGAGACGCGGCTGCGCGGCGATGGTGACGGCAACGTTGCCGAAACCGATGGCCACCTGACGATCGAGGCCGGGAATAACTACATCTACAGCCAGAAGAAGTTTGTGGCGCTGGTGGGCGTGGAGAACCTGGTGATCGTGGATACCGAGGATGCGCTGCTGATTGCACACCGTGACCACTCGCAGGATGTGGGCAAGGTGGTGAAGGAGCTGGGGCTGTCGGGGCGGGATGAGCTGATCTAGAGGCTCGGATGTTTTTCTGTAAGTTTTCGCATCAGGTGAACGTTTCAAAAGCAGATTCTTCGCTTACCACCCCCAAGCTTGAGAAAGCGCTTGGGGTCCCGTGCGCTCAGAATGACAGTCCTTGTGGGTATGCGTTCTGAGTCGCACAGAAGTAGCCCTGTCTAGACATGCAGTTCACGAAGAGATTGCGCGAGGGTGTGCGTAGGGGCGAGATCACGTGTACGGTGCGGATCTGGTCGCGGCTGCAGGTGCGCGTGGGCGGGCGGTACAAGATGGAAGAGGGAGAGATCGAGGTCGATTCGATTGAGCCGATCGGGTTTCCGGATATCACGCCGGAGCTGGCGCGGGCGTCGGGGTTCATGGGAGTGCTGGATCTGCTGAAGGTGGCGAAGCACGGGAACGGCGAGAAAATCTATTTGATCCGATTTCACTATGTGCCGCCGCGGAAGAGCAGATCGACGGCGCGTAATGTGAGTTGATCCTCAAAATTGCATCTGAATGAACAGAGCTTCGCTTGTATAGGGTGAGGCGCGGTTGTGGTGTGCCCGGTTGCCGGAGCTCGGCTTTGTGCCGGATTATTGATATTTCTGCAAGGAGAACGACTTAGATCAAGATGGCTCATCCTCAAATCAAGTTTGGAACTGATGGCTGGCGCGGTGTTATCGCCGATGATTTTACGTTTGCGAATGTAAGGACGGCGGCGGGTGCGATTGCGGCTTATGTTCATGCGCAGGAGGATCCGGCGAAGGGAATCTGCATCGGGTACGACACGCGGTTCGGTTCGAAGGCCTTCGCGCGGGCGTGTGCGGAGGTAGTGGCGGCGACGGGGATCAAGGTCGCGCTGGCGAATGACATCACGCCGACGCCGGCGTTGAGTTTTGGCGTGCGCGAGCGTAAGGCGGCGGGCGGGATCATGATTACGTCGTCGCACAATCCTTCGCAGTGGAATGGCGTGAAGTACAAGGCGTGGTACGGGGGGTCGGGGAAGCCATCGATTATTGCAGCGATCGAGACGTATCTGGATAAGCCGGCTCGGCAGGCGAAGCAGGCAGCGGCGATTGAAGAGGTGGATTTTCTGCCTTCGTATCTAAAGGCGATCGAGAGCTTCGCGGATCTGGATCTGATTGCGAAGTCGGGGAAGAAGTTTGCGATCGACTCGATGTATGGGGCGGGGCGGACGATTCTGTCGGAGATCTTTACGCGAATTGGAGTGGATCATGTGCAGATTCGCGGGAACCCGGATCCGCTATTTCCGGGAATTAATCCGGAGCCGATCGAGCCGCATATCCGAATGCTGGGCGAGACATGCGTAGCAGAGAAATGCGATGCGGGGTTGTGCACGGATGGCGATGCGGACCGCATTGGAGCGACGGATGAGCATGGGAATTTTGTTGATCCGCACAAGATTTTCTCGGTGCTGCTGAGCTGGGTGCTGCGGCGGAAGGGATGGCCGGGCGCGGTGACGCGGGCGTTCAATACGACGAAGATGCTGGACCGGATTGCGCAGAAGCATGGGCGGGAGCTGATCGAACACGGGATCGGGTTCAAGTTTGTGTGCGACTACATGCTGGAGCGCGAGATCGTGATGGGCGGGGAGGAGTCGGGCGGGATCGGATTTCAGCGGCATCTGCCGGAGCGTGACGGATTACTGAATGCGCTGCTGCTGGCGAACGTGATGGCGGAAGAGAAGAAGACGCTGGGCGAACTGGTTGCTGATTTGCAGAACGAGTATGGGGAACACCAGTATGGGCGCATCGATCTGCATATCCCGGATGAACTGAAGAATGGGGCGATTGCGCGAGCGAAGGCGCTGAAGACCGGAGATAAGGCGATCGGCGGGATGGCGGTGCTGCGGCAGGAGACTCTGGATGGAGTTAAGTTCTTCCTGGATAATCCGGAAGCGAAGACGAAGCCGAATGCGGCGGAGACATGGATTCTGTTTCGCGCGAGCGGGACCGAGCCGTTGCTGCGGATCTATACGGAGTCGACATCGAAGGAAGCGGTGGCAAGGCTGCTGGAGAGTGGGAAGAAGTTTGCTTTGGGCCGCTAGCGCGGGCCGAGGGATTAGGGAACAGGGATTAGGGATTAGGAGCAGTGCTTCACCGCGAGAGTGCGCATCATTGCTACTAGCATTCGACTGACCTCATTACAGAGGTTGGAGGCGGTGATCCGAAGTTGAGGAGAGCCAAACCCGAGACCTTCAGCGATGACGAGTTGCGTTTGGAGTTCACAGTCTGATCCTCGGGCGTGACCCAGGAAGAGGAGATACTCTCCTTTAGATGATTTTCCGTATCCTTCAGCGATGTTGCTTGCGATCGATACTGCAGCTCTTTGCATTTGGCTCGTGAGCCCAAAGCGTTCGGAATCTGGAAATGATGCAGTCAGCTTGTAAATTGCGAGAGTGAGTTCGATGGCTCGCTTCCAGACTACAAGCTGTTTAAATGATTGGCCCAATGTCACGTCTCCTGATATCTGTGTAGATGAAGACGCGCATGATGGTCGGTGACGCCGATCTCAATTCTGAGCAAAACAAGACGTAGTTCCGGAGTGGGCAGGAGGGATGGTGTTCATACATATATTTGGGTTTCGGTGGAAGGATGGCGCGACCATTGAGGACAAGGCTCGGGCGGAGCGGGAGATTCGCGCATTTCAGGGCGTCATTCCGGGGTTGATTGATGTGGCGGTCGGAGAGAATCTGTCGCCCCGTGGGCAGGGATACACGCTGGCGGGATTGATGCGGTTCAAGGATCGCGCGGCTTGCGATGCGTATGCGACACATCCGACGCACGTGGCGCTACTGGAGTGGCTGGTTCCGCTGATTGAGCCGGTGGAGCTGGATTTCGAGGGGTGATTGTCTCTCATTCGTCGAAAGCGGGAAAGATGAGTTTTTAATCGTTTGGAAATCAGTGTCTGAGTTTCCCGCCCTGAACGCGAAAGCCGCGAGTTAAGGATGGGCACCCGAGTTCGGCTCAGGTGTCTGTCAGCTACTGCTGTATGCGAGCTTCGAGGGCTTTTGCGGTGTAGGGGCCGGGGAGGGCGGACGACTCGGTTTCAATATCGGCTTGCTGCGTGACGTGTTGTGATGTGCGTTTGGAGTAGATGCGGAACGAAACGATGAGGTCGAGGGCGACCGCGACGGGTTTGCCCTCTTTGAGAGCGGGCTGGAAAGTGGCGGCGCGAATGGTCTTCTCGGCGTTTTCATCGAGACCGAAGCCGATGGGGCGACCTGCGACGACTTGCTGAACTTTGCCATCGGGTCCGATGACGGCGTGGTAGAGGGCCATTCCGGCGATGCCGCTGGATTGCGCGAATTCGTTGGAGGGCGGATCGATCGCGGAGACGAGTGTGGCCTTCAGGTCTACAGCGTTCTGACGAAGGATGCTGGGGTCGGCAGGCTTGAAGTCTGTCTTGGCAGCAGCGGCCTGGTAGTAGAGACGCCAAAAGTCGGGCATGACGGCGATCATGCGATCGTCGATGCCATTGGAAAAGACCTTGTCGAGCGCGGTGAGCAGGAGCTGAGAGGCGTGGGCAGGAGAAGTGGTTTTAGTGACCTCCTTTTCGCTCTTGCTGGATAGAGGGTCAAGGTTCGGCTGTGGATCAACGGGCTGCGGGGAATCTGCCGTTTCCGTTTTATCAGTTTGATCGACTGCGTCGCCTTTGCGCTTGTGTTTCTTTTCCTTCCTGGGCTTTTCGACTTGCTCTCGGTCGAAGGAGATGCGGACTGTTTTCTTTCTGGGCGTGATCTTGACGTGGTCGGTGGCCTTGGTGGGGTCTTCGAATGGCGCGGCGCCGAGGAAGTGGAGTCCGTAGCGATCGCCCTGGAGCTGGAGCTTGTGTTTAGAGAGCTTGACCTTGTTGATCTGAATCTGGCTGAGGGTGAAAGAGCCCTGTGAAGATTTGCTGGTGAGGCGGCCCTGCTCGTCGAAATCGAGGTTGTTGTCCTGATAGCTATCGCGGAGGTAGAGCGTTTTGCCAACGAGGAGTTGCTTAAGCTGTTCTTCTTTGAATTCTCCGGCTGTGGTTTGAAGTGAGAAGGCGCCAGCGGCGATGATGGGGTTCTTCGGCTCAGATGAGTTGGTGTACGGAGCGACGGACCAGTGGGTGCCGGCTGCCGCTGAGGGTGCGGTTTCAGCGGCGGTCTGTGCGAGGGCTGGGATGAGGCTGCATGCGGCAGCTGTGAGGAATGCAGCGAGCGCGTGACGCTTCGGGATGTACTTTCGCATCCGAGTCCCCCTTGATGATGGTTCGTGGTTGGTCTGACGAAATTGTATGAACGGGAAGGGGAGATTGATATCACCCGTAAGTTGTCGAGCGTCCGAACCGTAACGTTACGAACGACCCGAGCTCTGAAGGCGGCGGAGAATACGGCGGAAAAGGCCCAGGGCGCGGCGCTGATCGGCGGGCGTGAGGTGGAGGCGACGAAGCATTAAACGGAGATCGTGCTGGTTGGCGGCTTGCATGTTCTGCGGGGAGTAGTTGGAGGCGAGCATGACCTGCTGGATAAGGTCGGCGAGGGCGTCGAGGTTGCCGGAGGTAGGGCGGGGGCTGTAGGTGGAGGTGGCTGGATAGGGATCTTCAGTGGGCAGTCCGGAGTGGATTGCGAGTTCGTAAAGGCAGACGGCGGCTGCCTGGCCGAGGTTCATGGAGGGCTGTTGGGGGTCGGTGGGGACTTCGACGAGGTGGTGACAGTAGGAGAGGTCTTCGCGAGTGAGGCCGTGTTTCTCAGGGCCGAAGACGAGGGAAACGGTTCCTGTGTTTTCGAGTTCGCGGGTAACGACGGGTGCGACTTCGTGGAGGCGGACGACGGGCTGTTCGGGTTTGCGGTGAGTGAGTGTGCCGGTGCCGAGAACAAGGGTGGAGTTGCGAACGGCTTCGGCGAGTGTTGAGGTTTCGCTGGCGTCAGCGAGGAGCTCGGGAGTGCCGATGGCGGAGCGGGCTTCGCGCCAGTGGGGCTCGTAGGCTGCGACAACTGTGAGACGAGAGAAGCCGAAGTTGGCCATGGCGCGCGCGACTGCGCCGACGTTGAGGGGATTGCGCGGGGAAACGAGGACGACGGAGATGCGGTCGCGCTGGAATGGAGTGAGCAAGGGATGATTTTAGAGCCTGACGCTCGAGTGCGACGGAGCAGGCGGGGTACGAAATCCGTTCACATATATTCAAGAGAGCATGTCCACTGGAGATTCCGGCAAGAACATCCTTATACATTTTTCCGGGCACGACCGGCCCGGGTTGACGTGCGCACTGACAAGCGCGCTGGCGCGGCATCCGATAGTGGTTCTGGATATCGGTCAGGCGGTCGTGCATGAATCGCTTTCACTGGGGATTCTGGTCAGGGTTCCGAAGCAGGACAGTCTGGCTCAACTGAAGGCAGAGCTGACGGAGCGAGCGCATGAGCTGGATCTGCAGGTGAGATTTTCAGCCGTGAGAGCCGACGCGCTGGAGCACTGGATGAAGGGGCTGCATCATCAGCATTTCATCGTGACGATTCTGGGGCGGGCGATCGGGGCTATGGAGTTGGCGCGGGTGACAACGATTGTGTCGGCGCACCAGATGAATGTAGACCGGATCGACCGGCTGTCGGGGGAGCTTTCGCCGGTAGATGTGGCGGCGAATGCTTGCGTCGAACTTGGTGTGAGTGGGGAGGGATCGCGCGAGGCGGCGATGCGCGCGGATTTTCTTGCGGCGGCGCAGGAGCTTTCGATTGATGTCGCATTTCAGAGGGAGAGTATCTTTCGTCGAAATCGGCGGCTGTTTGCGTTTGACATGGACTCGACGCTGATCCAGGGCGAAGTGATTGATGAACTGGCGAAGATGGCGGGAGTAGGAGAGCAGGTTGCGCAAATCACGGAAGCGGCGATGCGGGGAGAGCTGAATTTCGATGAGAGCTTTACGCGTCGCGTGGCGTTGCTGAAAGGGCTGGCGGCCGAGAGGGCGTATGGGCTGGTGAATGCGATTGAAATGGCGGAGGGCGCGGAGCGACTGATCAAGACGCTGCGGATGCTGGGATACAAGACGGCGATTCTTTCGGGTGGGTTCACGTTTTTTGCGAAGCATCTGCAGGAGCGGCTGGAGATTGATTATGTCTACGCGAATGAGCTGGAGATTGCGGATGGAGTGGTGACGGGGCGCGTGGTGCCTCCGATTGTGAATGGGGAGCGGAAGGCGGCGCTGCTGGGGGAGATTGCGGAGCGGGAGGATATTTCGCTGGAGCAGGTGGTGGCGGTGGGGGATGGCGCGAACGATATTCCAATGCTGAAGGTGGCGGGGATGGGGATCGCGTACCGCGCGAAGCCGCTGGTGCGGGAGAGTGCTCCGCAGGCGATTTCAGCGCTGGGGCTGGATGGGTTGCTGTATCTGATTGGGGTGCGAGATCGGGATCTGCATGAGGTGCACTAGATGAGTCAGGAAGCTCTGCAGCGAGAGATTGAGGAGCTGTGTGCGACGGCGCGGCAGTGTTATGCGCGCGGGTGGGTTCCGGCGACGAGCGGGAACTTCAGCGTGCGTTCTGGAGAGCGTGTGTACATCACGGCTAGCGGGCTGGATAAGGGAAAGCTTACGCCAGAGGATCTGCTGGAGATCGACATGGATGGGGCGGTTCTCGGCGGGAAAGGAATGCCTTCGGCGGAGACGAGCCTGCATCTCGTGGTTTATCGGGAGAGGCTGCACGCGCGCGCGGTGGTGCATGTACACACCGTGTGGAACATGTTGCTGTCGGGGAGATTCGAGGGCGACGGGTTTGTTGCGCTGCGTGGATATGAGCTGCTGAAGGGGCTAGCAGGAGTGGCGACGCATGAGCATGAGGAGCGCGTCCCGATCATTGCGAATGCGCAGGAGTATGCGCTTTTGGCGGAGCAGTTGAAGGCCGTGTTGCAGCAGAACAGCGATGCGCATGGGGTTTTGTTGAGTCGACATGGGCTTTATACTTGGGGTGAATCGGTGGCTGAGGCGCGTCGTCACCTGGAGGCCCTCGAGTTTCTGTTCGAGGTGGAGGGACGGGGGGTTTTCGGAAGTTAGACGACGTTAGACGAGCGTTGTCGTTCCCACCCTAATTCGTCCTGACGGACGATTCAGGATGGGGCACCCGGCTATCGGAGGCGTAATGTCTCCCACGTCTCCAAAAGCGGGAGACATGGGGCACCCGATCCTTTTGTAAGACGAAGGAGTGCAGATCATGGCGGTTCTTCGGTTTCCTGAAACTGATCAGAAATTTGAAAACGAAGCTGCGATACGCGGGGAACTTGCGGCGCTGGGGATTGATTACGAGCGGTGGAGCCTGGATCGGGTGGGCGCAGATGCGTCGGCAGAGGATGTGCTGAAGGCGTACGCGGGCGAGATCGATGAGATGAAGCGGCGCGGGGGATACGTGACGGCGGATGTGATCGATGTGAATCCGGCGACGCCGAATCTGGATGCGATGCTGGCGAAGTTCGACAAGGAGCATACGCACTCGGAGGACGAGGTGCGGTTCATCCTGGCGGGACGCGGGATCTTCTTTTTGAACATTAAGGGCAAGGTTGCGTCGGTGGAAGTTGGGCCGGGCGATATGCTGCGCGTGCCGAAAGGGACGACGCACTGGTTCACGTTGTGCGAAGACAGGCGGATCAGGGCAATACGGTGGTTCCAGCAGATCGCGGGTTGGACGCCGGAGTACACGGGTTCGGGTGTCGATAAGAATTACCAGCCGCTTTGCTTCGGTCCGACGTATATGGGGCCACGCGTGGAGACCGGCATCCGAGCATGAGTCTGAAATCGACGAGAAGCCACTCCAACGAAAAGAAACCATCATTGAAGGCTCCGAAGCTGTTTTTGCTGGATGTTGAGGGGACGGTTGCGCCGATGTCTCTGGTGTATGAGGAACTGTTTCCGTATGCGCGGGCGCACTTCGAGCGTTATCTGCAGAGCCATTCGGCTGAAGCTGGAGTGGTGAATGATCTGATTGCGCTAGCCGAGGAGAGCGCGCAGGAGGCGGATCCAGAGGCACCGAGGTTTACCAATCCGGACTACTGGGATGAGGCATTGCCATATCTGAACTGGCTGATGGATCGCGACAGGAAATCGACGGCCTTGAAAAGCCTGCAGGGGCGGATATGGAAGGGCGGATTCGAACGCGATGAACTGAAGGGAACGCTGTTTGAGGACGTTCCAGGGGCGCTGGAGCGATGGTCGAGCGCTGCGCATGTGGCGATCTATTCGTCGGGTTCGGTGGCGGCGCAGATGCTACTGTTCCGGCATTCGAATTTCGGCGATCTGACGGATAGGATCTCGGGGTATTTTGATACGCGCACGGGACCGAAGACAGCTGCGGCGAGTTACCAGTCGATTGCGAATGCGATGGACTGCGAGACGCGTGAGGTGATGTTTTTTTCCGATGCAGTGCGGGAACTGGATGCGGCGCGCGAAGCGGGGTGCCACACGCGGATGGTGATGCGCGAGGGGAATGCGCCGGTGGACGATGCACACGGGCATCGCAGGATCAAGTCGTTCGACTTGCTGTAGCGGTTGCAGGGATTAGGGATTAGGGATTAGCGATTGGGGTTTGCGGATCGCATCGAAGCGGCTTACTTGAGAATCGAAAGTACATGCTTGATTTGGTTAGTCCGGCAACGACGGCGCTGAACGAGATCAGGAATGCCGCCATTGTGCGGTTTTCTGTTCTGGCGCTGAGTTCGATTTTCTTTCTTGTCGATCCGTTTGCGGCGATTCCCAGCTTTCTGGCGATTACGGATGGCGTGGATGCGGCGCGCAGGAAGCGGATGGCGCGCAAGGCTTCAATTACTTGTTTCATTGTGCTGACAAGCTTTGGGCTGGCGGGGCAGCTGATCTTCAAGATGTTCGGCATAACATTGCCGGCATTTGAGATTGCGGGAGGGCTGATTCTGCTGCTGATCGGGCTGGACATGCTCGAGGCGCGGCGGTCGCCCACGCAGGAGGCCCAAGGGGATACGGAAGAAGGCGCGGCCAAGGAAGATGCGGGCATTGTGCCGCTGGGGATTCCCATGCTGGCGGGACCAGGAGCGATTTCTTCGGTGATGGTGCTGGTGGGGACAGTGCCGAGCTTGTGGAACTGGGAGATGGCGGCGATTCTGGGGTCGATCGCCATCACCTGCATTGTGAGCTATCTAGTACTTGCGGGGGCAGGGCGAGTGAAGACGGTGCTGGGGGAGACAGGGATCCGGATACTGGTGCGGATTATGGGGCTGCTGCTGGTGGCGCTGGCTATGCAGTTTTTTGTGAATGGGCTGACGGATCTGGGGATTATTTCCAAGCAGTGAGAGTTTGTTGTTCCCACCCTAAACCGCGAGAAGCCGCGGTTTAGAAGGGGCCACCCGGAGTTCGTAAATGGGCACCGATTTGGCGATTATTGCGGGCCTGAAGCACCCTGGTCCCCTCCTGAATTGGCGCGGGTCCGAGGGGCTTTCCCACAGAATCTGGGGCCTTTCCACAGGCGGGGTGAGTTGCGGGATGTGCGGGTCGTTGATATTCTCAGGAAGTCGCGAAACGCTGCTAAGAACAAGGCGATTCGCGAGTTGCATCGAAGAGTAGCCTGTGTTACTCTTGAAAAGTTGCAGATGTAGCAGTGGAGCCTCCCGGTGGCCAATGTGGCCTGCCCCAAGTGGGAAGTGGGAAGCCGGTTCGTAGGGTTGACGAGGTAGCGTTAGACGCACTCGGGCCCCTGTAGGGAATCCCGCAGAGAACAAACCCATTGCATGACCCAGGAGGCGAGTCCTCTTGTGCGCGCGAAATGCGCGGGGTGAATTAGTCGCCGGTTGATGTTTGAAATTTTGCGCAGTGCGACCTTCTGCGGTGGGAAATTTTCATCGCTATGTCGATCGAATTAGGCAGGAAAACCTGCCTGCTGTAGATGTGAAGTTATGTTCTTGATTCCAACAGAATCGCGGCTTGACACGACATCGGAACTTCGATAGGTTTAGAAGGTTCGCGCAAAAACGCCCTTAGCCGCTGGAAAGCGTGAAAATGGCGAAGCGCAATAAGTTCGAGGACAACCCTGACGTCACAGTCCGGGCCTCGATCCAAAGGGGCACCGCTCAGGCGGAGCGCTCTCAAAGGATCTTTGACAATAAGGTTGAACGTGCCAGTCGTGAGAGTCGATCAGGTTTGGCTTGATCATTCTCACAAGGTAAGGCGTCTCGGCTTTCGAGCCCGAGACGCGGCCGATCCCATCGACCTCCGTCGGTTGGGTGAGGCAACAGGTTTCAAACGAGAGTTTGATCCTGGCTCAGAATCAACGCTGGCGGCGTGCCTAACACATGCAAGTCGAACGAGAAAGTGGAGCAATCCATGAGTAAAGTGGCGCACGGGTGAGTAACACGTGACTAACCTACCCAGGAGTGGGGGATAACTGAGGGAAACCTTAGCTAATACCGCATAACACCTACGGGTCAAAGGAGCAATTCGCTTCTGGAGGGGGTCGCGGCCGATTAGTTAGTTGGCAGGGTAATGGCCTACCAAGACGATGATCGGTATCCGGCCTGAGAGGGCGCACGGACACACTGGAACTGAAACACGGTCCAGACTCCTACGGGAGGCAGCAGTGGGGAATTTTGCGCAATGGGGGAAACCCTGACGCAGCAACGCCGCGTGGAGGATGAAGTCC
>DATJEO010000127.1:0-5626 GCA_035496515.1 Occallatibacter sp.
ATCTTTCCCATTGATTTCAGCCGCACCTGGTCACCTGCCGCGACGTGCCGAACCACATGCGGCTGCGCATTCGCATCTCCTGCGTCCGCGCCTGTGCGATGAGCCACGACAGTCTGGTTGAAGCTCTCCTGGAACTCGCGCCGCAGCCGCGTAATCCTTCGCTCCGCTTCCTTTGACAACTTCTGCTGCGCCGCCCTGTCCTCGACCGCTCGCACGTTCTCCCGCATCTGGAACTCGAACTCCTTCATCAGCGAAGCGAGCTTCTGTTCCAGTTCGCGCGTGCGGTTGCGCACTTCCACGTCACCCTCGCGTTCCAGCCTCTTGCGCTCCTGGTTCAGTGCGTACTGCTGTTCGCGAGCGGCCTTGCGATCCTCCTCAAGCTGCGTGAGCTCCTTGTGTAGCCGATCGAGGAACCGTGCGATATCCACTTGCTGCGACCCCAAACGCTCACGCGCGCTAGCAATAATTGTGCGATTCAACCCGAGTCGCTCGGCAGTCTGGATTCCAGCCGAAGCGCCCGGCACTCCGAGTCGCAGCTGGTAATTTGGCACCAGTGTCGCTTCATCTACACCTGCCGCTGCATTCAGCACACCTTGTGTGTTCGCGCCGTAGACCTTGAGCGATGTGTGATGTGTGGAGATCAGCGTCCATGCCCGGCATTCCAGAAAGAACGCCGCAACCGCAACAGCGAGCGCCGATCCCTCCTCCGGATCAGTAGCCGACCCAAGCTCGTCAAGCAACACAAGTGCCCGCCCGTCCGCAAGCTGAGAGAGCCGGTTCAGATTTACGATATGCGCGGAAAACGTTGACAGCTCCGCCTCGATCGACTGCGCATCTCCAATGTCCGCCAGAAACGCCGAAAACACGGGAAATGCCGCACGCCCCGCTGGAACCGGCAATCCCGCCTGCGCCATCATGGCCAGCAGAGCCGTTGTCTTCAGCGTGACAGTCTTTCCACCCGTGTTCGGCCCGCTGATAATCAGCTGCCTTGCCTCTGAAGTCAGCTCCAGTGTCAACGGAACAATCTTGCCGCCTGTCCCGCGGAGATGTCGCTCAAGCAGTGGATGCCGCGCCTGTTCTAGGAACAACCGATCTGGTCCGAAGGTCGGCTCAACGCACTCATAATCCCGCGCAAATCGCGCGCGAGCCACCATCGTATCCACGACCGCAAGCACAGTTGCGCCTTCAACCAGCGCCTGCGAGTAGCCACCAACTTGTCGCGTCAGCGCGACAAAAATGCGGTGAATCTCTGCCTGCTCATCCTCGATCAGCCGTACAAGTTCGTTGTTCTGCTCTATCGTCTCCAGCGGCTCCACATACACCGTCTGCCCCGACGAACTCGCGCCGTGCACCACGCCCGACACGCGACGCTTCAACTCGCTCCGTACCGGAATTACGAACCGGTCCCCGCGAATCGTGATCACGTCGTCCTGCGTTGAACCTTCGCTCGAGAGCCGCCGCAGCGCCGATCGCAACGACTCCTCAATCGCTCTCTGCTGCCGCTCCTGTTCGCGACGGATCCGATTCAACTCAGGCGAAGCATCGTCCGCCAGCGAGCCATCCGGCATGATCTTGCGCTCGATCGACTCCGCCAGCGGCTTCAACGAAGACCCACCAAGCGGCAATGAGAGCTCCATCAACCGCGACAAGTTGTCCGCAAGTCGCGCAGGGGGTTCGCGCAAAAGCGCCTGCCACGCGCCGACATCGTGCGCTAGCCGCGCCACGGCCTGCAGCTCAGACGCCTCAAGCGCCGCGTCTGGTATCTGTGCCTTCGCCGCCAGCTGCGTCGGGTCGAACAGCCCTCCCAATGGGATCGAAACCTGCTCCTGCAGCAGAAGCCGAATCTCTCCCCACAGCTGATGCTGGCCGACCATCCACGACTCGTCGGTCGAGGGCCGCAGATTCAGGATCGCCTCACGTCCAACACCCGAAGAAGCATATCCGGCAACAAACACCAGCAACGGCTCCCACTCGAGAGCTTGCGTATCGGCGTTTTCAACCGGAAGCGGGATGGGCTCGATGAGCGGCATCTACGCCCTATGTTAATCGGCTGGAGGTCTAGCTGTTGTCACTGCTCTTCGGCGTGGATGCGGGCGCCGGAGCAGGAGTGGAAGGCGTTGAAGGAGCAGCCGCGCCGCTGGTGGAATCACCAGCCTTCGGGGTTTCCTTGCTCTCCGACGGCTTTGATTCGGCGGAAGATTCAGAACTGCCCTCTGAGCTCTTCGGCGCATAGTCGTTGATGTACCAGCCCGCGCCTTTGAACTGGAGACGCGGGGCAGTCAACGGCCGCACCAGCGTCTCGTTGCCGCACTTCGGACACACCTTCTCCGGCTCAGCTGAAAAGCTCTGGATTTTCTCAAAACGGTGGCCGCACGTCGTGCAGCGGTATGGATACAGGGGCAAGGCTCTTGTACTCTCCGGAAACGACCTGTCTTCTATTTTAATGGGCAGGGTGGAAATCCCTCCACCCCGCCCCACTGTCTCTGCTTATTTGTGCGCCATCACCGGCACCGATGCATGGTGGTCTTCCCACGCCAGCGAGATCATACCCTTGCCGCCGTCGCCCTTGATCTCCCATTTCAGGTTCTCGACCATCGAAGGCGGCTTGCTCATCTGCATCTTCGTCTTGCCCAGGTCCTGCGACCCGTCGTAAGCCAGACCCCACTCGCCAGTCTTCTTGTTCACAATCAGCGTCCACTGGTCAGGATCGGAGATGTCGACAAACAAGGTGTATTTGCCGGCAGGAACCTGCACGTCACCGATCATCAGGTCCCCAGTGGTTTCGAGCGTGGTTGCCGCGTTCGCCCCGGCCCGCCACACAGGATAGTGAGGATTGTGGCTGATGAGTCCATCCTTCGTGAAGATCTTGCCCTCGCGTCCCTTCACTCCAGGCGACGAATAGGTGATGGTGATTTGTTTCCCACCTATCGTTCCAGTCGCCTTCTCCGGCGGGCTCGCTGGAGCCTTTTTCGCAGCGGCAGCAGGTGCAGCATTCGAGGGGCTCGCGGGGGTGCTCTGTTGAGCAAGCACGGTGGTTGCAGCAAAAACAAGTCCGGCACAAACGAGAAGATGCTTCATAAGTTGATTTCTCCTCCAGCAGCGGCGATGGAAAGTGCGGCCGCAACGGCAATGATTGTCGCACCGGCGACTAACGCCCGCCAAATGCGCCGCTCTCTCCACCGCCTCACCAAACTGCTATGATGCCCCCGGAAGAAGCAAGAGAGGCTCAGCATGCCAGGCCAGCAAAGTCAGCAGTCACCCGGCGCCCGCTTCCGCGCCGCATTAGCGGAAGAGAGGCCCTTGCAGGTGATCGGCACCATCAATGCCTACACCGCCCGCATGGCCGAAGCCACGGGTTTCCGTGCTCTCTATCTTTCCGGCGGTGGAGTCGCTGCCAACTCTCTCGGCATGCCCGACCTCGGCATCAGCACCATGGAAGACGTTCTCACCGACGTTCGCCGCATCACCGATGTAACCACCCTGCCTCTCCTCGTCGACATCGATACAGGCTGGGGCAGCGCCTTCAACATCGCCCGTACCATTCGCTCCATGATCAAGGCCGGAGCCGCCGCTGTGCACATCGAAGACCAGGTCGGCGCCAAGCGCTGCGGTCACCGCCCGGGCAAAGAACTCGTTCCCCCCGAAGAAATGGTCGACCGCATCAAAGCCGCCGTCGACGCCCGCACCGACGAACGATTCGTTCTCCTGGCGCGCACCGACGCCCTGGCTGGCGAAGGTCTTCGAGCCGCCATCGACCGCGCTCAGACCTACGTCGCCGCCGGCGCCGACATGATCTTCGCTGAAGCCGTTACGGAGCTGCATCAGTACACGGAATTCCGCAAGGCTCTCGGGGTGCCGATCCTCGCCAACATCACCGAATTCGGCCAGACCCCGCTCTGGAGCCGCAACGAGCTCGCCACCGCCGGCGTCGACATCATCCTCTACTGCTGCGCCGCATATCGCGCCATGAATGCCGCCGCTCTCCAGGTCTTCGAAACCATCCGCAACGAAGGCACGCAGAAGCACATCATCCCGCAGATGCAGACCCGCGCCGATCTCTACAAATACCTCGACTACCATTCCTACGAGGAAAAGCTTGACGCTCTCTTTTCCAAAGACAAAGACCGCAGGTAGACACCCGCTCCTCTGATCCGATAGCTTCAGCTCTGCGGGGTCGCAATGAGCAACCAATCCAACTCTACGCCGACAGCCTTCAAACCGAAAAAATCCGTCGCGCTCTCAGGCACGCCCGCCGGCTCCACCGCGCTGTGCACCGTCGGACACACCGGCAACGACCTTCACTACCGTGGCTACGACATCCACGACCTCGCCGCCCATTGCGAATTCGAAGAGGTCGCCTACCTCCTGATTCACGGCAAGCTTCCCACCGTCGCCGAACTCGCCGCCTACAAAACCAGCCTCCGTCCTCTGCGCAGCCTTCCCGCTGCCGTCAAGCAGGCGCTCGAACTCCTCCCACCCTCCACGCACCCCATGGACGTCCTTCGCACCGGAGTCTCTGTCCTCGGCTGCGTCCTCCCCGAAGGCGAAGCCCACAAAGAATCCGGCGCGCGCAAAATCGCTGACGCCCTTCTCGCCTCTCTCGGCTCCATGCTCATTTACTGGCATCATTACGCGCGCAACGGCCGCCGCATCGAAGTCGAACGCTTCGAAGACTCATTGGCCGCCCACTTCCTTCATCTCCTGCACGGTTCCGCTCCCAGCCCGGAATGGGTTCAGGCCATGCAGAAGTCCCTCATTCTCTACGCCGAACACGAATTCAACGCATCAACGTTCACCGCCCGCGTCATCGCCGGCACCGGTTCCGACATCTACTCCTGCATCGCCGGCGCTATCGGCGCGCTCAAAGGTCCCAAGCACGGCGGAGCCAACGAAGTCGCCCTCGAAATCCAGAAGCGCTACCGCCGCCCCGACGAAGCGGAGGCCGACATGCGTTGGCGTGTCGGCGAGCGCGAAGTCATCATTGGCTTCGGCCACCCTGTCTACACCATCAGCGACCCGCGCAGCGACATCATCAAAGAAGTAGCCCGCAAGCTCTCCATCGCCGCAAACGACATGCGCCTCTTCCATGTCGCTGAGCGCATTGAGACCACCATGCATGATGCCAAGCGCATGTTCCCCAATCTCGACTGGTACAGTGCAGTCGCCTACGACCTTATGGGTATCCCCGTCGACCTCTTTACGCCGCTCTTCGTCATCGCCAGAACCACCGGTTGGTGCGCCCACGTCATCGAGCAGCGCCAGGACGGCAAAATAATACGCCCCTCCGCCAATTACACCGGTCCCGAACCAAAGTCCTTCGTCCCCATCGACCAGCGCAGCTAAGACACTCGACCAACCCCGGAGAGTTTCCGTTGTCCTCGCATATCAGCAACGAGCGCCCCGCACCAGACAAGGTCATCGCCGACATCGCCGACTACGCCCTCGGCTACAAGATCAGCAGCGACCTCGCCTACGAGACAGCGCACTACTGCCTCCTCGACACACTCGGCTGCGGTCTCGAAGCCCTCGAATACCCCGCCTGCACCAAACTCCTCGGCCCCATCGTTCCCGGCACTACGGTTCTCCATGGCGCGCGCGTTCCCGGGACCAGCTTTCAGCTCGATCC
>DATJEO010000128.1:0-5624 GCA_035496515.1 Occallatibacter sp.
ATGAATCCGCTCTCCTTCGTCACCGTCTTCACCATCGGCGAACTCGGAACCATGTTTGCCCTCGTCCTCGCCTTCGACGGCGGACCGCACGCCGCCGTATTCCACTCCAGCGAAGTCCGTCCTCTTCTCTTCTGGCTGTTCCTCGGTGGCTTCGTCTGGGTCATCGGCGATCTCTTCCAGCAGTACGCAACCAAGTACCTCGGCATCGGCCGCGGAATCCCGCTCTCCAACACCAACCAGATATGGGGACTCGCCTGGGGCGCTCTCGTCTTCGGCGAACTGGCCCACGCCAGCTCGTCTCACTGGATGCTCGTTGTCGCAGGCTCCATCGTCATGATCCTGGGAGCCCTCGCCGTATCCACCGCCGTAGCCACCGAAAAAGAAAAAGCTTCCATGCGACAGGCTGTCGTCCGCGAGTGCGCCCGCTACGAGCTCGACTACGATCGCATCTCCGAGCTCCACGCCAGCTCATCCGACTCCACCCGGCCCGCCGGCCGCGCCTGGTGGGACTTTGCCATCATCGCCGCCGCCATCGCCGTGTTCATCTGGCTTGGAGTCAACGCGCAGGTCCCCACCCTGTCGATGAACTACACCTGGATCGCCATCCTCAGCGCAGTGCTCGTCATCTCTGCCTCCGTCAGCTCCTGGGTCCTCTGGAAAGCAACCCGCTTCGATTGAGCGGCAACCATCACGTCAGGCGTCGAATTCGCGCCTATACAATTGCCTAAGATGTCCGCTTTTCCAAAGGTCGACCTCGTTGGCGTGGGATTGAACGCAATCGACACCCTCATCCCGCTCAAGCACTTCCCTGCTAGAGGCTCCAAAACCGAATACACCGACGCCAGCATCATGCCCGGCGGCCAGACCGCCACTGCCATCGTCGCCTGCCAGACCTGGGGCCTTGAAACCCGCTACATCGGCAAAGTCGGAGAAGACGACGCCGGCCGACTCCACCAGCGCGAATTCGAACGCACCGGCGTCGACGCCCGCCTTATCACCGTTCCCAATGCCGCCAGCCCGCAGTCCCTAATCATCGTCGACGAAGGTGGCGAGCGAACCGTTCTTTGCCGCCGCGACGAGCGCCTGCTCCTCCTGCCATCCGACCTCCGGCGCGATTGGATCGTCAGTGCCCGCGCCCTCCACATCGACGGTTTTGAAACCGCAGCCGCTACCCAGGCCACCTCATGGGCTCGCGAAGCCGGCATCCCCGTCATCGCCGATCTCGATGAAACCTACCCCGGCGTGGACGACCTCATCGCCAACGTCGACTACCTTATCGTCAGCCGCGATTTCCCGTCCCGCCTCACCCGCGAGCGCAACCTCGAACAGGCCCTCCGCAAGATCAAAAACCGCTACGGCTGCAAACTCGCTGCCGCCACCCTTGGCGCCGACGGCGTCATTGCGTGGGATGGACACGACTTCCACCTCAATCCCGCCTATCACGTTCCCGTCACCGACACCACCGGTGCCGGCGACATCTTCCACGCCGGCTTCATCTACGGACTCCTTCAGGAGTGGCCCCTCGTCCAGCAGCTCGACTTCGCCTGCGCCGCCGCCGCCCTCAACTGCACCTGCTCCGGCGCCCGCGGAGGAATCAAGAATGTCGAAGCCATCGAAGAGCTGATGGCCAACACCCCGCACTACGACATCGCCAACGCCGCCGACTGATTTCGCTATCATCGGGAACATGTCCCGAAACCCTTCCCCAAACCCTCCCGCCCTGCGCATGGCGCGCATCATTCTCTTCACCGCGCAAATTGACGAGATGTCTCGTTTCTACGGCGAGGTCCTAGGACTCAAGCAAGTCACAAACGAAAAAGGTTGGCGCGAGTTCGCGGCCGGCGCCGTCACCATCGGCCTTCACTCTGGCCCGCCCTCACCCGGCCGCAAAGGCCCCAAGATCGCCTTCTATGCCGAAGACGTTGCCGCCATGCGCGCAGCCCTCATCGCACGCGGAGCCAGATTTGGAAAGATCCGCGAAGGCGAAGTCTTCTGCCTCTGCGACGGCAAAGACCCCGACGGAAATCCTATCCAGCTCTCCAGCCGATGAGCCCTATCCTTCTGTCTCCAGACCGGCACTCTCACCCAGCGTCGCAACCGCTACTGGATGCCGCGTACGCATCCTGTAGAACGTCAACGCTACAAGATTGCTCACCACCAGCGTACCCACGATCTTCACCGCATACGACAGTGGATTCACCACGCTCACAAACGGGTACGCCGAGATCAGCAGGCTGAACAGCGTCGCGCCCAGCCCCACTACTGACGTCCACTTCAGCCAGCGCGGGAGCGTCCTCCGCAAACCCGCCGCTCCCACCAGCGGAATCGCGAACATCACCAGGTACGACACCTCGTAATGCGTGAGGCTCGCATTCGAGAGCACCTGGAACGCCTCTTGCGCGTGCACGCCCGCCGTCGCCAGCACCACCATCAAAATCAGCAACCCCGACGTACACAAGATCGAATTCGTCGGCGTCTTCCACTTCTTGTGCAGCCGCGTGAACCATATCGGAATCAGCGCGTCCCATCCCACCGCCAGCGGCAACCGGCTCACTCCCGTCATCAGGTACGACACAGCTCCCAGCAATCTCATCTGCAGGAGCAGAATTGCCGTCATCGCGAACAGATTGCCCGCTCCCTCATTCCCCAGCGCAATCCTCAGCGTCTGCGGAATCGGCGCGATGAAGTTGATCTGGTCCCGCGGCACAAATGCCACCACCGTGCCCGTCCCAAGAATGAACATCAGGCAGATAATCGGCGAAGCAATCCACACCGACTTCGCAATTGTCCGCTCTGGGCTCTTGCTCTCTCCCGCAAGAATCGCGATGTACTCCAGCCCGCACAACGCGCCGAACATCATCTGCCCGAAAAGCGCCATCGTTCGCAGATCGTGTTGTGGGATCTCAAACGAGAGCGGCGTCCAGTGCACCGGCACATGCCGAATCACGGCCCATGGCCCCAGTCCGATCAGCGCAACAAACACCAGCATGATCGCAACTGCCCCGGCATTGTGAATCCACTTGCCAATCTCCAGCCCGCGAATCTCTGCCGTCGTCAGTAGCACAATCAGCACCATCACAATCGCAATCGAAACCACCCGGCTCTCCGGCAGCCACGCGGCCTTGGGTCCGATCAGGAAAGCCAGCTCCGAGGGAATCCCATACAGAATCGAAGCCGTCACCGCGATACCGTAAAACCACAAATTCCACGCGGTCAGAAACCCGCCGAGGTTTCCAAACGCCTTGTGCGCCCAGACGTAAAGCCCGCCCTCCAGCGGCATCGCGCGATTCAGCGCAATCACCGACCCAGCCATCGGGAGATAAAACACCACCATCGCCCCGAGCCACATCAGCGTCTGCGCCTTGCCCAGCCCTGCCGCAACGCCAACCCACATCGTGCCGACAACGCAAAGCACCTGCGACAACACAAGGTCGCGCAGACTCAACTGCCGGCGTAGCTGATGCTCTGCCCTCGCGTTGCCTTCCATTCGATCCATGGTTCCCGAATCTTCGCACGCGGATACCACCGTAGTCCTCATGAATCAGGCGGCGGTATCAGTTAAGGCGGGTGCCCCTGGTCTCGATTCGGAGACCTGGGAGTGGTGCCGGCTCGATTAGAGATCCCCACGGTCAGAACGATTGTCAAAACCCGCAGCCTCCCCTTACTATTCTCGTCTGAAATCGTTTTCACCCGAGGAGCCCCGCCAATGCATCTACGCCTTTCCTCGCTGTCCTTTGCCGCCTTCACCCTCGCTTTGATCTCTGCACCACTGGCGCCGAAGGCGCAGCCAGCCCCACCGCAGGTGGCCCAAACCCCGCCCATGGGCTGGAACAGCTGGAACTACTTCGCCGGCAAAGTCACCGATAAAGACATTCGCGACTCCGCCGACCAGATCGTCGCCACCGGCATGAAAGACGCTGGCTACATCTACGTCAACATCGATGACACTTGGGAAGGTCAGCGCGACGCCAGCGGCATCCTCCACACCAATTCCAAATTCCCCGACATGAAAGCACTCGCCGACTACGTCCACTCCAAGGGCCTCAAGCTCGGCATCTACTCCTCGCCCGGACCCAAGACCTGCGCCAACTTCGAAGGCTCCCTCGGCCACGAAGAACAGGACGCCAAGATGTACGCCGACTGGGGCATCGACTACCTCAAGTACGACCTCTGCTCCTTTATCCCCGCCGTGATGCAGAAGCAGGCCCCTCACGACAAGGCCGCGCAGATGAAGCTGATGATCGCCGCCTACGACAAAATGTCCAAAGCTCTCAAAGCCACAGGCCGCCCCATCGTCCTCTCCCTCTGCCAGTACGGCTGGGACTCGCCTTGGGAGTGGGCACCTGAGCTCGGCGGCAATCTATGGCGCACTACCGGCGACATCGAAGCAAAATGGCAGAGCATCTACGACATCCTCGAACAGCAGAAAGGTCTCTACTCCTACGCGGGCCCCGGCCATTGGAACGACCCCGACATGCTTGAAGTCGGCAACGGCAAGCTCTCCCTCGCAGAGAACCGTCTTCACTTCTCCATGTGGGCCATGCTCGCTTCACCTCTCCTAGCCGGCAACGATCTCCCGCACATGAAGCCTGAGATCAAAGCCATACTCACCAACAAGGACGTCATCGCCATCAATCAGGACCCGCTCGGCCACCAGGCTCGTTACATGTACAGCGTCGGCCAGGTCGAAGTCTGGGCTCGCGATCTCAAGGACGGCGCAAAAGCTGTCGCGATCATCAACATCGGCAGTGATCGCGTCTCGACCCACCCGTTCCACCTCGATCTCAAACAGCTCGGCCTAAACGGGACGCAGAACGCCCGCGAACTCTGGTCCGGCAAAGACGTCCAACTCTCCGACAACATGGAAATGGAAATCGACAGCCACGACGTGCGCCTCCTCCGCATCGATTCGCCGAAATAGCGCTCCGACACTCCGCACTATGGAATGGATCACGCTTCTCAGGCCACCGCTCGCCCCGTTATAGAATCAAATAGGCGACTAAGCGTGATCCAATTTCCCATTTCCGCCTGGGCCCGCCTGAACGCACTCTTTTCTGCTGCGCGATCCGCGGTGTGTCTCAGCCGCATCCTCCTGCTCATCATCGCGGTCGAGGTCCTCACCATGCCCATCACTCAGGGCATCTGGGCATGGGACAAGTTCCTCCGCGGAGGCCAGGACTTCGAGCTCGGCCTTCTCATCATCCTCACCTGCCTCTGCTTCGTGCTCCTTCGCGTTCAAGAAAACAAGGGCTGCTTCGAAGGCCTCGTCATCACCTGGGCTCCTCTCCGAGCCGCCAGAAATTTCGCTGCGGCCACGCTCCTCATCTGCAGAAAACCCTTGGAACACCGGTGCCGGATCCCCTCACACTTGACTCCAATCGCTTTCCCTCTTCCGCTCCTGACTTGATCCTGTCCCGGTGTCCCCGGCGCGCCTTTCTCCGATAGCGGACGCTGCTATCTTTTCCCCTTGGAAAGACCAACCGCATTTTGCTCGGCGGAGTTCCCATGAAGACGTCTGAAGTCCTGCATGCCTGGTACAGAATCCTGACCGGCCACGCCCCCAATCTCTCCATCGAAATCACCAAAGAATGCCCCCTGCGTTGCCCCGGTTGCTACGCCTTCGA
>DATJEO010000129.1:0-2910 GCA_035496515.1 Occallatibacter sp.
TGGAATGCGCCGGGGCGCATGGAGAGCAATGAAAACAGCGGCCTTGAGACGCACCCGACCAGCGCTCCCTTACGGTCGCGCCTCCGTGTCGGGCATATTCGTTCATCAACGTGTGCTCTCGACACGGAGGCGGTAGAGTAGAGAGGTAGGTGACAGAGAGCGGCCTACCTCCCCCTCCCCGAACCGGACGTGCAGATTTCCCGCATCCGGCTCTCCCGAAAAGCTCTCGCCTCAGGCATTCAGCGGAATCCGTTTCGCTGCGCAGCCGCTCAGCGCGATCAGCCCCTGCTCCTCGAGCCATTCAAAGATGGTCCGATCTTTGGGGAACTCGAATCCGCGCTGACTGCGTCGCTGGAGGTGTTGGATCAGACGTCCCCGGACATACCAGTCGATCTCCCAGTAGGCGGCTCGCGGATATCCGATTGAGAAGAAGTTCCTCCAGCCTCGCAACTGCTGGTTGATTTCAGCAATGAGTTCCGCAATCGGTTTGTGGCACTGCCGGCTGTTAGTTAGCTTATGCAGGCTTTCCCGTTCCTTCTTCATCGCCTTGTCCGAGGGAACCATGTTCAGGTACCGCTTCTCCCGCCCGTACAGATCTTGGGCGTATTGAAACGTGTATCCCAGAAAGTTCACCTTGGCCTTCTCTTCTCTCAGATCCACTACCTTGGTTTTCTCCCGGTTGATCGTCAACTGAAACTTTCCTTCCAGCGACTTCTCGATCCAACTCTGCAGATCTTCGTCCCACTGTCGCGTCATCACCAGAAAATCATCGGCGTATCGCACCAGTTTGGCGTCTTTCCACACGGCCGGTCCGCGTTGGAACGCCCGGTCGAACCAGTGCAAATACAGGTTCGCCAGCAGGGGTGATGCTACCCCTCCCTGCGGCGTTCCCTTTTCACTCCGGCTTACCTTTGGCTTGCCCCCGCGCTTCTCCGCTCGCTCCACCACAGGCGCCTGTAGCCACATCTGGATCAGTCGCAGTACGCTCCGATCCGCGATCCGTGCTCGCAGACATGCCATCAGTTGCGGGTGGGGAATCGAATCGAAATATCCCTTCAGGTCCGCGTCATATACGGCTTGGTATCCCGCTTCCATGTGGCCTCGAATTTCCGTCAGTGCTTGTTGCGCCGATCTTCCTGGGCGATACCCGTACGAACAATCTTCGAAATCTGCTTCAAAGATCGGTTCCAGGATCAACAGCGTGGCCATCTGCGCCACTCGATCTCGGATCGTCGGTATTCCCAGCGGTCGCATCCGCCCATCTGGCTTCTTGCGCCACACTCGTCTGACCGGCTGCGGACGGTACTGCTTACCCTTCAGCGATTCGTGAATCTCCTCCAGGAATCCATCCACTCCACCGTTGGAGTGCTCAATTTGGTCGAACGTCACTCCATCTACTCCGGGTGCTCCCCGGTTGGCTCGCACCCGTCTCCATGCTTCTGCTATCGTATCGTTCCGATAGATCCGGTCATACAACGCATAAAACCGGAACTCCGGCTCCTCTTTGGCCTTATGGCCTAGTTTCTGTCTCAGCGAAAAGAGCTTTCCTGACCGTCCATCTCCGCTCTCCAGTTTCTTCTGGGCTTCGATATGCTCGTCAGGCTCCGTATTGGGATTTTCATCCAAGCGGGTCTTTCCTCCTCTTACAGAATCTTGCTTTTCCTAAAGCCCCTTCGCTCCATCCGCATTACCGGACTTCTTCGCTACTTCGGGCTTCTCCGACACCCTCTCGGGTTCCGTCCTTCCACGGAGTGGCTCTCCCACCCCCGAGCGGGCTTCCCAGGTTCCTCGGCTGATCTCTCCACGCGCGCCGTCCCCTTCCACCCCGGTTGCCTGGTGATTGCTCTTGCCCGTTGCTTCATCACCAGTGGCAGGCTTCCCCTTAGTCGGCAGGTTGGCCGGCAACGTATTCCTCTCGAGGCCGCTACTCTATGGGTTCGCTTTCGCTACGGCTCACGCTTTCGCTTCCCAAGGCTTCAGCCCACGGATTTCGCCGTGTCCTGCTCAGGTCGCTTCATGTCGAACGAGCAATTTACATGGTGGGTTCCTTTCATCCCACTAGATCAACCAGGCTTATCCTGGCGCACCGACCGTAAGGGAGCGCTGGGCGGCAGCAGAGTATTTTCGAGGGTGTCGATGTCCGGCGCTTCACCGCGATTCCGGCGGCACCAGATTACACGCTCGGTAATAAACCACCAATTGACCGAGATGCTCCGCGCTGTGTTCAATCCCGCTCATCCAGATATAAGAGACGCGCGACACGTGCCGCCCGGTCTCCCACCCGAAATCCATCGTCTTCTCCACGCCCGCATCGCCCTGCTGCCGGATCATCGCCGCCCCGTCGGCGACGGCCTGCTCCAACAGCTTCACCACATCGGCCTTCGTCCGGTAGACCTCTCGCGATGGATTCTCGATGTCCTTGCCGAAGTCGGGCCCCGCTTTCGCTCCGGCGACCTTGCTGATCAGGAGGTAATCGATCGCGGCCACGTGCAGCAGATTCCCGGCAAACGTGCGTTGGTCTTTCTGCACCTTGAAATCGTACTTGTCTTCCGGAAAGTCCTTGGCCATCGCGATCAGCTTCTTGCCGACCTGGTTCCACCACTCCACCGTCTCCTCGGCTCGGGAACGCTGCGCGCGAACGCAGGCCACCGCAGCCATCGCGGCCACACCCACCTTCAACAATCGGTTCATCGAAGCGCCTCCTTATCTCCGAACCAGAAAACAACACGCCGTATGCGCCACCGTCCCCCACACGCCGCCCACCAGCGCCGCTCCGAAACCTGCGCTCAGCGCCGCGCTGATACTCCGCCCACCCGCCCGGGGCGCCGCTGCCAGCCGCGCCAGCCGATGCGTCAACAACGACGACGCGCCCGCCTGCAGCAAATACGCCCTCCCCGGATTCGCGAGTTT
>DATJEO010000130.1:0-3795 GCA_035496515.1 Occallatibacter sp.
TCATCGTATCGTTGAACATTGCCAATCTCCTTTTGGCGCGCGCTTCTGGGCGGCAACAAGAGATGGCGGTGCGGGTATCGCTGGGGGCGAGCCGCGGCCGCATGGTGCGCCAGATGCTGACCGAGTCCATGCTGCTGTCGCTCATCGGCGGCGCTGCGGGAGTCGCAACCGCAGTGGGTACTTTGCGTTTCGTCCTGCGCTTCGTGCCATCGAGCGTTCCCCGGCTCAACGAAGTACGAATCGACTGGGTGGTGCTGGCGTTCGCACTGCTGATTTCCATTCTCACCGGCTTAATGTTTGGACTTGCTCCAGCTTTTCATTCGGCAAAAGTCGCTCTCTCTTCGGCCATTCGTGAAGGCGGTCGAGGGTCCGGCTACAGCACGAAGACCGGCCGATTGCGGGATGTTCTAATCGTTTCTGAACTGGCATTTGCCGTCGTACTGATGGTCGGGGCGGGCTTGCTGCTGCGTACGCTGCGGGATCTGTTGCAGGAAAATCCAGGCTTTAATCCAACTCAAGTTGTCACGGCAAACATACAGCTGCCGAATCCCAACGATCGGGCGACGGACCCGTATCGCGATGTGCCTCACAGAGCAACCTTCGATCGTGAGTTGCTGCGGAGGATGAAGGCGATTCCGGGAGTGGAACTCGCCGCAATCACCTCGGTTCTCCCGAGCACCAATAGCAACCCGAACGCGGTCGGTGGTATCACGAATGAAGGCTTTGCGATTGAAGATAGACCGGTCGAGTCGTTGCAGGATCTGCGTGCGGAGAGAATTCCGATCAGCCCCGATTACTTCAGGGTGTTAAAGGCCTCGCTCCTGCGCGGCCGCTCGTTTATCGAGAGTGATGAAGACGGCAAGCCGCTGGTCGCCATCATTGACGAAAGCACCGCTCGTAAGTATTGGCCAACCGGCGATCCGTTGGGCCGTCGAGTGCGGTTCAGACGAGACGCGACCAAGCCATGGACGACCATCGTGGGGATCATCAGGGACATCAAGAGTGACGGTCTCGACATCGATGGCGCGCCCCATATCTACGTGTCGACCTATCAAGACTCCAACAAGCGACTGAGCGTGGTGTTGCGGACGTCCCTGTCCGCGAGCGTGCTCGAACCACAGATCCGGCACGAAATCCAGAGCATCGATCCCGGCTTGCCGGTATTTGGTATTGCTTCTATGAACGACGTTCTTGATCGGTCACTGGCTTCACGCCGTTTTTCTGCCAATCTGGTGGGTGGCTTTGCAGGCGTTGCGCTGGTCTTGGCCTCCATTGGTATTTACGGCTTGCTTGTCTTTATGGTCGGCCAGAGGTCACGCGAAATCGGACTGCGCATGGCATTGGGCGCACGGCCCGCCGATATTCTCAAACTGGTAGTGACCAAAGGGGTCGTTCTTGCGGCCGTCGGAATTATCACCGGCATAATTCTTTCCGCATGCACTGCCTCGATGATGACGAGTTTGCTGTACGGCGTTCGCCCGCATGATCCGGCGGTATTTGTCGTTGTACCTCTACTCCTGTTTGCGGTCGCCGTTTTGGCCAGCTACCTTCCAGCCTGGCGCGCAACGAAAGTGGATACCATGACTGCCCTTCGAGAGGTTTGAACTGCACAGAGTAGAAGCAACACGACCGTCCGTAGGAGAGCCGGGGTTAACCCAAGAGAGGATCGATCCATTATGAGAACGTTTCGAATTGGAAGCGCGGTGCATGCGCTCGCCATCATCGCCGCCGTGACTGCCATCCCGTCACATGCACAGACGGTACAGGCTGCTCTGTCCAAAGAGGCTGGGACGCTTTCCGACAAATTCACCGGACTGGCGCGAGTGATGGCCGGGAAATATGATTGGAAGCCCGGTGAGGGCGTGCGTTCGGTTAGTGACGTATTCAATCTGGTTGTCGCGGAGAACGGCCTGCTCGCCAGAACTCTGGCAGGCGCCCCGGGCGGCGGGCGGCCCGCGCCGATTACCGAACCCGAGAAACTGCAAGAGGCTTTAAAAACCTCCTACGGCAACCTCCAGCAGGCGATCGCGGGACTCTCGGACGCCGATCTGAAGGCGCCGGTCAAGGTGTTCGGTAAGGATTTTACAAAGGAAGAGGCCGTCAGGTATATCCTGGCCGACCAACACGAGCACCTGGGGCAATCGATCGCCTACGCCCGCGCGAACGGTGTCGTTCCGCCGTGGTCGAAGTAGACGGCCCATCGCCTTTCCGCAGGCCCGAGTGATGGCATTGAATGAGGAGCGAGCGACGCTGGTCTCCGCGATGAGCCAGGCAGAACGGCTCTTGCAAGCGTCGTTCGTGCGGCTTGAGATCGAAGATCCTGCGACCGCGAATGCCCAGTGGTGCCTGGAACAGTACTTTGCCGAGCTGAATGAGCGATTCGAGAACGGCCTAAATCGTGCGGCCGTGCTTCCCGCCGAGCCTGAGGAATTGCGACCGCCGGCCGGCGTGTTCCTTATCGCCAAGCTTCATGAGCAGCTCGTAGGATGCGGTGGGGTGAAACTCCATGGCCGCGCCCCCGCTGAATTGAAGCGGATGTGGGTGAGCCCGGCAGCGCGGGGACTTGGAATCGGACGGCGTTTGCTGGAGCAGTTGGAACTGCATGCACATGATGCAGGCGCAACCGCCGTTAGGTTGGAGACGAATCGAGCATTGCGGGAAGCGATTTCGCTGTATCGGCGATCCGGCTACGTGGAAGTGGCACCTTTTAATCAGGAACCGCACGCACATCACTGGTTCGAGAAGCGACTTGCAAAAGAGAAAAGCGGGGGGAATCCCATGTGAACGGCTTGCAGAGGGACTCCGGGTGAGAAATAAGCGACGGGAAGACCAAAGCGATGGTTTCTACGCTGGCCTCACGAACTGTGACCATCGCAGTGCAGCACGCCCAGATAGGCACTCCGTGCAGGTGGGTGAGGTCGTGAACGGCCCAGGTCGCCACCAACTCCGAGAGCGTAACACCGCCGAGAGCCGGATGCCGTCCACGACGCCGCAAATCCTCCGCCGTCAGCTTCAATGCCCGGAGTTCGTCAAGGTTCGCTGCTCGCAGGGAAGCGAACTCATCCAGGAGCTGGCCGAGTGACTTTCCTTCAGCCTCCCTTTGGTGTGCGAAGCGGTCAAACGGATCAAACGCCCGCGTCTCGCCGAATTGCAAGATGATCCTGGCTCGCGGCATCCAGTCAGTTCGTTCGCCTTCAATCAAATGACCAATCACATCGAACACGCTCCAGGTGTCTTCACCTTCGCCTCGGCGAGTCCACATGTCCGGCAAATCGCGCAGAAGTGCATCAAGTGCAGCCGGAGTGCGGCTGAGGACGGCAATCGCATTCGGGAGGTGGTGTTCCGGCGGGTGCGAGCCCGTTGCCGTTTCTGTTTCCATGAGCCGATTCTATCCGATCAGCAGTACTTCACCCGCTGGGGCGCTTGACGTCCCTTGTGATAGCAACGCGACCAGTTTTACGGGAGGCCGGGCATGGTGGCGATGTTAAGGACGCCGCCCGCCACTCTCCATGGCAGCCTCCAGCGCTGATGCTCCAGTTCCTGGAGCGTTGCCAGTAGATCCGTGACCGACCGGCCCCATCCAGCCGCCACACCGGCACCAAATCGATCTCCTGGCGTCGGGCGGCACCGAGTAGCCTCTCGCGCGCTTCTCGCCGTGCCGCCCCGGAGTTCACCTCGCGGACCTGCATGGCGATCGTCCAGCCGCGCCGGGCGGCACACTCCCGCATCGCCCGGTTCTTGCATCGCCAGCGTCTGCTGGTCATTCTTAGAAACCCGGGCATGGAGGCCCGCCCG
>DATJEO010000131.1:0-8961 GCA_035496515.1 Occallatibacter sp.
ATCGGCATCCAGAAATCTGCCGGAATGTCCGTCACTCGGTCTCCGAAGAACCCAGGTAGAGCAATGCCAACGACAGTGAACGGCTTTGTCTGGATAGATACCGTAGAGCCCACGATCCAAGGATCGCCCGCGAACTCGGATTGCCAAGTGCGATAGCTGAGGACCACGACCGGAGAAGATGATGGCTTATCGTCGGACTCGGTGAAAACCCGCCCCATATAAGGTCCAATGCCGAACATCGAGAAGAAATTCCCGGTGACAAATTCTCCATGCAGTTCTTTTGACAGCGTGTTCCCGCGACGCACACTCCACTGCCAGTTGCCGGCCTGGACGCCCGAGAGCTGCTCAAATTCCGGAGCCGATCTTTTCAGTTGCAGGAAAAGATCGTAGGAAAAGATATCGAAGTCGCCGTTGTCACTTACAAAGCCGCCATTGACGCAGCAATTGTCGGTATCGCCGATCCGGTAGAGCTGTTTCGGATCCGTGACCGGCAGCCGACGCAGCAGGATTCCCTGCACCAGGGTGAAGATCGCCGTGTTCGCGCCGATCCCTAGCGCCAGTGTGACCACAGCCGTCAGGGTGAAACCCGGCGACTTACGCAACTGGCGAAGCGCGTAGCGAAGATCCTGCAGCAGATTGGTCAGGGCCTGTTTCATTGCAACTCAGCTCCGTGCTGTTTGGTCTTGAGCGATCTATGTACTACTCGGTTCGCAACGCCTGCATCGGTTCAATGCTGGCAGCGCGGCGCGCGGGAGTGATTCCGGCCAGCAGGACCGTCATGACCAGAGCAACCGCAGCCAGTGAAAAGCTGATGGGGTCGAAGGGAGCCACGTTAAAAAGCATCGAGCGCAGCAAACGTACGCCGGCGATCGAGCCCGCTCCGCCAATGACGAGCCCGACGAGAATCACGCTTGCCGACCCCTGGAGAACCAGACGGAAAATGCCACCACGCGAAGAGCCGAGGGCCATACGCACCGCGAACTCGCGATTGCGCTCTAGGACCGAGTAGGCCATCACAGCATAGAGGCCCATCATTGCAACCAGAACGCTGCAAATTGCATAGACGCCCAGCAGTTCTGCGGGGATGCGGGAAATCTGGTACTGCTGGGAGGTCACGTTTTCAAGCGTGCGAATCTGTTCGACGGGGAGAAAGGGATCGAGTGCCGCCACCGTCCGGCGGAGTTGCGCAGCTACGCCAGCGGCATTCCCCCGAGAGTGAATCGCAAGGATCGCGTAGCCGTATCCAGACCTGCCTTGCAGCATCGGAAGGAAGACGAGAGGGTCGTGGTCCGTACTGTTTGGACTGTGATAAGCGAACTCGGGGGCGATACCAATGATCTGGCGTGGGAGCTTGTCGACGATGATGGTACCGCCGATCGCGTCGCCTTTGGGCCAGTAACGCTGGGCCATCACGGTGTTGATGATGGCAACCTTCGGGGAGTTCTCGTTGTCGGACGCCGCGAAGTCCCGGCCTTGCTGGAGCGAGATTCCCATGGTCCGGAAGAAGTCTGGCCCGTCAAAGTCGGCAACCACCTGCTTGTCTTCGCCTTTTGCCGGGATATGACCAGGCACGCTGAAGTCACGCGTGTTACCCGAGCCCCAGTCACCCATTGGGAGATGGGTCGTCAACGTCGCTAATGCGACACCTTGTGAGGTGCGCAGACGGTCGAGCAGACTGGAAAGGAAGATGCGGGCGCGATTGTCGTCGTAACCGGAGCGCGAAAGGTCGATGAGCGCGGTGATTGTGTTGTCCCGATCGAATCCGACCGGTCGATGGAAGATGTTCATTGCCGTGCGCGTAAGCAGACCGCAACAGACGAGAACGATGAAGCAGAGGCCGAGCTGAAAACCGAGCAGGACGCGCTGACCGTAGCGCTTGCGGCTGGCGCCAGCGACGGACGTAGCGCCTTCGTGGAGTGCCTCACGCTGGGAGACACGCATAGACTGGCGGATCGGAAACAGTCCACAAAACACCGTGACTGCGATAGCTAGCGCTGCCACGAACAGGGTAATGCGGTAGTCGCTATGCAGGTTGAAGGCCAGCGAAAAACCAAGGTTCGGTAAAAGAGCATACACGGAACGCGAAATTGCCAAGCTTGCGACCCATCCGGCGACGGCGCCGATGATTGCGAGCAGGCCGGTTTCGATAAGGACCTGGCGTGCAATTCGACCGGGGCGTGCTCCGAGAGCGGTGCGGATTGCGACTTCGCGCCGGCGGCGAGCCGCGTGCTGGCCAAGCAGCGAAGCGATGTTGATACAGACCAGCAACATCAAGAGGCAAGATGCACCCACCAAAACGGGCAACTGTTCTCCGATCACACCGAAGAAGCCACGCTGAAAGTGTGATGAATCATCAAGGTTCAAATCCCAGCTGTTGTACTGATCGTTCTTCTGGGCAAGTGCAAAGGAGCGGGCAAGCGCGTGCAGTTCCGCTTCCGCGCTCTTGTCAGTCACGCCGGGGCGCATGCGCACCACAACTTGCAGTCCCTCATTCACCAATGGGTCTGGTAGCGCAACGGTCGAAAGATCGCGGCCAGCGGATAATGGTACCCACGCCTCTTCGGCTAGGCCGCCGTAAATTCCCGCAAAATCGCGAGGAGCTACGCCAACGATGGTAAAGGAATGCTTGTTGATGGAAACGACGCGACCGGCAACCGAGGGGTCTGCGTTGAACCGGTCGCGCCACAAGCCGTCAGAGAGGACAATTGCGTTCATCGAACCATACGCACGATCGTTCGCGTTGGGCGCGAAGAACGTTCCAATCTCAGGCTTGACCCCGAGCAGTTGGAAGTAGTTTGCCGAAACGATCCCGCCGTTGATCGCCTGCGGCTGCGTGTTGGGGAGGGCCAGGTTGAGCGTGGTGAATTCAAACGCAGCCGCCTCACTGAACGATCGAGACTGCTGACGAATGAACTGGAGCTGGTCGTAATGGACCGAGTATCCATTGCTGCCCAGCACCGTGGCGGAGATGAAGCGCAGCGATCGCGCATCCCTGACCTGCGGCCAGGGATTGAACAGAACTGCATTGGTCCACGTGGCAACCGTGGTCAATCCGCCGATGCCCAGCGCAAGCGTGAGCACCGCCGTGAGCGTAAAGCCAGGCGACATGCGCAGCTGGCGTACCGCGTAACGCAAGTCCTGGCCGAACACTTATGCCTCCACTTCTGCGGTGAGCTTCTTCAGCTCGTCCTCAGAAACAACCTTGCCGTCGAACAGATGCACTTCGCGCTCGGCGTGCTTGGCGAAACGTGGATCGTGCGTCACCATGCAGATGGTCGAGCCTTCGCGGTGCAGGTCGGCAAGCAGATGCATCACGGCCTCGCCGTTCTTCGAGTCAAGGTTTCCGGTGGGCTCATCGGCCAGCAGGATCGATGGCGATCCGGCCAATGCGCGCGCCACGGCGACACGCTGCTGCTGACCGCCGGAAAGCTGCGCGGGATAGTGCCGCATGCGATGCGCCATGTTCACCCGCTCCAATGCTTCCTTTACGCGCTTCTTGCGCTCTGCGGAAGGCATCCCGGCGCGATAGGTCAGCGGCAACTCGACATTCTCTTCCACCGTAAGGTCGCCGATCAGGTTGAAACTCTGGAAGATGAAGCCGATTTCCTGGTTGCGAATGCGCGAGCGCTCGCCGAAGCTCAGGTTCTCAACCGGCTTGTTGTTGAGCAGGTACTTCCCGCCTGTCGGTGTATCGAGCAAGCCCAGGATGGACAACAGCGTCGATTTGCCGCAGCCCGAGGGGCCTGACATGGCCACGTACTCTCCACGCGAGATGGTGAGGTGAATACCGGAGAGCGCGTGGGTCTCCACTTCATCGGTATAGAAGACCTTGGTGAGATCTTCAATTTCAATCAGCTTATCGTTTGCCATCCAATCCCCCTCGTGATTGTGGTTGTCAGTCATCGGTTGTCAGTGATCAGTATTCGTGCGCCTGATAGCTGACCTGTTCCTGAAATCGGTTCGCCTGCTACTCGAGGCGAATGCGATCGACGTTGTCGTAGCGCGACATGTCAGAGAGAATGACCGTGTCGCCTTCATTCAACCCTTCAATTACCTGGATCTCGTTCACCGAAGCGCGGCCCACCTTTACCTGAACGCGAACCGCGCCCTTGTGGTCTGGCGTTTCCTTGAAAAGACTGAGAGTTGAATTCTCATTGCCCAGGGCTGGACGACCCACCTTGAGAACATCGTGCAGCTTCTCCAGATCGATCGTGCCGTCCACACTCAGATTTGGAACCGCTCCCGCTGGAAGAGCTCCATCCAGTTGTACGTCAACCGTGCGCGTTCCGTTCACGACAGATGGGTCAATTCGTGTTACGTGGCCTGGAATGACGCCATTATGAGTATCAACGGATGCGGGGAGGCCCACAGAGATATCGCGTGCCTGCGTTTCGGCAATTTGTAGCGCGGCCTTCAGTTTGTCCTGCTGAATCACTTCGGCAACTGAAGTTCCGGCGAGTACGTGCTGACCCACTTGAACCGGGGTAGCCAGAGGCGCTACGACGCCGGCGATGCCAGCCTTTACCTGCAGGGCGCCGGACTGTTTTTGATACAGAGCCAGCAGCGCTTTGGCCTGCTCGATTTTTGTCTGCGCAGATGAAAGCTGAACCTCGATGTTTTTCTCATTGACTTCGAGCTGCAGCAAACTTAATTTGTGCTGCGCGGCAAGCTGCTCTGACGTGCTTCTGGATTTCTCATATGCGACACCGGAAATCACACCCAGCTTGTTCAGCTGCTCGTCAATCTTCGCTTGGCGCTCATCTGTGCTGTTTTCGGTTGCAACCTGTGCGGCCGCGATTTTCTTGTCCATCAAGGTGCTCTGCAAGGTCGCCTGCTTGTCCTTGTAGTCGGCTTCAGCGGCCTTCACCTGCAACTGGGCATCGAGAAGTTTCTGCTCTACCTCGGGCGCCGCAAGATCCATCAAAATGGTATCGGCCCTGACGATTGTGCCGGGCAGTACTCGGATACGAACAACGGTCGCATCCGTAAGGGCTGGGATCAGCTCGATCGAGTCCTCGCGCGGAACCAGAAGGCCCGTCGAGCCGCGCACCTGCCGGATCATGTCTCCTCGCTTCACAGTGTCTGGCCATACGGTCGAAGCATCGACGACGGGAGCCGCCGGCTTGAGCCGGGAAACCAGTACCACCGCGACCGTAAGAACCACCACCCCTATGCCGGCCCAAAGGACGAGGCGGCGCTGCTTTTGCTTCTTAATATCTGGGCGTGCGATATCCATCGCCAACAGAAGTTGCACTTCCCATGCCAAAGGCCGGCAAACGCGGGACGCACGAAATAAACGAGTTATCCGGCGTAAGAGCTTGATGGATTAGAAGTTTAAGTGACCGCTCGCGCGCCGTATTGTCCGTTATCGGACAGTTTCGAAGCGGTTCGTTGGCACCTCGAACTGGATCAGGATCATGGCAGTTCGACGGCCAGAGCCACGGCGCTCCCGCCGCCCAGGCACAGGGCGGCGATGCCGCGCTTAGCACTGCGATCGATCATGGCGTAGATAAGTTTCACTAGCACAGCCGCGCCGCTGGCTCCGATGGGATGCCCGAGCGCCACCGCGCCACCATAGATATTGACCTTTTCCTGATCGAGACCCAGATCACGAATCACAGCGAGGGCCTGCACACTGAAGGCCTCGTTCAACTCGAACAGGTCGACCGAGTCAAGGCTCCAGCCGGCCTTCGCGATGACTTTACGAACCGCGTCGATAGGAGCGAGCGAGAACCACTCCGGTGCCCGGCTGGCCCCTGCCTGCGCACGGATCACCACCATTGGCTGCCGACCCAGTTCCCTTGCCTTCTCGGCGCTTGTCACAATCAGTGCGGCGGCGCCATCGCTCACACCGGGCGCATTGCCCGCGGTAACAGTGCCGCCCTGTTTGAAAGCGGGCTTCAACTTGGCAAGAGCCTCGACTGTAGTGTCCGGACGGATGGCTTCGTCTGTGTCGAAGGCTCTTGGGGCTTCGCCTTTTTTTGCGGGTGGAACATTTACGGGTAGAATCTGCGCACGAAAGCGGCCTTCCGCGGTAGCTGCGGCGGCTCGACGATGCGACTCCGCGGCAAAGGCATCCTGTTCTTCGCGGCTGATCTTGTACTTCTCCGCGACCATCTCTGCCGCAGCACCCATATGGAACTGGTTGTAGACGTCCCACAGGCCGTCGTTGATCATCACATCGATTAGGTTGCCGTTTCCCATGCGGTATCCGGAGCGGGCCTGCTGCAGCAGATACGGGGCATTCGTCATAGACTCCATCCCACCCGCGACTACGATCTCCGAGTCGCCCGTTTGAATGGCCTGAGCAGCAAGTGATACTGCACGGAGGCCCGAACCGCAGACCTGGTTGACCGCGAGTGCGCCAACTTCGGGGGGAAGCCCGCCTCGAATCACAGTCTGTCGCGCGGGGCTTTGTCCAAGCCCTGCCTGTAGAACGCAGCCCATGATGCATTCGTCCACGGTGGCTGGGTCAATCCCGGCTCGCTTTACCGCTTCGCGCACCACAAGAGCGCCCAATTGCGGAGAGGTATAGGACTGCAATGATCCCTGGAATTTGCCGATGGGCGTACGAACCGAGGATATGATAACTGGCTCCAGCATGTCAGACTCCGTCAATTAGATCTTCAGCGCTCCAATGATACGTGTTCAGCGATGTATCTTCATGCGTGCGCCGGATTAGACGCGCAGCGCAACGGGCGATTTGTTTCCTGTGATCTTTAGAGGGCTTTGTACGGGACGGGGAGGGTTACTCTGCTGCACCCGTGGAGAGGATCTCGAAGAGCGCGGAGGATTTGCGATTCGAAAAGTCCATCTGGTCGGGACGGAGCGGTTTACTGAAGAGAAATCCCTGCACGTCGTCGCACCCGTGAGCACGGAGCACGCGTAGCTGATTCTCGTTCTCCACGCCCTCAGCAGTGACCTTGAGGTGAAGGCACTTTGCCATTTGGATGATGGCTGCTGTAATGGCCTCATCGCTGGGGTTGTGCTGCAGATCGCTGATGAAGCTGCGGTCTATTTTCAGCTTGCTCACCGGGAGCTGCTTCAGGTAGCTGAGGCTGGAGAAGCCGGTTCCGAAATCATCGAGGGCAAGCTTCACTCCTAAGGTTTTGAGCCGTCCGAGCACTTCGTAGCGCATATCTTCTGTGGCGAGCAGCAGGCTTTCAGTGATTTCCAGTTCCAGAAACTCGGGATCCAGTCCTGATTGATCGAGCACGTCTTTCACCAGATCGCAGAACCCTGCCTGACGGAATTGGACGGCAGACACGTTTACTGCGACTGGTATGGGGTTGCCGCGATCGTGCCAAGAACGGGCATGTAGACAAGCGGTTCTCAACACCCACTCGCCTATCGGAACGATCATACCGTTCGATTCAGCAACGTGAATGAATTTGTCAGGTGAGATTAGACCCAGGTCGGGATGTTTCCAGCGGATGAGAGCCTCCCAGCAGGAGACTTTGCCAGTGCGCAGATCAAACTCGGGCTGGAAGACGAGGAAGAATTCGTTGCGCTCGAGCGCCGGCCGCATGCTATTCCCGAGTTGAAGGCGCTCGATAGCCTGCGTCGTCATCTCTTCTGAGAAGAAGCTGAAAGTATTCCTTCCGCGGCCCTTGGACGCATACATCGCCGCATCGGCGTTCTTGATCAGCGTCTCCGCATCTTCACCATGATCCGGAAAAATGCTGATTCCTATGCTGGATGTGACCGTAAGCGAATGACCGTGGAGATTAAACGTGGGCGTCAGATCGCGCGCCACTCGTTCGGCAACAATCGCCACGTCAGAATAGGTGTCAATGGGACCCAATGCGATCAGGAACTCATCGCCTCCGAGGCGGGCGATTGTGTCTTCCTCACGCGCACAGAGCCGCAATCGCTGGGCAATCTGCTGCAGCAGTTCGTCTCCGACCGAGTGACCCAGGCAATCGTTGACGATCTTGAAGCTGTCGATATCGAGATAGAGCAGTCCGATTCTTTCTCGACGACGCCTCGCCGCGGCCAAGGCCTGTGTGAGCCGGTCTTTGGCGAGTGTCCTGTTGGGCAGTCCCGTAAGGGAATCGAAGTAAGCCAGGCTCTGGATCTGTTCCTCAGCGCATTTCCGTTCGGTGATGTCGACCAGCGATCCCTCGAAAACCTGCCGGCCATGATCGTCGTGTTCCGCAGCTCTGATGTTGCATAAAGCCCAGCGCACCGCTCCTGCAACTTCAAACTTCTCTTCAGTTGTGACGGAGAATGAATTCTCCGCAGAGTTCGAATGAAACCTCCGGATGAACTCATCGGCTCGCTCGCGCTGCTCAAGAAGCTGCTGTCGATCGCCGAACCCGAGGATATGTGCGCACGCGTCGTTGCAGTCGAGAATCTCTCCTTCTTCCGACGCAACGTACAGGCCTGTCAGGTTTCGCTCGAAGATGTTCCGATACCGCTCTTCGAGAGCCATCTCATTCTTCAGTTTCCTGGTGATAACTTCGGTCTGCTGGCGAATGCGTCGGCGCAGGATGAAGACCCACCCGAGCCCGGTGATGGTCGCGAAGATCAGTGTGGACACAAGGTAAGCTGCGCGCTGCGTAGTGAACCATGGAATTGCCGCGAGAATCTGGATTTCGGCCAGATGCGTGTGGATCGAAATTGCGGAGCAAGCCGGCTGGTTGAAGTGGGGCAGCGCCGCTGAATGCGCGGATTCGCAGGAAACCCCCAAGGTGCAGGCAAGCAGTGCTCGCAACGGCAATCCGAACCCGATCCAGAGCCGGGAACCCAAGGCGCAGGAGCGACGGCTCCGCACTTGGTTCGGATGTACTGACCGACTCCGCATCCGCTACCCCCGCAAACCGATCGCCCCCCTGCACTTATCGGCTGATCGGGGGGGCAAAACTCGTCGAAATGAACTGAAAGTGAAGTTAGGCTAGCACAGCCAAGCACCAGGGTAACTTCCTCCTTTTGGGGAGGTTAGTTACGTTCGGGTTACCC
>DATJEO010000132.1:0-12469 GCA_035496515.1 Occallatibacter sp.
GCTGGAGTACGCGGATGTCGGGATGACGAGCCTGTATATCGCGGACTGCAATGCGCTGGCGGAGATTGCGGAAGCGCTGGGAAAGGCGGCGGAGGCGAGGGAACTTCGGGAGCGAGCGGAGCGGTACCGGGCAAAGCTGCAGACGTTGTGGGATGAGAAGACCGGGATCTTTTTGAACAAGGACCTGTATACGGGCAAGATGAACACGCGGCTCTCGCCGACCAATTTCTATCCGCTGCTGGCTAAGGCGGCGAAGCCGGAGCAGGCGCAGAGCATGATCAAGCATCTGCTCAACCAGGATGAATTCTGGGGTGATTGGATTATTCCTTCGATTTCGCGTAACGATGCGGCGTTCAAGGATCAGCAGTATTGGCGTGGACGGGTGTGGGGTCCGATGAACTACCTCGTGTATCTCGGCCTCGAGAATTACGACGATGCAGCTGTTCGGAAGGAGTTCGCGGAGAAGTCGTATGCGCTGTTCCTGAAGGAGTGGCGGGAGAAGGGGCACGTACACGAGAACTACAACGCGATCACCGGGACGGGAGACGATGTGCAGTCGAGCGACCGTTTCTACCATTGGGGCGCGCTACTAGGGTACGTCGAATATCTAGAGCAGAGTTCGAGCAGCGCGAACAAATAAAAGCTTGACCAGGGTGGGAGTGGAATCGTTACCATTTTTGCGGTCGGATACCGTAAGATTTTCCCGGGAGCGATTCGCGATGAAACGGACACGCCTTTTTTGTTTTGCCACTGCCCTTCTCACACTGCTTGGTGCTGCTGCACTGGGGAGCATTGAAGCCGGCGCACAAACCGCAGTGGAAGCCGCCAAAGTTGCGGCGGAGATCGACAGAGTTGCGCACAACCTTCCGCCTGAATCGCGAAGCGTGATTACGCGCCTGACGCTGATGCGCGAACTTCCCGACGGGACCTGGAAGATGCACTCTGGCGACGTGGCGCATGGCGAGGCGACGAACATTGACGAGTCGGGATGGGAAGAGCAGAAGGTGCCGGGCGAGGCTCCCAATGACGCGGTGTGGTTCCGGCAGACCTATACGGTTCCTGAGACGCTGCATGGGTACGACCTGACGGGCGCGCGGATATGGTTTGAATTTCATGCGTATGCCAATGGGCCGATGCCAGAGATTCTGTATTTCAACGGCAGGCGCGTCGCGCTGGGTGACGATCTGGAGCCGGTGGTGCTGTTCGATAGCGCGAAGCCCGGAGAGAAGGTCACGGTGGCGGTGAAGCTGCTGCACACGGTGGACAAGAAGAACATCCGGGGCGCGTCGCTGAAGATTGATTTTCCGGAGAACCGGCCGAATCCCGAGGACCTGCGCGAAGAGTTTCTGGCGGCGGCCGTGATGGTTCCGTCGCTGGCGCCGGCGGGCGATACAAAGAACTTGGCGACATTGAATGATGCGATCCGGGCCGTCGACGAGAAGGCGCTGGATGCCCACGACCAGACGAAGTTCGACGAGAGCCTGAAGTCGGCGCACCAGAAGCTCGAAGCGCTGCTGCCGCTGCTGCAGACGATGACGTGGCACTTGACGGGCAATTCGCACATCGATGCCGCGTGGCTGTGGCCGTGGACCGAGACGGTGGACGTTGTGAAGCGGACGTTCGGAACTGCATTGCAACTGATGTATGAGTATCCGCAGTACACGTATACGCAGAGCGCCGCGGCATACAACGAGTGGGTGCAAGAGAAGTATCCCGACATGAACGACGAAATCAAGAAGCGCATCAAGGAAGGGCGCTGGGAGATTGTCGGCGGCATGTGGGTAGAGCCTGACCTGAATATGCCGGACGGCGAGTCGCTGGTGCGGCAGCTGCTGGTGGGCAAGCGGTGGTACAAGCAGGCGTATGGCGTGGATGTGCGGATCGGTTGGAATCCGGATTCGTTCGGATATACGTGGCAGCTGCCGCAGATCTACAAAAAGAGCGGCGTGGACTATTTCGTCACGCAGAAGATGACGTGGAACGACACGAACCAGTTCCCTTTCAAGCTGTTCTGGTGGGAGTCGCCGGATGGATCGAAGGTGCTGTCGTACTTCCCGCATGATTATGCGAACGGCAACCTGAGCCCGCTACGCCTGGCGCATGACACGGTGCAGGCACGGGAGCGCGCCACTGGCATGACGGACATGATGGATCTGTACGGCATTGGGGATCATGGCGGCGGGCCGACACGGGCGATTCTGGATGAGGGCTTCCACTGGGCAACGCCATCGCAGCCGCAGAAGGTGATGCCAAAGATCGAGTTCGGGCTGGCGCAGCCGTATTTCTCAAAGGTCGAGAAGGAAATCGCGCCGGAGAGCAAGGAGTGGAACTACCAGTCGATTGCGAAGGGGTACACGCCTCCGGCAGCGGTCGAGGGCAAAATCGCGATTCCGACGTGGAAGAGCGAGATGTACTTCGAGTATCACCGCGGGGTGATGACGACGCAGGCGACGCACAAGAAGAACATGCGCGATTCGGAGGTGCAGGTTCTGGATGCGGAGAAGTGGTCTTCGCTCGCGTGGTTAGATGGGCGCAAATATCCGGGAGACGAGTTGACTGAAGATTGGAAGAAGGTGCTGTTCAACCAGTTCCATGATCTGGCGGCAGGCTCGGGTATCGGGATCATCTATAAGGACGCGCAGAAAGACTACGATGTGGTGAAGTTCTCGACGAACGATATCTCGCGTCACGCTCTGGCGACGGTCAGCGAGCGGGTAAATACAGCGGGACAGGGAACGCCTGTGGTGGTCTTCAATCCGCTGGGCTGGGAGCGTTCGGGAGAAGTGACGGTGCATGTGCAGGCCAAGGCCGGCGTGAGCGCCAATGGCGCGCAGGTTGTGGAGGTGAAGCCGGAGCAGAATACGGGCTTTGCCGATGTGAAATTGCACGTGCTGAATGTGCCGGCGATGGGCTACAAGGTGGTGTGGGTCGGAGGGAAGGGCACGGCGGAACCGGCAGAGAAGGCGGTGACGGCGAAGGATGCAGGCGATGCGATCACCCTCGAAAACGCTAAACTACGCGTATCGGTGAGCAAGCAGAGCGGATGCATAACCAGCCTGTTTGACAAGAAGAACAACTTTGAGATGCTGGCTTCAGGCGCTTGCGGGAACCAGCTGCAGTTTTTCAAGGACAATCCGAAGGATTACGACGCGTGGAACATCGATCCGGGAACGCTGGAAGTGAAGCCTGAGACGATCGAGAAGGCGGATTCCGTTGAGCTGTTGAAGACGGCGGAGCCAACCATCAAGATCACGAGCCACTATGGCAAATCGAAGTTCGAGCAGACGATCGGGCTGTCGGCGGAAGGCGACGAGGTGAATGTGCGGAACCGGTTCGACTGGGAAGAGTCGCACATTCTGTTGAAGGCGGCGTTCCCGCTGGCGGCATCGGGGCCGTTTGCGACCTACGAGATTCCGTATGGAACGATCGACCGCCCGACGACACGAAACAATTCGTGGGAGAAGGCACAGTTCGAAGTTCCGGCGATGCGCTGGGCGGACCTGGGAGACGGGAAGCACGGGCTCTCGATCATCAACAACACGAAATACGGATACGATGCTGTGGGCAATCTGCTGCGGCTGACGCTACTCCGATCGCCGAAGTGGCCTGATCCTGTCGCTGACATGGGGCAGCAAAATTTTGAGTATGCCCTGTATCCGCATGCCGGAACGTGGAAAGAGGCGATGACGGTACGGCACGGGTATGAGTACAACTATCCGCTTTCAGCGCAGGCGACAACGGCGCACGCAGGATCGCTTCCGGCGACGCACTCATTTATTTCGGTCACCCCGGAGAACGTGGTGCTGACGGCGGTGAAGAAGGCGGAAGATGCGAACGGGTTGATTTTCCGTGTGTATGAGTGGGCAGGGAAGGAAGCGACGGCGGAGTTCCATGTGCCGCCGGGCGCGACCAGTGCCACGGTGACGAACATGCAGGAGACGCCGGAGGGTAGTGCACTGGCGGTGTCAGGCGATGTGGTGAAGGCGCCGATTCATCCGTACGAGATTCTTACGGTTCGGGTGGACTACGGAAAGGCAGGGAGCAGGGATTAGGGAATAAGGGAACAGGTTTGCAGGGCGCGGCTTCGGCTGCGCCCTTTGTTTGGCCGAGAGAGGGTTCGTCCGTGGTGAACTCCGAACAGGTGTTATCAGCTCTTCTTCGAGGTCACGGCAGAGAAGGATGAGACGAGCTGGTGAACATTTGTGCCGCCACAGTTGGGGCACTTGATTTGTGCTTTCTCGACGTCGGAGATGTGGTGTTGCTGGGTGAATTCCTTGTTGCAATCTTCACAATGATAGGCGTATTGAGACATGGCGGTTCTCCGAGGCCAACATGATAGCGCCGATCCCCCGATACGGCTGTGAATCTGCTCGAGGGCACGGCAATTCTTAGCAGAGTGGCGCCAGGAGTGATGGCTTGGTTCGAGCAATCAGGTTCCTGACCGGAGATACTTGCGGAGAAACGCAGCCGCCTCGGGAAAGGCCTTCATGTCATCTTCCGCCGAGAATCCATGCCCGGAAGTCAGCTTTACGAACCGAACCGGCTTCCCAGCTTGTTGCAGAGCATCGGACAGGGCGATGGAGTGCCGGATGGGAATCACCTCGTCGCTGGTTCCATGCAGGATCAGAACAGGCGAGGAAATTCCATCGACGATAGTTCTTCGCGACCAGTAGTTGTAGTCTTCAGGCTTCTCCTCCGGAGAACCTCCCACTCTGTGAGCGATCGCAGCCTGAAACGGTTTCGCATCGTGATAGAGCGCCGCCAGATCGGTAGGACCGAAAAAGTCGACCACTGCGGCAAAAGCGCCGGGATATTTCGAGGCGGTAAGGAGAGAGAGGTAGCCCCCAAAGCTTAGCCCAACGAGGCCGATTCTTTTGGCATCGATGCCTTTGGATGAGTGCAGGTACACGGCCGCCGCGTGAATGTCCGAGGACTCGTGTCCCGGGCGGAAATCCGGAACCATCACTGTGAACCCGTTGTCGGCGAAGTACTGGATTTCAGCAACAAAGCCGAAACCAATGGAGTTCATGGCGGGCTCACCACCGTGAATCCAAAGCAGTCCTCCGCCGCAGTGATTCTTCTGAGCAGGCTCGTACAGGTAAGCTGAAATACTTTGTCCATCGAGAGCGGGGTACGATACCAATCGGGCGCTCACGTGCTGCTTCTGCCTTGTCACAGAGGTGACCTTGTCGGTGTCAATCTGAACGACCTGAATCTCGCCTTGATGTCTGCTTGTCTGCAGCATGAATGCGATCTTCCTGCCATCGTGCGACCATGCCGGATCGAGAGGGAGCCCCTCCAGTGCAATCGTGCGGTCGACACGATCGGTGTTGACGTCGATGAGGAGAAGTTCGCCACCGTCCTGAACGTGTCGCACAAAGACGATCTGGCGCCCGTCAGGAGACCAATCGGCGCCCGACGGCCATCCGGTAATTAGCCCCTTGCTACTTGTCAGCATTCGGGGCTTTCCACCGCCGATCTGCTTGATGTAGACAGCCCACTTCTGGGATCCGAATTCCGGGACGGCCGCAGTGTAAGAGATCGAACTGCCGTCGGGAGAGAAGCGCGGGCGAAATCCTGTGCCGATGCTCGTGCCAGGAGTGCCATCGGTGGGCGCGACCATGATCTCCGGCGTCGTGCCTCTCACCGAGGTGTACGCGATTCGATTCCCATTGGGAGACCATGCGGGAGTGAGATCCGGTCCGTTTGCACTGTGAGCCAGCTCATGAAGTTCTTTGCCTCGCGTATCTGAGATCCATATGTGTGTGCCGTCCGGCATCTCGCGCGAGAAGGCGATATGTTTTGCGTCGGGACTCCAGGCTGCAGCGGCCGTAAAGGACTCACCCGGGAAAAGAGAAGTACTTTTTCCGCCGTTGGACGCAACTCGCAGAAGATGTGCCGCAGTTCTTCTCGTGTAGATCTCCGAATATATGATTTCCCGGTCACCAGGTGACCATGCGGGAACACCATGATGAAAAGTATCTTTGTAAGGCCCGTACGAAGGAGCCGAGGGATTTGAACAGGTTTGCGCGATAGTGAGGCTCGCGAAGGCCAGCATTAGCAGGGAACTGAACTTGAACGCGATCTTTCTACTGGTTCGGGCACTGGATATCGCGATGGTCGGAACGAATTGGGATTGCATGTGCATTGAGACCTCCTGTTGCTGATGGGCCCGTGGTGCACGCGTGGGATAACACGTCCGATTGGAGCTTTTGCATAGGAATAGTATTTTGCATACGGAAGAGATCGCCAGACAAATTCAACGGGGTGCATTGGACAACTGGGGCGCGGATACGTTGGATTGCAACAAGTAGGCATTTTGTAGCCGAGTGCCGATCCGAAGGGAGGCGAAAGGCAATATGCATCGGCGAGTTTTGTGTGAAGACAGTTGCAGGCGCATTCGGGGGAGCAGTAATTCCGTCCAATGAAGCAAAAGCTGTACGAGAAGCGTCAAACCAATCGCCAATCGGGGTCCGGCTGAGAGTTGGGAAGGACGGCGGGACTGAGGAATTATTGAGGCTGCTATATTCTGTTTTGAATCAGATAGCGTGAAGCTTACGACATCGAGGAATGCGCGATGGTAACCGTTGAAATGGGTTTTCTACAGGGTCAACTGAAAGAGCGGAAGCAGCGCCTTGAGGCGGTGATCCAACGGACGCCGGATGAGGCTACTCTTCAGGCGTTATTGCGGGAAGTGGATTCGGCGCTGGATCGGGTTGGTGCGGGCACTTACGGTCTCTGCGATGCGTGCCATGAAGCTATTGAACGCGACCGGCTGCTGGCCGATCCGTTGATTCGGTATTGCCTGGACCATTTGACCACGCATGAGCGTGCCGCGCTGCAGCGCGATCTGGATCTCGCCTCGGAGTTACAGAGAGGCCTTTTGCCCCCTAAGGATCTGAAGGTTGGCGCGTGGGAGACCAACTACCACTATGCGCCGCTTGGGGCTGTGAGCGGCGACTATTGCGATCTTTATCCGGCTAAGGAGCAGCTCTACTTCATGCTTGGGGATGTTTCAGGCAAGGGGGTGGCGGCGTCGATGCGGATGACGCAGCTTCACGCGCTGTTCCGCAGCCTGATCGGCATGAGTCTTCCGCTGGCCGAGATCGTCGAACATATCAACGGCTTCCTGTGCGAGAGCGGGCTTTCGGGACAGTACGCAACGCTGGTGTGCGGGCGGGCGCAGGCCGGGGGCGAGGTGGAGCTTTTCAATGCGGGTCATCTGCCGGTGATCGCGGTTGTGCAGGGAAAGGCGAGTCTGCTTGAGTCGACCGGGTTTCCGGTAGGCATGTTTCGCGATGCGTCGTTTGTTCCGGTTCGTGTGCAGCTGGGTGGCGACGATCTGCTGTTTCTTTTCACGGATGGTGTGTCAGAGGCCGAGAGCGGGAACGGCGAATACGGCGTGGAGCGCATTGTGAATCTGCTATGCGAGAAGACACCGTGCTGTGCGGGCGAAGCTGTGTCGGCGTGTCTTGAGGATCTGCGTGCGTTTGTTGGTAGCCAGCCGGGAATGGATGATGTGACGCTGCTGGCGCTTAGGCATGCGGGGTAGAAAGTGCCCGCCGGGTAATTCACCGTCACATAGAATTCTTGCCCCCCAGGTCAGTCCCCTCAAAACGCACCAGAGGTGTTAGTCACTGATCTACGTTCGTGCGATGTCATTCCTGTTCAACCCCTCTTAAGCTGATGAGAACTCACACAATGGCTTGGCCTCGCAACGGGGAACGCGTCGGCATGCGATTGCGACAACTGGTTCCTTCGACAGGAGATGCCCGGTGGAATCGCCCAGGATCACTCTCGGTTGGACGGACGGAAATCGGGCGCGTCGCCACGTTCAAAACCAGCTTCTCGAGAGGTTTATTGCAAGCCTCTTTCCCGATCCGCGGCGGCATCCACGGTTCTTTGCGCCGCCCATTGTGGCGTACCTCGGCAGCGTAGGTGCATCGAAGCTTTTTCCCATCATCAATGTGAGTGTAGGAGGCTTCTGCCTCAGAGCGGATGAACTCTGGACACCAGGACTCGTCATGCCAATCGCCCTTCAGCGATGGAGGACCATCCCCCAGGACGATCCGGAGTCGCTCACAGTGCAAGCTATGCTGGTGCGCCGGGAAGGGAACGAGGCGGGATTCGCGATTGTGCTTCCTCCGCCCAGGTCACTCCTGCATCCGCGCATGCGCACGCAGCAGCAGAACATCCTGTTGCAAGAAATGTCTGATTTCTTGAAGGACCTCCCCGACCCGCTTGCAAAGCCGCCGGCCTCCACCCATCCTTATGCTCCGACCTCCGCCAGGTTGCCATTGAAGGTCCGGCAGATCGAACCACTGCCGGTGATCGCGAGGCCCCACAAACTCTCGGCTTAAGCAAGGTAAACCGTCGAGAGCGGCCATAGTGCGCCGGGATAGCACCGGGCTGATTCGTCCGGAGTTCGCTGACGCAACAAGGCCGTCCCAAGCGGGACGGCCTTGTTGTTTGAGAGAACCAAGTGGAAGCTGGAACCCTTTCCATCTCCCAGGAAACTCTGGCTAGTCGCCTGCGACGGGCTCGGCTTCTTCGCGGTGGCGATTGACCGGCGATGCGGCGTTGTTGGTGGCGGGGCGAATGTCGCCGATCGAGACCATTCCACCTGCGGGCGGCTTTTCGCCGAGTACGTGTTCGCGATAGAGCTTGGCCATCTTGGCGTTTTCGGCTTCCTGTTTCGCCTTGTCGACCGTTGAGGCCTGCGCGTTACGGGCACGGAGTCTTTCTTCGCGGGCGTTCTTGGCGATGCCGAGTTCGTCGAGGGTGTGGTTGGCTTCGGCGTTCACGTGTTCCATGTTGAGAACGAGCTCGTGACCGACGTGGGTCATGCCGACCTTCTTGCCGCCGGCAAAGATCTCGTGACGGCCGTGCTCGTCGTACCACTTGGTCAGCGTGGCAGTCATGTGCATCTTCTCAATGATGTTGCGCCAGCCGACGCCAGTGTTGTAGGCGCAGAAGCTGATTTCGCCTTCCTGCGTGGCATACGGGATGATGCACTGCTCGGTGCGGCGGAAGTCGTAGTTGAAGAGATCCTGGAACCACATGCCAGCGATGAAGAGGAAGTTCCAGCGGTCCTGACGGCGCTTCTGGATGTCTTCAAGGGTACGGTCACCTTTAACGCTGCCGTAGTTCTTGCCGGTGGCGTTGAAGGTCTTGTCCATCTTCTTCAGCATGTCAGTGATCTTGAAGTGGGTGGGCGCCTGGAACGGATCGTAGTTGCGCATCAGCGCGAGCCCGAATCCGATGACGGACATCCACTTGCCACGGGCTGCGTCATTGACCTTGGCGAGGTCTTTGGCGACCTGGTTCATGGCGAGGAAGGCGGTGACGGGCGCGGCTTCCTTGGTTTCCTTGTCGATCATCATGGCCATGCCGATGCCGCAGTTGGGATGGCATCCGCAGGAGAGCTGGCCCCACTCCGCGGTGGGCCCGTGCACGAGATCGGCCCAGTCAGAGAAGGTCGACATGAAGGAGATGGGGAACCAGTCGCGCTCGGGAACTCCGAAGCCAACCTGGTTCTTGATGTCGTGCGCCATATGCGAGAGCGTGTACCGCTGCGCGTAGCGGCGCTCGTCGGTGATGTCCTCGTCGCGACCGGTGAAGCTAACGGGCTGGAAGGAGAGGAAGCTGATCTTCTTCGGATTGTCGAGCGCGAACTTGATGATGCGGCCGACCTGCTCGTTGTTGATGCCGTTGATGATCGTCGTAACGGGGACGATCTCGACGCCGGCTTCGTGCAGATTGTTAATGGCCTGGAGCTTTACGTCGAAGAGGTTGCCGACCTTCCGGTGCGAGTTTGCAGCGTTGCCGATGCCATCGAACTGAAGATAGACATAGCGGAGGCCAGCTTCGGCAGCGGCGCGGCAGAGTTCCTTGGACTTAGCGAATTCGATGCCATTGGATGCGGCCTGCACGGAGTTGTAACCAACCTTGCGCGAGTAGGCGACGGCATCGAGGAAGTAGGGCGAGAGCGTGGGCTCGCCACCGGAGAACTGAACGCTCATCTGACGACGCGGCTTGATGGTGATGGCGTTGTCGAGCATGGTCTTGATTTCGTCCCATGTCAGCTCGTGGACGAAGCCGACCTGGTTGGCGTCCATGAAGCAGGGATCGCACATCATGTTGCAGCGGTTGGTGAGGTCGATGGTGAGCACCGAGCCGCGGCCATGGGTAACGGTGGACGTGCCGTGATTGTGGAGCTTGCCCTCTGTTTCGCCGTGGGCGCGAATGTCGCGGCCGGGGAAGCTCTCTTCCAGATGCTTGAAGAAGGCCGGGTCGATGGACATGACGTCTTCGAAGTGGCCGTGCTTGGGGCAGTCCTTGACCATGAGGATCTTGCCGTCGCGCTCGATGATCTGGGCTTTGATTTCGCCGACTTTTTCGTTCAGAAGGACTTCGTGGGGCAGCTTGCCGTCGAGGATCTGCTTGCGGATCTCAGGGACGCACTTGGGGCAGAGCGAGTCGGTGGTGCGGGGCCAACCAAGGGGAGGCTTTTCTTTCTGCCAGCTCTTCAGGAGGGGTTTATCGCTCCATTTCGGGGTGAAGGAGGGGTTAGGGCTGATGCGGTTCAGCCGCTCGTACACGCTCCATGCTCCCTTTGCCGCGTAAACGGCTACCTTCTCGGCATATTTGACTGCTTTTGACATCTGGTGCGATCTCCTTGACTAAGAATGCGCTGCGCGCCGCGGAGCCTTGGACAATATCTTGCCAAGGCGAAAAAACTCATTCCAAGAGTAATGAGGTGGGCCGGTCAATCCAACGCGGGTGCAGCGAATGGGGATATGAGGGGGTGAATGGGGATTCGCGGGGTGTGAATGGAGGTTCTTCGATCAGAGACAAAGGGTTGATGTTCCAAGGGTTTACGGTCTTGAGTCCTGGCTATGGGAAGCCGGGTGCGCCAGGGTTGGAGACCTGGTTGATGATCTGCTGGACGAAGACAATTTGGACGTGGATGCGGCGGGCGACGTCGGGAAGGAACTCGGTGACGAAGTTGTCGGTGGGGGCGAGGGCGTAGCCGGTGACGACGCGGGCGGCGGTGGTAGGGAGATCTGTTTCGAGTCCGGGGACGTAGAGGTTGGCTATCTCGGCGTCGATGGGGGCGGCAATGAGGGTGGAGTAGTTCGGGATGCCTTTGCCACTGTCGCTCCTGGTCCAGCCGACCTGGGTGATGGCATTAAGGATTCGCCGTGGGATGGTGGCGTGAGGCATGCGGTGGTAGTGGGGATCCTGGTGAAAGATCGAGGGAACGAGGAAAGTGCCGAAGAATTCGCTGGTGAGGTCTTCTGTGTAGCTGACGCCGGTGTAGCGCCAGAAACCGGGAATGCCGGGGCCATATGCGGAGTGCGAATCGGAGCCGATGGCAATGGCGGCATTAGCGCCGATGGTGATGGCGTTGAACGGATCGAGGACGTTGCGCGCAGCCAGACGGGCCTTTTCTTTTGGGGTGAGTGGTTTGACCTCTGGTCCGTTAATGAAGCGCTGATAGAAGTTGATAAGAGGCGGTGGAAGGCAGGCGGGCAGGTTCCGGACGTCCGCGGAGTTAGCGGGTTGGTCCGTCTGGGGAATTGGCGGGAATCCAGCGGTGGCGGAGAGAAAGCTGGAGCCGAAGGCGGTGAGGGTCTTGCCGGAGGACTCGCTCTTGGGGATGACGCGGCAGGGGCCCAGTTTCTGGTTTTTGATGATGGGCAGCGGAGCGGAAGGGATAGGAGCGGCAGGATTGATGGGCTCAGACGGGGTGGCAACCTGGGCCGGAACGAGCGTAGAGGCAGCCAGCAGAATCGCCAAGAGTGCCGGGGCGGTACAACGAGCCGGTCGTGTTGGACGGTGTTCTGATGGGCAGCTTGCGGCCTCGCGCAAAAGAGGTGTTCCTCTCTGGGGATGGAACTTTTTCTGTGCCGCGTCGTAATCGGGTGGAGACAGAGGACCGGCACAGTGCCCGTCTCCGGATCGTGAAAGTCTACCTAACTCCGACGCAAAATATTCAGAAAAGGATAACTTGAGGGCGGAGAATACAAGGAGGGACGGGGCAATTGGATTGGCGGGCGGCTGTTGTTGCCGCGGGCACGGCCGAGCGCAAGGAGCGGTTGGCGGCATTGACGAGGTATGGTGCCGAGTCGAGACTAGAAAGCGAGGCTTACGGTTATGAGCTCTTATCCTCCTCCACCACCACCTCCGGGCCCAGGACTGGGACACAGGCTCGATGAAGCGATCGAGTTGATTGAGATGGAACTGAAGCACGCGATTGCATATGTGAACGACGCGGTTGTGCCGCAGGTGCGCGGCGAGTCGATCTCGGCGATGCGCAAACTTTCAGACAAGCTGAGGAACCTGGCTGACAAGATGGATCAGCAGCAAAAAGGCCAACGCGGCTGATGCGACGGCTCACTCCCCCGAGCACGTTGCGAATTGGATGGCTGTCTGGGTTGCTAATGGTGGCGATGGTTGCTGCCGG
>DATJEO010000133.1:0-19783 GCA_035496515.1 Occallatibacter sp.
TCCCGCCGGCAAAAACATCATCGGCCTGCAACTCGGCTACTTTGCGCCGTACATCTTCCTCTTCGCCATCGGAATCGTCGCATGGCGCTTCGACTGGCTCCGCCAACTCCAGTGGAAACACGCCCGCCCCTGGATCGTCACGCTCATCGCCGCATGGCCCGCGATGCCCATCAGCATTGCCATCGCCATGCGTGTCTTCCCACCCGGCAAAGCCAACTTCGGTGGCGGACACACATGGCCCGCGATTATGTACGCATTCTGGGACCCATTTGTCTCATGGGGACTCATCGCCGCATGGCTCCTCATCGCCCGCGCATATATGAACAAACCGTCAGCATTCTGGTTGTGGCTCAATCGCCGCGCATACGCGGTCTACATCATTCATCCACCCGTGCTCGTCGGCATCAGTCTGTTGCTGCATTCATTCGTCGCGCCTGCAATTCTCAAGTTCGCCATTACGGGCACCCTCAGTTGCATCGCAACATGGCTCATCGCTGATCCACTCGTGCGCATACCGGTCATTCGTCGCGTCGTTTAGCAACAAATGAACTCGCGCGCGCATCGTGAGGCAACCTTCCGCGCATTTCTGCATGCAACTTGCCCCAAGCCGCCTGCCATCTGACCTCCGAGGAGGATAGTTATGGCAACAAAAAAGGCAGCCAAAAAGAAATCCAGCAGTTCGAGAAGCAGTTCCTCGCGCGGAAGCTCCAGCCGATCCTCACGCACCAGAGCCAAGAAGAGCACGCGTAGCAGCAGTGCAAAGAAGAGCACGCGCGGCTCCTCGGCAAAGAAATCCAGCTCCCGCAAATCCAGTTCGAAGAAATCATCGAGCCGCAAGTACTCGCCCTCTGCCGGAAAAGATGTGCAGCGCGAGATGCACGCGATGAAGCGCGGCAAGTTGAAGTCAGGCCGCAGCGGCAAGAAGGTCACCAATCCAAAACAGGCAATCGCCATCGGCCTCTCCGAAGCGCGCCGAGAAGGTAAAAAGGTTCCCTCAAAAAAGAAGTAGTGTCAGCGGACGCTGGCTCCCTTGTCATCTGCGCCGGCTTCCGAGAATCGTTCTACAGCGGTCATCCTGCCTCAACCGCACGACGGCCGCTGTCTCAGACAATCACAGCCTCGCTCGAAGTTCCCCGCCCTCAACCTTCGCCTCCAGCACCTCTGCCTTCACATCGGGATCCTCGCCTGTCGATCCCGTTACCACGTCGAACGCAAACGCATGCCATGGACACACGATTCTCCCGCCCTCGATCGTTCCTTCGCCCAGCGGGCCGCCCTCATGCGGACACGTTCCGTCCAGCACGCACACCGCACCATCCACGTTGCCCACGCACAGCGCGCGTCCCTCCACAACAAACTCCTTCACCTTACCCGGAGCCGGGATCTCCGCCTGCGAACAAATCCGTACAAAATCCGACATCTCTTATCTCCTCGCCTGACGACGTCTCACATCGCTCGTTCCGCCCAATTAGCATAAACGTGTGCCGCCCTTCGCAGGCAACAGAAGCCTCGGCAATTGCGAAACAGCATGAGCAAGTCCAAGCCGTCCGCCAAGTCCCGATCCGCACCACCGCTGCAATCTCCGCAGCGTCGGACACTGGCTGCGCAAACAACCCCGCCTACAATCTCCGGAACGTGGCTTCTAGGCGGTCTCGGCCTCGCCCTTCTCGCTGCAGTACTCTGCGCATGGGGAACCCTATGTATTCTCTTCTGGCAAGGCAGTTGGCAGCTGCTCTATCACCCCACCTCAGCCGTCACCAGAACTCCAGCCAACTTGAATCTCCCCTTTGAATCCGTCGGCTTCGCGACCGGCGCATCCGGCGAACCACAACTCCGCGGCTGGTGGATTCCCGCCGCATCAGAACCCCGCTTCACCGTCGTCTATCTCCACGATCAGACGGGCAATCTCGGCGACACGGTCGATGCGCTCCTGCCATATCACGCAGCCGGCCTCAATATCTTCGCCTTCGATTACCGCGGCTACGGCCAGAGTCATTTCGAGCACCCCAGCGAAAAGCACTGGCGCGAAGACGCCGAAGCCGCGTTGCAATACCTCACCGGCACGCGGCACGTCCCCGCCACATCCATCATCCTCATCGGCCGCTACCTCGGCGCAAATCTCGCTCTCGAAATCGCTGCTGCTCACCCCGATCTCGCAGGCGTCATTCTCGAGCAGCCTGACGAGCACCCCCTCGCCAACATCTTCAACGATCCGCGAGCCCGCCTCGTTCCCGCACACCTGCTCGTCAGCGATCGATGGGACACAAACTCCGCCGCTTCCAATCTGCTCATCCCTTCACTTTGGTTTTACTGGGCTCCGGCCGAAATGACGGCGCTGGAAGGCGAAGCTCCTCAGAGCTATCGCAGTGTGCCAGCGCGCAAAACGATCGTGTGGCTCGGCAAATCACTTGACGACGAGCAACAGTTCCGCAGCTCTCTATCCGCGTTTCTCGATCAATTGCAGAAGCCCGCCAGGTAAGGATTACCGCGGCATATCCCGATGCACTGCCTTGGCCACATACCCCGCCTTCGACAGCCGCTTCCCCATCTCCTCGGCCATCATCACGCTTCGATGTTGCCCGCCGGTGCAGCCAAACGCAATCGTCAAGTAGCTCTTCCCTTCCTTCACATAGTGCGGCATCAGGTAGAGCATCAGATCCGTGACCTTATCCAGGAACTCCCCAGTCTGCGGAAATCCCTTTACGTAATTGGCGACCTTAGCGTCGAGCCCTGTCTTCTCTCGGAACTCCGGCACAAAATGCGGATTCGGTAGAAACCTCACATCGAACACAATGTCCGCATCCAACGGCACCCCATTCTTGAATCCGAAGCTCAGACACGAAACAAGAAGACGCTCCGTCTGATCTCCATGACCGAACCTCTTCAGAATTTCTTCCCGCAATTCATGCACATTGAATCGCGACGTATCGATCTGCGTATCCGCCACATTGCGCACTGTGTCGAGCATCTGCCGCTCTTCCACGATTGAACGTGACACGCTCTCTGATCTGCGCAATGGATGCGGCCTGCGCGTCTCCGAATAGCGCCTCACCAACACCGGGTCCTGCGCGTCAAGAAACACCACGCGTGTCGGCAGCACCCGCTTCACATGCTTGATGATCTCCGGAAGCCGATCGAGCGCCTGCCCCTCCCGGACGTCCACCACAATCGCGGCGCAATCAATCTCCTTTGATTTCGCCACCAGCCCCGCAAACTCCTGCATCAACTCCAACGGCAGATTGTCAACAGCCTGATAACCTAGATCTTCAAACGCCTTCAGAGCGGATGCCTTTCCGGCGCCGGAAATCCCCGTCAGAATGATCAGCTCTTTTCCCGCTGGCTTTGCCGTCTTGTTCGCCTGGTCGCGGCGGCGCACACCTGTCTTGGGCTGCTTGGGCACCATCCGCCCATCCTAGCACTCCGACTGAAACGTGCAACTCAGAGGAAACAGAAAGACAGCGTCACCGGAGTAACGCTGTTTTCATCTCATGGAACTTCTACCAGCTCCATTTGCCCATCACGTCTGCGATGCAACACATACAAATCGCCGGCGCGATTCCTGAAGATCAGCAAATCTCGATCGCGGAACTCAGCATCCTTCACTGCCTCTTCAATCGTCATCGGCTTCACTGCGATCGCCTCACCGCTCGCTAGAACGTGTGGTTCAACAAATGCCGCACTTGCCGGAAATGAATGCACAGGAATCGCGGTCTTCACCTTCGCTCGCGTCAACTTTCCGTTCTCATGAACTCCCTCGGGCTGCGCGCCGCGTTTTGCCTGCACTACGGGTGGCGCGGTCAGCACCTTGTCCAGCTTCGGCATGCGCTTTCTCTCAAACTGCCTGTCACGATACTTCAGCGCCTGGTTCTCTGCGTGCTGAATCGCGATGCGCAGGGCCGCTTCCAGCGTGTCGGCCTTGCCCTCCGCTTCAATTGTTTGCACTCTCGCCTTGATCGTCAGCTCGGCGATCTGGAGGTGTCTCTGCGCGCGAAATACCACGCTCGCGCGCGCTCCTCTGCCCAGAATGCGGGCAATCCGTTCCAAACCCTCTTCGGCTTGAGAACGCACTCCCTTCGGAACGCTAACTTGTCTCGCGGTGAACTCCACTTCCATCGTCAGCCTCCGCTCTTCCTTCTCAGGTATTTAAAACCCCGCCCGAGAACCTCGGATTCTACCGCATTCCGCCTCACTGCGCGAAACGCCGCAATCCGACCGTGCAGAGATTGTACGATTTCCGGTTGAAAAGCGATCCTCAGCTCCGGGACGCTGAAACAGCCTGCGCGTGCACTCCAACTGAGCCGCTATCGTGCAGTTCAAGGCTCCGCTCCGCTGCGGCCGCCTCGATCTTGCTGTTCACCTCTGCTCCAAATAGCAGCATCAGCCCCGTGATGTAGAACCACATCAGCAGAATCACCACCGCCCCAAGCGATCCATACGTCAAGCTGTATGTGTTGAAATAGTGCAGGTAGAGCCGAAAACCGAGGGACGCTAGCATCCACCCCACAATTCCAATCACCGCGCCCGGCGTAATCCAGTGCCACCGCATGTCGCAGTCCGGCGCCCAGTAGTAGAGCACCGCAAACGTCAGAGCAAGCAGAACGCCCGCCACGATCCAGCTCACCAGCCGCAGGGCCGCAATTCCTGCGACACGCAAAATTGTGTCATGCACTTGAACCCCAATCAGGTTTGCGAAGTAGTCGCCCGCCAGCATCGAGCCCAAGCCAGCCGACACCATCACGATCAGCAGGATGGTCAATCCAATCGCCTGAAGCCGCGCAATAATGTACGAACGCCTGTCTTCGATTTTGTACACCGCATTCAGAGTCTCCTGGATTGCCGAGACCCCCACCGAAGCAGACCAGATCGCCGCAATCAGCCCGAACGTCACCTTGCCCGACGTCGCCGCCGCAGTGGTCTCGTTGAACGTCTTCAGCACCGCTCCCATGGCGGACGTCGGAATGACGATCGCCAGATGCCCCAGGAGCTGCCCATAGAATTGATGTGCCGACCGCGCCACGAGCCCGAGAATCGAGCTGGCGCAGATCAGCGTCGGAAACAACGCAAACAGGAAATAAAACCCCAGTTCAGCCGCCCACCCAAATACCCGGTCTTCAAAAAGCCCTCGCCAAACTCGCTTAACTACTCTGTTATAGGGAATATCTTTCAGGTCCCAGAATGACATGAGCGGCGACCGGAAAACTGTCTCCCAGACCCGCCGCTCATGCCGCGGCAGCGTCTTATTCAGGTTGGGTACCGCACCCGGGACTTGTTCAGCTGAGCCCATCGATATCTACCTGCCCCTACATCAGTTTTGATGCCTCATCCTGAGTACCCGTTCGAGCCCGCTTTACTCTGGCTAGCCCGTCCAATCCCCGTCTTTCACTGAGCAAACACCTACAAAGCGCGTGCATCCAAACCCCCGATGGTGTGTTCAGCCGGTAGTGCACGGAATTCTTTCCCTTCCCTCATTCGGATTGCTGCTTTGCTCTGCCTTTTACTTCTCAGCCGTATCGCCTCGCGAGTGCCCTCCGCACTCGCACAAGCCCCCTCTACGCAGTCCGCCGAGGCCAAAAAGACCCCACAGGACTCGAATACTCCGCCTGCTGAACAGATCCTTTCGTCTTATGAAGGACAGGCGGTCACTTCCGTCGAGATTGCTGGCCGCCCCGACCTCAAGACCTCCGACTTCGGGAAGAAGTTTGCTCAAAAAGAGGGCCAGCCCTTCGCTCGCGAGAAGGTCAACGCCACGGCAGCCGCTCTCAAGTCGACTGGCCAGTTCCAGAACGTCCGCGTTCAGGTCGAGCCCTTGTCGAACGGACTTCGCGTCCTGTTCATTCTCGACCCGGCCGTCTACTACGGCATCTTCCAGTTCCCCGGCGCCGAGCGTTTCGCCTACTCTCGTCTCATCCAGGTCTCAAACTACACCTCTCAGGCTCCCTACGACGCCGCCACGATCGAACAGGATCGCCAGCGTCTCCTCCGCTTCTTTCGCCAGGAGGGCTACTTCAAAGCCAACGTCACCACCAGCCTTCAGATTGACGCGAAACACGGCATCGTTAACGTAGTCTTCCGTTCCGACCTCGGCAAGAAAGCCAAGTTTGGTGACGTAAACATCACCGGTGTCGGTCCGGCGCAACAGAAAGAACTGCACGACCAGGTCACCGGCACCCTTGCGCGTTTTCGCGGGGCCGCCGTTCGCCGTGGCAAAACCTACAAGCGAACAACGCTGAATAAAGCCACCACCCGTCTCGAGTCACATCTCCAGAAGAAGGGCTTCCTCTCCGCCCAGGTCAAGCTTTCGGGCGCTGAATTCCATGCCGACACAAACCGCGCCGACATTCAATTCAACGCAGCTCCGGGAACCAAAACCAAGGTCCAGATCCAGGGCGCACACCTCTGGCCCTGGACAAAGAAGACACTCCTCCCCGTTTACCAGGGCGTAGGAGTTGATCCCGAAACCGTTCAGGAAGGAGAGCAGGCCCTCAGCTCTTATTACCAGAAGAAGGGCTACTTCGATATCAAAGTCTCCTCTGAGATTACCGGCGACGATCAGCTCCGCACAGTCCTCTATCGCGTTGCGAAAGGCAAAAAACACAGCGTCACCGACGTGCACCTCACCGGCGAGCAGCAACTCAAAGCCGACGACCTCACTCCGCACATTGCCGTCCAGAAAAAACACTTCCTCTCCCACGGCCAGTTCAGCGATCAGCTCGTTCGCGCCAGCATCAAAAACCTCAAGGGCGTATATCAATCCCAAGGCTTCAGCAGCGTTCAAGTCACGTCCAACGTCATCAACCATGGCGGCGATATCGAAGTCACCTTCCACGTCACAGAAGGTCCGCGTGACATCGTAAGCTCCCTGGCCATCCAGGGCGCCAACACATTTCCGGAAGCGCAGTTCGCTCCCAAAGGTCTCAAGCTCGCAGAAGGCCAGCCCTATTCCCAGGCCAAGGTTCAGTCCGATCGCGCGGGCATCATGGCCAACTACTTCAAGGCCGGCTACCTCACCGCCAGCTTCCGCGAGACTGCCGCACAAGCCTCCAAAAACGATCCCCATCACATCAACGTCATTTATCACATCTACGAAGGCCCTCGCGTCTTCACCGGAGAAGTCCTAACCCTCGGCCGCAACTACACACGCCAGCGTCTCATCGATCAGGACGTGAATGTCCTCAGGCCCGATCAGCCTCTCACTGAAACAAACCTCCTTACCGCCGGCAGCAGTCTCTACGATCACACTGGAGTCTTCGATTGGGCAGAAGTCGATCCCAAACGCCAGATCACTACTCAGACCAGCGAAGACGTGCTCGTTAAGGTTCATGAAGCGAAACGCAACGACTTCACATACGGCTTCGGTTTCGAACTCATCAATCGCGGTGGCAGCATACCCTCCGGGACTGCCGCTGTCCCGAGTCTCCCCCCTGTCGGCCTCCCGTCAAATTTCAAGACCAGCCAGAACACCTTTTACGGCCCTCGCGGTTCCTTCCAGTACACAAGAAACAACTTTCGCGGCAAAGGCGAAACTCTCACCTTCACCGCCTTCGCCGGCCGCCTCGATCAACGCCTCGGCCTCTTCTACATCAATCCCAACTTCCGCTGGACATCCTGGAAATCGACTTTTTCTTTCACTGGCGAGCGCAACGAGCAGAACCCAATCTTCTCTTCTCAGCAGGAAGTTGGCAGCTGGCAGGTCCAGCGGTTCATCGACGGCGCAAAACACAACCTCTTCTTCGTTCGCTACAGCTTCAGCAAAACCAACCTCACTCGTATCGAAATCCCGGACCTCGTTCCCGTCGAAGATCGGAACGTCCGTCTCTCCGGCTTCGGCGCAAATCTCACTCGCGATTCACGCGACAACGTTCTCGACGCACACAAAGGCGTCCTCAATTCCATCGAAGTCGATCTCAACTCCACCAAGCTCGGTTCCAGCGTCAACTTCGCCAAGCTCACCACCCAGGCTGCGATTTATCGTCAGAAGGTTCACGACATCGTCTGGGCCGGAAGCATACGCGTCGGCCTCGCTCAGCCCTTTTCTGATAGCCGCGTCCCGCTCAGCGAACGCTTTTTCACCGGTGGTGGAGATTCCCTTCGCGGTTTTCCCCTCGATGGCGCCGGCCCTCAGCGAAACATTTTCGTCTGTAGTTCAAACGAGACCGCCCCCAATTGCCCGCAGATCAACGTTCCCCGTGGCGGCAACGAGCAACTCATCATCAATGCCGAGGCTCGCATCCCCCTGCCCATCAAGAAAGGCCTCAGCATCGTTCCTTTCTACGACGGCGGAAATGTATTCCCCAACATCGGATTTCACGACTTCACATCGCTCTACTCCAACAACGTAGGCATCGGCCTGCGCTATTCCACGCCGGTCGGGCCCATCCGAGTCGATCTCGGACATAACCTCAATCCCGTTCCCGGCGTGAAATCGACGCAATACTTCATCAGCATCGGCCAGGCATTCTAGGAGTATTCCCGTGGCTCTCCTTCATCATCCATCCGACAACGAACAACGGCCTGCACACCCCACTCATCATCGCCTTCTCTCCATCGCGAAGTTCATTGGTGCAGTCATCGTCTTCCCCATCATCTTCGGCTTCATCATCGCGATGTTCCTGCTCAACAGCTCGCACGGCCACGCGTACCTCCTTGGCCAGATACAGGACCAGGCCACCAAAGCGCTCAACACCGGTGTTCACCTCCAGAACTTCAAGCTCAATCTCTCCAATCTGAGCGTCGACCTTTACGGCCTCAAGGTAGACGGAGCCAGCCCCCACACCAATCCCCCTCTCCTTCAGGTACAGCACGCACAGGCGGGTGTTCGCGTCGTTTCGGTCGTCGGAGCCAAGTGGTACTTCGATAGCATCCGCATCGACAACCCCGTAGTGCAGATCTACGTCGACAAAAATGGCGTCTCCAATCTCCCCACCCTCAAGAAGAGCAACTCCAATAGAAACACCTCCATCTTCGACCTCGGCATCCGCCACGCCGTCCTCACTAACGGAGTCGTCCTCTACAACAGCCAGCCCAGCGCCATCACCGCTGACCTGAACGACCTCCAGTTCAACGCCACCTTCGATCCCGGCCCCAAACGCTACTCCGGCACTCTCAGTTACTCGAACGGACAGCTCAACTACGCCGGCAGCCAGGCCCCGGCGCACACCCTCCACGTCCAGTTCGACGCCGATCCCAACACCGCCCACCTCTCCTCCGCCAAAATCGCCATGGGGGATTCGAACGTCGCTCTCATCGCCACTCTCAGCAACTACGGCAATCCCTACTTACAGGCGCAATATAACGCCACTGTCGACGGCCAGACCTTCGCCAATTTCCTCCACAACCCATCCATCCCTGCCGGACTCGTCGTCGTCTCCGGAACGGCGCAATTTCAGTCCTCCCCCAATCGCCCCCTGCTCCAATTGCTCGTCGTGAACGGGGACCTTCGCAGCCAACAGCTCGTAGCCAAAACTCCAACCGTGCGCGCCGAAGTATCCAACATCGCCGCTCACTATTCCCTCGCGAATGGCGACGCTACCCTGCGCGATTTCCGCGCCAGCCTCCTCGGCGGCGAAATCACCGCTCAGGGCACCATGAAGAGTATCGGGACCGATTCCGCGCGGAACAACTTCAGCGCTGCAATCCGCAACATCTCCCTCGCCCAGGCAAAGCGCATAACCGGAAAGTCCGCATCCACCGGACCCGTCGAAGTGGCCGGATCTCTCAACGGCACCGCCAACGCCTCCTGGGGTAAGACCATCAACGACCTCGTGGCAAAAGCCGATGCCACCGTCAACGCAAATGTATCCAATTCGCAACAGGCTCAAATCGTCAACGCTTCAGCGGCCCCAGCTACAACCCCGAATCCCAACCCGGTAACCGTGAACGGCGCTCTCCACGCCACCTACAACGGCGCCAACCAGCAGCTCGCCGTAACCCGCAGCTTCTTCCGCACCCCTCAAACCAGCATCGACCTCAACGGCACCGTCAGCAAAAACTCCAGCCTGAAAATTCAACTCCAGGCCAAAGACCTTCGCGAACTCGAGACCATCGCCGATCTCTTCCGCACGCCCACTGCCGGCCAGCCCGCTCCGCAGCCGCTCGGACTCGCCGGCACCGCAACCTTCAACGGCGTAGTCCGCGGATCGACCTCCGCACCGCACCTCACCGGTCAACTCGAAGCAAACAATCTCCAAGTCCATGGCTCGACTTGGAAGCTCATCCGCACCAACGTCGATGCCAGCCCTTCGCGCGTCGGCTTACAGAATGCTGAACTCGTTCCCGCATCACAAGGTCACATCGCCCTCAATGCCAGCGCTCAACTGCGCAAGTGGTCATTCGAGAAAACCAGCCCCGTACAAGTCCAGCTCAACGCCTCGCAACTCGACATCAGCGAACTCGCTAAAATCGCCGGTCAGCAGGCGCCCATCACCGGAACACTAGCCGCCAACGTCAACATGCACGGCAGCGTGCAGAACCCCATCGGGAACGGCAACGTAACACTGGCCAAGGCCGCAGCCTACGGCGAACCTCTCAACACTGCGAAGATCACCTTTGACGGCAGCGGTGACGAAGCCCACGCCAATCTCGACCTTGCGGCTGCCGCCGGCAACATCAACGGCAAAGTAACCGTCAGCCCCAATCGCAAAACCTACACCGCTGAGCTCACCTCATCCGGCATTCACCTCGACAAGATTCAACAGCTCCAATCCTCCAGCGCGAAACCCACCGGGGTCGTCGCAATCCGCGCGAAAGGCCAGGGCACCTTCGACAACCCCGGCCTCGACGCCACCATCGAGATCCCCACCCTCACCGTTCAGAAGCAGACCATCTCCGACATTCGTCTTCATGCCAACGTCGCCAACCATCTCGCCATCGCCCAGCTCACTTCGTCAGCCGTAAACACCGCAATCAAAGCCAACGCAAAAATCGTTCTCACCGGCGACTATCCTGCTGACGCCACATTCGACACCCAGGGCATTCCTCTCGCGCCCATACTCGCCGTCTACGCACCCGACCAGGCGGGCAACTTCTCTGGCCAGACCGAACTTCACGCCACCCTTCACGGCCCGCTTAAGAACAAAAAGCTCCTCGAAGCTCACGCAACCATCCCCGTTCTCAAGCTCGCCTACGGCAGCGACATCCAACTCGCCGCGACAGCGCCCATCAAGGTCGATTACAAAGACGGAATCGTAGACGTGCAGCGCTCCGCAATCAAAGGCACAGGCACCGACATTCAATTCCAGGGCCACGTCCCCACCACGGGCAACGCGCCCATGTCCGTATTGCTTCTCGGCTCGCTCGATCTCCACATCGCGCAGCTCTTCGATCCTGATCTCCGCACCGGGGGTCAGATCAAGTTCAACGTCAACTCTTACGGCGCCACGCACGCCCCGGGCGTCGAAGGCACCATCGACATCGTCAACGCCTCCTTCGCCTCTCCTGACCTACCCGTCGGTCTTCAAAATGCCAACGGCACGCTCGCTCTTACAAAAGATCGCCTCAATATCACCAGCTTCCAGGGACAGGTCGGGGGCGGCACGCTCGCCGCACAGGGCGGAGTCGCGCTACGTCCCTCTATTCAGTTCGACATGGGTCTAAGCGCGCGCGGCATCCGCCTGCTCTACCCCCAGGGAATGCGCGAGTCCATAGGTGCCAATCTTCGACTGACCGGAACCACCGACGCTGCGCTCCTCGGCGGCACAATCAATCTCGCGAACGTCTCGTTCACTCCGGGATTCGATCTCTCCAACTTCATCGGTCAGTTCTCCAACGGTGTCGAAGCTCCGCCGACGAAGGGCTTCGCTCAGAATCTCGGCCTTAATCTTTCGGTCCACTCATCCAACGCCGTCAATCTCGTCAGCCGCACTCTCAGCGTCGGCGGCACTGCCAACCTCCAGGTCCGCGGCACCGCTGCCGAACCCGTCATCCTCGGCCGCGTCAACCTCAGCGGTGGCGACATCATCCTCAACGGCAACCGCTATCTCCTCACCGGTGGAACCATCCAGTTTGTCAACCCAACAATGACGCAGCCCGTCGTCAATCTCACCGTCACCACCACCATCAAGCAGTACGAAATCAGCCTCCGTTTCGAAGGCCCCGTCGATCAGCTCCGCACCCAATACACCGCCAACCCCGCGCTGCCGCAGGCCGACATCATCCACCTCCTCGCATTTGGACAAACAACCGAAGCCAGCGCAATGGACGCCACGCCCGCAAACCAGGCCGCGGAAACACTCGTAGCCAATCAGGTATCCAGCCAGGTCACCAGCCGAATCTCCAAGGTCGCCGGAATCTCACAGCTTTCAGTCAATCCAGTTCTGGCCAACGGCAGCGGTCAGAACGCCGGCGCCAACATCACCATCCAGCAGCGCGTCACCGGAAATCTCTTCATCACCTTCTCCAGCAACGTCACCACAACCCAGGGCCAGACCATCCAGGGCCAGTATCAGGTCACGCCCAGCGTGGCCGTTAGCGCCACCCGCGATCCTAACGGAGGCTTCGCCGTCGACGCCCTCATCAAGAAGAGCAAATAACTCGCACGCAGCAAGCCCCGATCACGCAGATCGGGGCTTCAGTTGAAAAGGCTCGTTTACCTGCCTGTCCCCACTTTAATTGTTCCCGGCCCTACATTTCTTGGGTTCGGAGCGCCACAGTTCTGACCGCTTCCCACAGAAGAATAGTGAATGGTCGTAGTAGAGATCGCGGTGCCTGTATATGGGCTGCTCGGGCTTCCTGCAACTCCGACGGGGAGCGGAGGATTGAACGCATTCGCATTTCCAGAGCTGATACAGAACTTCTCGGGCGTGCGGTAGTTGATCGTCAGACTGTCGCCTACCTGCATCTCCACGCCGGGATTGCCTGGGATCGTAATTTCGTAGCTTGCCATTCTCGCAGTCCTTTCAGGGAAGTTGAACAGAAGTTGATGTTTCCACGCCTTCAATGCGCGTGGGCTCACAAAAGATCACTTCAGCAAAACCTTGATGGCCGGATCGCTGAGAAGGCCCTGCAGCTCCGGATCATCCGCGAACTGCTCCTTCGTAAGCCCTTTCTGAAACGCCTTGGTGGCGTACGAAATGGCCTGCTTCCGGTCTCCGATGTTCTCACAAACGTCTACGGCGATTTGCAGAATCTCAGCACTGTCAGGTGCCAGCGCCAGCGCAGTCCTCAAGTTCGCGAGTGCTTTCTCGCGCTCATGCTCGAGAGCATACACATCTGCCAGCCTTGCGAATGCTGAGGCATCTCGCGGATGCAGCTCCACGGCTTGCTCCAGCAGGCTCAGCTCTCGCTTACGCGCAGCGGCTGCCTTCTCCGGTTCCTTCAGCCATTCGTAGTCAATCCGAAGGTTCGCCCATACGATGTAGCTTTCGCTGTTCATCTCAAGAGCCTTCTGCGTCATCTCAGAAGCCTGTTGATACTTGCCCTGCCTGTCATATAACGCACCCAGGTTCGCATAAGCCGGGAAACTCGGATTGATTGCGATCGATCTCTTCAGTGCATTTTCGGCATCCCCGAAATTTTTCGGATCACCGGAATCGACATAAGTAGCGCCGAGATTGAACAACACCTGCGCGTTATCCGGCGCGAGTTCCAACGCTCTCTTGAATTCCGCAATCGACTCGGGATACTTTTCCAGACGGTCGTAGAACATGGCCAAATTGTTGTGCGCATCCCAGTCGTTCGGCTGCAAGTCCGCCGCTTTGCGGAATGACGCCTCCGCATCGTCCGCTCGACCCGCCAATTCGTATGCCCGCCCCATCCCGGCCATCGCCGTCGCATTTCGAGGATCCAATTGCAGAGCATGCTTGAACTCCTCCAGCGCAAGATCGTGTTTCCCCGCCGTGTCGTGCATCCGACCCAGCGTCACGTAGACGGACGGAATCCGATTATCCAGTTGCACCGCCTTTCTCGCGTTCGCCTCCGCCTGCACTAGCCACCGCTGATTCTGATCCACAATGCTCTTGATCCGGTACGCCTCCCCAATCTGTGCATACCCCAGTGCAAATCCCGGATCCGCCTTCACCGCACTCTCCAGTGCGCCGATCGCCTGATCGAGGTTGCCCGGCTTGTCATACCGCTGCATCAATCCCAGCGCTGTTAGGTATCCCTCGTAGGCCGCCGGATTCACCCTTCCGCCTGTATTCCGAAGCATGTCAGCCGTCACCGTGATGTTCATTAGCTTCGCCAGGCGAGACACCGCCTCATCTTCCAGCGTCGACAAATCCCCGGCCGGATCTTCCAGCATCGCCGATCCCATCTGCCGCATATTCTTCGTATCGATCAAATTCACTGTCAGGTGTATGTCGTTTCCATCTCGCTCCACCGCGCCCTTAATCACAAAATTCGCACCAAGACTCTTCAGCGCATCTCCGGGATCCGTCACATGTTGCCGCCGCACCTCGCTCGTTGGCACGATCCACAGCGCCTGATTCCCCACATCCAGATTCGTCAACCGTCCAGCCAGCGACTCCATCAAGCCATCCGCCAGCGCGGCGTTCTCAGGATTGCTTCCGATATTGTCGAACGGCAGCACCGCTACATGCCTCTCTTTCGGCGCGCCCGTCAACAGCGCAACCACCTTCTCTCGTAGCGGAGTTATGAATCCCAACGCCAATCCAATCGCCAGCAGAAGAATCAGCGCCGCGAGCAGCCAATTGGTCATCGGGGACCTCTCGTTCTTCACTGGGCCCCACGCGCCTCGCGAAGCTTCCGCAATCAGCCTCTTCGTCTGCGCATTTGTTCGCCCCCCTAGCATCGACGGCGGCACCTTCTGCGTGACATTTTCTCCCGCCACATCCTCAGGAATCTGCTTAGCTGCCGCATCCAGCTCTCGCAGCAGCTCATGGCACGAGCCATACCGCTTCTCCGGATCCTTTGCCAGCGCGCGATACAGAATAGGCTGCAACGCCGGATGTACAGCCTCCAGTCCCTTGGGCGCGTCGTTCAGAATCGCGAACAGCATTGCCGTCAGGCTCTCCGCATGAAACGGCGAAGTCCCCGTGAGCATCTCTGCGAACACAACTCCCAGCGCCCAGATATCGCAGCGCTGATCCAACGTGCGCTCCATCGCCTGCTCCGGCGACATGTACCGCACAGTTCCCGTCACGCCTGTCTGCGATGCCGTCGCTTCTGTCATGGCCTTCGCCAAACCGAAGTCAACGATCTTCACCAGCCCCGACGCTGTCAGCATCACGTTCGATGGCTTCACGTCGCGATGGATGATACCGTGCGAATGCGCTTCACCCAGCCCCAGCGCCATTTGCCTCGCGATTCCGATAGCCTCGTGCGTCCCCAATCGGCCCTTCGCGATTCGCTGCGCCAGCGAAGCGCCATCGTAGAACGCCATCACGATAAACGTGAGTCCGTCCTCAGTCTCGTCGATACCGTGAATGACTCCAACGTTCGGATGATCAAGCGACGACGCCGTTCGCGCTTCACGCAGAAAGCGTTCCTTCTCCCTTTCGCTTGCATTCAGATCTATCGGAAGGAACTTCAGCGCGACCGTCCGGCCGAGCCGCTCGTCACGCGCTCGGTACACCACGCCCATGCCCCCGGAGCCCGCAATCGAGAGCACTCGGTAGCTGCCTGCAATCAACTCGCCTTCAGAAAAGCTTGTCTTCAGCACGGGCACGAACTGACCTCATCGCATTGGGAATCCACTTGCACACATGCGATCCAGACATAAATGGGGGAAAGCGAGCAGGTTCTTCAACTTACGTAGTGAAGAGATGGTACGGCCACAGGAGAGCCGATTGCAACAAAAAGCAGGAAATTCGAACGGAGAAGAATACGAATCGGCCGATTCGAAACAAAACAGCCGCGACGGCGAGCAACCTGACGGTCTATTCGTCCCGTTTGCGCCGCTGGTGCGTGGAAGGAATATTCATATCCTCGCGATACTTCGCCACGGTTCGCCGCGTCAGCTGAATCCCTTGCCTCTGCAGCTCCGCCGCAATCTGGTCATCCGTCAGCGGCTTCTTCGCATCTTCCTCGTCGATCAGCTTCCGCACCTTCCGCTTCAGCAGCAGCAGCGGAGTGTCCGCGCCTTCCGGCCCGTTCGCGCCTTCCGAGAAGAAGAACCGCAGCTCAATCACGCCCTGCGGTGTATGCGCATACTTGTTCGCCACAGCCCGGCTCACCGTCGAAGGATGCACCCCGATCTCCTCCGCAACTTCCTTGATCATCATCGGACGCAGCGCCTCAATCCCCTGATCAAGGAAATCTTGCTGCCGACGCACAATCACCTCGCACGTCCGCAGAATTGTGCTCTTCCGTTGAGCGATGTTGCGCATCAACTGCATCGCAGAGCGGAACCGCTCCTTCACATATTCCTTCACTTCCTTCTCGGTCCCTTGCGACGTCAGCATCCGCCGGTAGCGCGCGCTTAGTCTGAGACTAGGCAGGTCCTCCTCGTTCATCGAGACCACCCACTCACCGCCGCGCTTCGTGAACACCACATCCGGCTCGATCAGCCTCGTCTGCTCGCGGTTGTACAGTCTCCCGGGCCGCGGCTCCAGTGTGCGAATAAACTCCACGCCCGCATGCGCCTCTTCGGGACTCACATGCAGCGCCTTCGCCAGGTCCTTGACATCCCGCTTCTGCAGCAACTGCAGATGGTTCTGCACAATCTGCGCAGCCACCTCCATCGACCGCCGCCGTTCCTCGAGCTTCGCGTCCGCGTCGGCTCTCAGATTCTCAGGGATGTCCTCATCATCCCCGTCATCTTCGTGCTTCGCGTAGACCTGCTTCAATTCCACCTGCTGCGCCGCAATCTGGATCAGCAGGCAATCCTTCAGATCCGCGGCACCGACACCCGCCGGATCAAGATGTTGCACCAGATCGATCCCGCGCCTGATCTGTTCAGCAAGCGCCTCTCTGTCTTTATCCTTGTTTTCCGGAAACTGTGCGAAGGCCTCAATCAGCTCATCGCGATTGATTGTCAGATACCCATCTTCATCCAGATTGCCGATGATAAAGTCAGCCGCGATCTCAAGTTCCGGCTCCAGCGTCAGTGCTCCCAGCTGCCACGCCAGGTGATCGGTGAGCGTAGTAGGTTGCGAAAGAAAGTTCTCGAACGACGGCTTCTCGCTGTCCTCATATTCCGGCTGGGTGCGATAGCCCGGGTCAAGGTACTCCTGAAAGTACGACCCGAAATCAATTTCGGCGAAAGGGTCCTTAGGCTCGGTCGCCGCGTCCGCTTGTCCGTCCACACGCTCCGGAAGCAGATCCTGCTCTTGCCTGCTTGCCACCTCATCCAGCATCGGAACCGATTCGTCAATCTCTTCCAGGACGGGGTTCTCCACCATCTCGGCATCGATCATCTCCTTCAGCTCGAGCTTGTTGAGCGCAAGTACGCTCACCATCTGCATCAGGCCCGGCGTAAGGACCTGGCGTTGCGCCACCTTCAGATTCAGTTTGGGTTGCAACAGCGCCATACGACCAGCTCGATTCCCTGTAGGACTACCCACTAGTGTAATCGGGTAGCAGGTTCCCTGCACTCGCCAAGCGTGTTTAGCCGCTTTATTACAAAATGGTCCTAAACTGCCCTTCTAATTAGAAATACGTTGGAATACTGCATATTTCGCTTCCAGACAGAGCCATCCTGTGGACCTCCATTCCGCCTTCTGCTAAATGAGGCGGGATATGCCCATCGAGGGGCGAACCGCATCGTCCACTACAGGCTACCGGCTACGAGCTACTAGCTGCCTCAATTCAGCGAGAACCCCTCCCCCAGATAGATCCTTCGCACCTCAACATCATTCCCCAGTTCGTGCGGCGTCCCCGCCCTGAAGATCAGCCCCTCCGAGATGATGTACGCGCGATCCGTCACGCTCAGCGTCTCCCGAACATTGTGATCCGTAATAAGAATCCCGATGCCCGCCGACTTCAAATCAAAAATGATCTTCTGCAACTCCGCCACCGCAATCGGGTCAATCCCGCTGAACGGCTCATCCAGCAAAATGAAATTTGGTTGAATGCACAGCGACCGCGCAATTTCCACCCTCCGCCGCTCACCACCCGACAACGCGTATCCCTTTGTGCCCCTAATGTGTCCCAGGTTCAACTGCGCAATCAGCCTCTCCGCGCGGGCTTTCCGCTCCCGCGTGTCCAGCGGCTGCGCCTCCAGCACCGCCAGGATATTCTCCTCCACCGTCAGTTTGCGAAAAACCGACGGCTCCTGCGGCAAGTAGCTGATGCCAAAGTTCCGCGCCCGCAGATACATCGGCAGATGGGTAATGTCGTTCTGGTCTACCATGATTCGGCCGGTCTCCGGCGGCACCAGCCCGACAATCATGTAGAAGCTCGTCGTCTTGCCCGCGCCATTCGGCCCGAGGAGCCCAACGACCTCTCCGCGCGAAATCTTCAGCGTGACCCCACGTACAACCTGGCGTCCCTTATATGTCTTGCCGATTCCCTCAGCGATCAGTGTGTCCATCGAACTCTCGGGCCCGTCGTACCGGTGGCCCCTTGTTCCACTACTTCGGCGCCTTTGTCGTTGTCATCGTCTTCAGCCCTTCGCCGTCGACTCTGACGCTATCATTGCGACTATTGAAAATCAAAGCCTGCCCCGTCACGGTCCCGTGCGCCGGATCGATCAACTGCGGTGGCGCCACCGCCGTCCCCGTGAGCACAAAATCACCCGTGTCGTTTGAATAAACGAGTTGCTCGCCAATCCCGCGCCGCCCCGCCGATGAAACCTCCACATGCCCCCGCGATGTCATGCGATCTACCTGGCCTGTCGCACCACCGTTCCGAGCACGATTCCCTGCAGGCAGCAACACCAGTTCAAGCTCCTTCGATGTCGTCTTTGCGTCCGCCGTATTTGCCACCACACTTCCCGTGGCACCCGCCTTCATCACGGCCTTGCGTTCCGCGCCCGAATACTTCAGATCGCCCCCACTCACCGTGATCACTGAGGACTCCGTTTGCTTCGGCTTTGTCTGTTCACCTGGAATCACAGCCATCGCGCTCACCAGCACCACCCGCACCGGCGTCTTCGCGCTCGAAGTCTGCGCGGTTAGCGTCTGCTTCGTCCGGTCCAGCACAATCACCGGTGCGGCAATCGAATTCCCCTCCTGCCACAGCCGCACGCTCCCTTTGAACGTTGCCGCCCCGCTCGACCGCTTGAGCTCCGCTTCCTCTGCCACCACGTGCACCGGCCCTTGCGCTCCGAAACCTGCAGTTGACCCGCTGCTGGTGGCGCGCTTTGCATCTCCATTCCAGGTACCCTTCACGTTGCCTCGTGCCATCGCATCGCCAGTTTCCTGCGACACATCCAGCTTGTCTCCTGCGAGCTCCAGCCCGCCGTCACTCACTCGTGGATTCCCCGTCAGGTGCAGCCACGGCCCTCCCTCACCATAGTCTGCATGGCCGGCGGTCGCTTTCACAGCTGCCTGTGCCACGCCTTTCTTGGCAGCAGGCTGCTGAGTGAGAACAACATGCCCATCCACTGTCGCCGAACTGATCTGCAACCCGCTTTGTGAGGAATTCTTTCCGTTTATCGCTTGTACCTGCCCGAGATGCGCAATTACCGTATCGCCGCTCGTCGACTGCTGCACACCAGCCGGCGTCATCTGCGTAATCGTAGTATTCCCATGCCCGGTGAACGCACTCAAAATTCCGTGTTGCCCAAACTCTCCCGTCACATCATCCGCCGTTAGCTTTTCTGGCGCAGCCGGTCCATTGCCGCGCTGCGTCGATGCCGCAACAACCACGCCGCCTGTCCCATGCATCGACGCCGGTTCAATCTTCCCCTTACCTGCATCCCTGAACGCAATATCCAGCACCGGCG
>DATJEO010000134.1:0-4533 GCA_035496515.1 Occallatibacter sp.
TCATCGGTGACCGGCGTGCACTCGACGCCGGCATCCGCGAAGTGGATCCCGATCCCGGCGGCGCGCTGGATTGCGCTGGCAGGTCCGTGAGCATGAACGATGGCTCCGCCCAGAAAACCAGTGTCATTGGCGAAGCTGAGATAGAACCAGGACTCCGGGTTCTTCTCGCATTCTTCCTTCCCATTCGTTGCTGCCATTGACGACATTAATCACTCAGTGGCCGCGCTAAAGCAAGGCTCCGCGCAGACTCGAGCCTCGCCTTTTCATCGCTGTCCGACGATTCGTTCGGCGAGCTTTATTGTGAATATCGTGAGCTATGCCTGGGACTGCATACGGGCGGCCGCTCTCGCCAAGTTTTCGGCCGCGGCCGCTTCGAAATTTTGCGGACGGGCTCAGCCAATGGAGACGCCGGCACATTGGCGGGCGAAGTTCTGGTCGTCTCTCGCATCAGTTCCACGTAGCCCGCACTGCATACCTCAACACCTGGAACGCCGTGAACTCCTCGGAAGTCGAGTCGATAAAGTCCAGTTCATGATGGATTTTATCAAGTTCATCACCACTCGCGTGGAACGGGTGTTCCTCGCGTTTCGGGTCAACAAGGGCTATCCGCAGTTCCGCTAGGGTGTCAGCGACATGCAGGAGGTTTGGAGAACAAGCACCACGTGCTGCGATGCGGCGGACTAGCGTGAGGCATCTTCTGATTAGATCGCTGTCTTCAGTATTGATTCTTACCCCATCGATTTCTTCCATTTTCTTCCCTTTCTTCGAAAATAATCGACTTGCCAAGTGTTAGTTGGAGATATTGGAAACTATCTCCGGCCCGCCTCCAAGCAGTGTTGTATCACTGCTCGACGGGGTCCCCGATTATCCTGAGCTGGGTCTCCGTAAGGCAGAGTCGCGGCACTGGATCAGGAGGTCCCGGCGCCACTGGGCCCGGGCGTTCCTCGAAGCTGCAGTCCTGTCGACCGCCTTGGACTTCTCCGTACCGCACTATAACCACGTGTTTCTCTCCGATATAGTCCGCTGGGAGTTGGTGGAGAAGACCAATTCGTAGACTGATTTCCTCGTCGGGCTTCAATGCACCCTCCAATTTCTGAAGTCTCGATCGTAAGGAGCGCATTATCGTTTGCCTTGCCATCAGCTTCAGACCTCAATTCTGTTTTTCTTGTTGTGCCGCCGCAATCCTCTCCAGTTCGGCAACGCGCGACTCCACGTCCTCGATCTCGATTGCCCTCGAGGATTGGTTCATGACACACTCAGCGGCGCGGACGCGAATTGACGCCGGCGTGTTTTGGTCGAGCATCACCTTGAGCAGGATTGTCGCCGCCGCCGAAGCCCCCTGTTGGAGCCGGGAGACTGCCTGAGTGTATGCGGCGCGCCTACCCTCCCGGTATGCTCTCAGAAATTCGGGCTCTTTCATCCACCGCAGCAAAGTTTTGATGGAGACGCCTGCGGATTGAGCGGCCTCCTCAATATTGCGCTGCGTCAGCAGCGCGGCAACCGCTCCCTCCATCTTGCGTCCGAATTTGCTGCCATGCCCTTTCATATCCGACCTGCCGGAGCCTGCCCCGTTCTGGTCACCAGCTTCCGTCTCCAGATTTCCGCAGAATTGCCTTGCTTCTGTTCGTCAGCAGAGTGATCCATGTCATGACCGCGGTAATCACCGCAGCAGGAGATCAAACGATGAGCACCGAACAGGAAACCACGATGGGAGGCGTAGCAGTCGCCGAGCCGAAACCGGCCACGAAGCCTCGTGCTGCGAAACAGGGCGCCACAGGCGCATCCGGCAAGGGCAAGTCGGGGAAGAAGGCCAGTCGCGCCAAGAAGGAGCCCAAAGCTCGGAAGGCAGCTAACGCCCCCAAAGCGCCGAAGGCTCCCAAGGCGGACGAGAAAGCCGGAGTCCGGGGGGGCAGCAAGACTGCCAAGGTCCTGGACCTGCTGAAGGGGCCGGATGGCGCCACTCTGGCCGAGATCATGAAGGCCACGGGCTGGCAGGCTCACAGCGTGCGCGGGTTCATCAGCGGGACGCTCGGCAAGAAGATGGGCTTGACGGTCACCTCCGCGAAGGGCGAGGACGGCGAGCGCAGCTACGGTCTCCCGAATTAGTTCCCATTCCCTCAGTTCACCCGCCCGGCTTCGGCCGCGGCGGGCTCTTTTGCGCTGTGGGCTATTCTTTCCGTGGGCCGGACAAGAAGGCCAGGTGCCTCCACTGAGCGGAACGTGGGCCAGCACGGGCGAAAACGTGGCTATCGTGGCCACACCAAAGGAGCCGAGGTTTCCACGCCCGATTTCCGTCGGATCAGCCGCAACTCCCCTGACCAGTCCGCGAGTGCCAGGCACAGGCCTTCCAAGTCTGGATGCCCAGCCCGGATTTGCGCTTCGATTTCCGCGATTTCGTGCCGGCAACGCGCCAGTCATCCCGCTGTTCCTTTTCGTTCCTCGCCGATCTGGGAGAATGTCCTGCCGTCCCCGTCCAGAACAGCGTCCTTGCCGCTGATTTGCTGCCAGCGCTGCACGACAACATCGACGTACTTGGGATCGAGCTCGATGCCGTAGCAGACCCGCTGGGTGAGTTCACCGAGGCGCGATCGCAGCAGGCGCAAGCGGAATTGAAACTTGATCAGGCGCGAGACCAATCCCTCGAATCTAAAGCCAAGGTCGGCCAGGCGATGCATGTCGTAGACACTCTGGACATTCTCGAGTCGCAGCGGCCCGGAGTAGCGGCGAAGGTGCAACGCGCTCGGCTGGATCTCGAAAGAAGCCGCGTGGTGGCGCCCTTCGATGCCTACGTAACGAATCTGAACATCTCGGAAGGAGCGTACGCGCATGCCGGATCACCGATGTTTACGCTGATCGACGCGAGAACATGGTGGGTCATCGCCAATTACCGCGAAGGTAAAATTCGGAACATCCACGTGGGTTCAAAAGTCGATGTCTATCTAATGGGCCACCCCGATCGGAAGTTCGACGGGGTTGTTCAGAGCGTGGGCTATGGCGTGTTCCCGGAGGACGGAAAAGTCTCTGACGGATTGCCGAATATCGAAAGAACACTGAACTGGGTCCACCTCTCGACGCGCTTTCCCGTTCGTATTCTGATACAGAATCCCGATCCCACACTATTTAGAATCGGCGCAACGGCGCTAACAATTGTGAGGTGAACCATTGCCGCCAGAGTCCTGGTTGATGGATTTGCGCGAGGATCTTCAGGCGAGGCCAGGCCGCGTCGAGAGGTCGCTGCAGATCGTCTTCGCGACGGTAGTCGTCCTGGTCGCGATGATGACTCTCCGGGTACCTAACGTTGCTTTTGCGCTCTATGTCATTTTCATCGTCAGCAATGAGAACCCGGCGCTCAGCTTACGCACCGGTATCGCATCGCTGGTGTCAGTGTCTGTCGTGATTTCGATGGCACTAGTGAGCTGTCTCAGTCATTTCGTGACTTGGATCCGGCGCTTGGGATCGGTGTATGTCCACCGGAATGGCTTAGCCGCCTTCGCATAGGCTTGGATGTACTTTCTAATCTTCCGCGACAGATCAGCGACGGAGGTGAATACGCCTCGATCGATGACGTCACGCTGGATCTTGGCGAACCAGAGTTCGACCTGGTTGAGCCATGACGAGTACGTGGGCGTGAAGTGGAACCGAACCTTGGGATTCCGCTCCAGAAACTCTTGGACGGCCTGTGTTTTGTGAGCCGACAGATTATCCAGCACGATGTGAATCTCTTTGGCCCAGCGGGTCTTTGCGACCAGATTGGCGAGGAAACCGATGAAGTCGGTGCTGGTGTGACGTCGGGTGGTCTTGCCGTCGACGCGACCTGTCTTCACGTCCAGAGCGGCATACAGGGAGAGCGTGCCGTGGCGATAGTATTCGAAGCCATGCCGTTCGGCCCGACCCGGCGAAAGCGGCAGCACAGGATCCAACCTGTCGAGCGCCTGAACAGCGGTTTTCTCGTCCACACAGAAAACGGCAGCATGCTGCGGCGGATTCAAGTACAAGCCGATGATGTCCGCTGCCTTCCGTTCGAACTCTGGATCGTTGCTGGCCATGTAGCGTTCGAGTCGGTGCGGCCGTAGTTTGGCCTGCGCCAGAATCCGCTGCACCGTCGCATGACTCATCTTCAGGTCTGCCGCAAGTTTTCGGCACGACCAGTGAGTGCTGCCGTCTGGCGGCCTCTGCTGAACCCGGCGGATTACCCGCGCTTGCACGGCCGGCGTTGCCGACCGCGGCTGACTCCCCTTGTGCCGTGGTTCCAAGCCGGCAATGCCCGCCTGCTCAAAACGGGCTTTCCACCGTGCGATCGTAGGCTTTGTCGTGCCGAGCGCGCTCACGACCTGCTCGTAAGTCATGCCGTCCGCAAGCGAAAGGATCAGCTTTGCGCGAAACACATCCCCTGCTGGCAAGGTGCGCGAATGAGCCCATCTGGTCAACTCTTCGCGCTGGCTCTCATTCAGTTGCAGCAACTCATAGCGTGGCACAACATCCAGGCGCCCACGCTGGTCGGTAGGTTACATAATGACTGAGACAGCTCACTAG
>DATJEO010000135.1:0-6724 GCA_035496515.1 Occallatibacter sp.
CCCGGCGCCGACGATCCCAACTACGTTCAGACATCCGCTTTCTGGAGCCCCGACGGCAAATACCTTATCTACTCCCGCGCCACCGCACGCGACCCATATCCGCCCGACTACAAGAAATCCAACTTCGCCAACGACCCCAACGAGACACAAGTCCACTATGACCTCTACAAGATCCCCTTCAACGAAGGCAAAGGGGGCACCCCCGAGCCCGTTCGCGGCGCCTCAAACAATGACATGAGCAACAACTTTCCCAAGGTCTCGCCCGACGGCAAGTGGATTGTCTTCGTCCAATGCAAGAACGGGCTTCTCATGCGCCCCGATAGCAAGCTCTTCATCGTCCCCTTCGAAGGCGGCGAAGCTCGCCCGCTCGAGTCCAACCTACCGGTCATGAACTCGTGGCACACCTTCTCGCCCAACGGCAAATGGCTGGCTTTCTCCTCAAAGACTCCTTCCTTCTACACGCACCTCTACCTTACCCACATCGACGAGAACGGCCACGCCAGCCCGCCCATCGTCGTCGAGAACGCCACCGCCTCCAACCGCGCCGTCAATATCCCCGAGTTCGCGAACATCGGCAATGAGGGACTCGACCACATCGAGACACCCGCCATCGACTTCTATCGTGAGTTCGACATTGCCCAGCAGCTACAGGACGACCGCAAGTGGACCGAAGCTGTCCCCGCCTGGAAAATCGCCGCCGAAAAAGATCCAACCGATGCGCGTCCGTGGAACAACATGGGCGTAGCCCTCGCCGCCACCGGGAAAACCGCCGACGCGATCACGTCATACCAGAAGGCGCTCTCCATCAACAACGACAGCTCGCAGACGCACAATAATCTCGGCAGCGCCCTTGCTGAGTCAGGCCGCTTCGACGAAGCAATGCTGCACATTGAGAAGGCTATCGAGCTCAATCCCGACAACGGCGCGGCGCGCATCAACCTCGGCCATCTACTTGAGGTCAACGGCCATCGCGACGAAGCCATCACGCAACTCATCGCGGGAATCGAACTCGCGCCGAAGAACTCTGACGGGCACAACATCTACGGCGTCATCCTCGCGCGCCAGGGCAAACTCGACGAAGCCATCGCCGAACTGCGGAAAGCCGTCGCGCTTTCTCCAAATTCCGCCGAGTGCCATTACAACCTGGGCCGCGCCTACGCCGCCAGCACTCGCTTCAGTGACGCGCTCCCCCAGCTCGAATCCGCCGCACATCTCACCAGCAACCGCGAACCAGAAATCCTTCAGATGCTCGCCGCGATGTATTCCGAAACCGGCAACTACCCGCAGGCCTCAATCACCGCTCGACAGGCCCTTGATCTCGCCGAGAAACAGCAGAACACCGATTTGGCCGCAGCCCTCCGCGCAAATCTGGCTCTGTACCAGCGGCAGTCGGAATCACAAACCAGCCCTAATCAGTAACGAACCTGCCTAGAACTTCTCATTTTTCATCGGAATATCGGTGTTGAAGTAGAACGTCTCTTCTTTCCCGTCCTCACCCTTTGCCTTCATCACGTCGTACATGTGTCCGTTCTTTCCCATCAGGCTCTGTCCGGAAGGCCGCAGCCCCATAGCGCGCAGCACCACGTACTCCTCATGGACGCTGATGATCACCCACGCCTTTTCTGGCGACTTCCCATCCCCCGAGTTCCGGATCGAATCGACCAACCCTCGAAACACCGTACGATGAAACTCCGCCTTACTCGTATTCCCCAGTTCACGGTCGGCGATAAACGCCACGAAATGCGCATCGAGATTCACATACTCACTGTCGAGCACGGCCTCCGCATGCTTCAGAGCCCCGGCGAAATCTTTTGCCTGCAGCTCTTGCGACATCGCCTTTTCTTCAGCCGACGTATCGGTGGCTTGCTTCCGCTCCGGCGATTCCACATAGCTCAAGCGCAACCGCCCATAATCGATTTTCGTGTCGCCGGATTTCAAGGCTGCAACCAGCTTCCCGTACTCCGAAGCGTCCTTTGCTTCCGATATAAGGGGCATCGCAAGGGCAGTGAGCAAGACAACCAGGAAGCGGATGTTGGACATGTTCAGCAAATCCTAAGCGGAAATGCAAAGGCTGTCCACGTTCACCCTCTCCGACGGATAAATCGTGCCGAGTGGCTATTCCGTCCGCAGCGCCTTTATTGGATCCACCTGCGTTGCTCGCAGCGCGGGCATGAACATTGCGGCGACTGAAATGGCCGTAATCAGCAGGGCTGAAATTCCAAATACCATCCAATCGAAACTCTGCATCGGCAGAGGCGACCTTTTCAGCAATCGGCTGAAGGCGAGTGCCGCGGGCTCAGCCAGCGCAACTCCAGCAATCAGCCCGATCGCAATCTGGCGCGCCCCTCGGCTCATCACAGACTTGAAGATCGTTTTGCGATTGGCCCCCAGCACCATCTTGACTCCGAATTCCCGCGTACGCTGATTCACCGCAAACGACAGCACTCCGTAAACGCCCGTGATCGCCAGCAGCACTGCAATGCCCGCCATCACGACGATGATTCGTGCCAGTGTTCGAAGGGCCTGGGCCGTCTCTTCCAGCGTCTCCCAGATCGTCTGTGGCATGTCCATCTGCGTCGGATCGATCGCTCTTACTGCATTTCTAACCGCATTCTCCGCGGTCTTCGAGTTTCCCTTGAACCGAACATAAAGCGCGCCGGCCAGCGAAGCAGGATCGCGCAGCGTGTAGAGCCGCGGTCCATCGGTGACTCCGAAACGCTCCGCTTGCGTGTCTGCGACAACTCCAACAATTGTCAGCCTTCGCTCATCGGGAGTTACGACCACCTTGCCCAGCGGATTCACGGCGGGCCAGAACTGACGCGCAAACGCCTGCGAAACCACCGCGACCGGATCGGCAGCCTTCGCGTTCCCGTCCGAACTACCAAACACACGCCCGTCAACCAGCCGTATGCCGAATGTCGGGAAGAACTCCTTCGTCACAACATCGACCGCAGCCGGCCTTCCCTGCCCCTTCATCTGCCCCGGTAGCCGGACCTCGCTCGGAGGCGCCTGCCTGAAAGGAGGTAGCGTCGCGTAGGCAATCGACTGCACGTTGGGAATGGCACGAATGCGTGCTTCCAACGCACCGTAGATATTCGCCGCTCGCGCGTGATTGCTCTCCGAAGTATCCACGTTCAGCCCGACGACCATCACCTGTTTGGTCTCGATTCCCGGATCCATCTTCGTGACGAGTCTTGGCAGGCGCGCAAACAGAACAGCAGCAGCAAGCAATACAAAGCTCATGGCAACCTGCGCGATGATCAGGCCGCTCGTCGTACGTGAACGTCCCGTCGCACCTGCCTCGCGCCCCCTCAAAGCCGTCAGCAGATCCAGCTTCCACGCGGCGCGCATCGGTGCAAACGAGGAGACCACGCTCGCAACAAGTACCAGCGCCGCAAGATATCCGAAGACTCGCCAATCCGGATGCATCAATGGCACGAACTCCGCCTCGTTTGGATCGACCATGTCGATTATCAGCAGCGGGACGCGGTTGGCAAGCAACATACTCGTGCCGCCGGCAAGCAGAGTTGTCAGCAGGCTCTCCAGCAGCAGCATCCGCGCCAGCCGTGCGCGCCCCACGCCGAGCGCCAGCCGGATGGCAATCTCTCCACGCCTCACTACAGCCCGCGACAAAAACATCATGGTCACGTTGGTGCACGCCAGCAGCAGAACCAGCGAGAGCGGCCCAAGGATCAGACCCAGCAGGATGACTGCAACATCACGCACCTTTGGGTCTTCAATCACAGATCCGTTCGTGAGTATGATCGATGTCCGACGATTGAAGGGCGAGACTTTCCGCTCCACATACACCCGGTCCTGCTGCCGCATGATGGTCTCGAGTTCCGCCTTCGCGTCTGCCTGCGAGTAGCCCCCCCGCATGCGTCCCGCAATCGACAACCAGGGAGAATCAGCACTTTCAAGACGATTGTTGCTGCCGTCCAGCAGTGGCTGAAGCGTGTACGGCACGAACATTCCAGCCGCAAACGAGTTCGCATCATGCGCTGACACAATCCCGATCACTTCAAACGGCAATCCGTTCAGATGAATGGTCCTGCCTACGACGTGCGGATCGGCTCCGAATAACGTCCTCCAGAAGGTTTCGCTCAACACGACGACCTGAGCCGTCGATCCCCGTTTGCATTCTCCCTCCGTCAAAAACCGCCCCGCCAACGGACGATCGACCCCAAAAACGTGGAAGTAATTGCAGGTGACCAGCAACGTACTCAGCCGTCTCTGCTCCTGTTCCAGCACAGTCGAGGAAATTTGCCATGCCGCCGTGTCATCCAGCACCCGCGATTCCCGATGGATCGCCTCGTAATCCTCCGTCGTGAATCTCGAAAACTGCCCGGCTCCTGAGAACCATCCCTCGTATCGCGGATAGATTTGTTTGAAGCTCGCCGGATCCTTGCGCGTCGGCGATGTCAGAAACAACGCGTTCAGCAGCGTGAACACGCCCGCGTTCAGCCCAATCCCCAGCGTCAGCGCAGCAATCGCTACCAGGGAGAGCAGAGGCGCCCGCCGCGCCGACCGCAGACTATACAGAACATCCTGCCGGTTGATCCACATTTACGCCGCCCCAGCCGAACTGCAACCCAGAATCCCAGAGAAGATCCCCTCTGGCAAACACACCATTTATTCTGAAGACGCACCAACTCCCGTTTTATTAAGGAAGAACATGGCTGAGATCGCCGTTGAGGCCACACAAACTCCCGCGCAAATCCCCGACCTGCACGTCGCCGTACTCGGTGCCGGCAAAATGGGCGGCATCCTGCTTCAGGCCTTCCTCAAGCAGAACCTCTTCGCCGCGGAGAACGTCCACGCCACCGTCGCCCACGCCGAGAAAGCTCTCTCCCGCGCTGCGCAGTGGGGCGTCGACGTCGGTACCGACAACCTAGCCGCCGCGAGTCAGGCCGACTTTATCCTCCTCGGCGTCAAGCCTTTCCAGGTCCCCGACCTCATCGCCGAAATCAAGCCGGCTCTCACGCCCGCCAAGACCATTGTCTCCTTCGCAGCGTCTGTGAAGACCCGAGCCATCGAAGAAGCCGCCGGCATGGAGATCGCCGTCATCCGCGCCATGCCCAATACGCCCTCTGCGCTTGGCGCAGGTGTCGCCGGCCTCTGCCGCGGGCGCTTCGTCAAGCCCGAGCAGATGGAGCTCGCCCAGCGCATCTTCGAGACGGTCGGCCGCTCCGTCATCGTCGACGAGAAGCACATGGATGCCGTCACCGGCCTCTCCGCTTCAGGACCGGCGTATGTTTACATCATCATCGAGGCCCTCGCCGAGGCCGGAGTCAAAGTAGGCCTGCCCCGCGACACGGCCACGCAGCTCGCCGCCCAGACTGTCTTCGGCGCAGGCAAAATGGTGCTCGAAACCGGCTACCATCCCGCGCTCCTCAAAGACGAAGTCACCACCCCCGCCGGCTGCACCATCGACGGCATCCTCGAACTGGAAGAAGGCGGGCTTCGTGTCACCCTGATCAAAGCCGTCATGCGCGCCACGCAACGCGCCAAAGAGTTGGCCGCAGGATAGCCGTAGACCAAGAAAGTGGGTGCCCCAGGTCTCGATTCTGAGACCTGGGATTTCAAATCTGCTTACCTGCTAATCTTCACTCTTGCCCATCCAACGCCCAACCTGGCTCCCCTCCTACATCCCCGAACTTCAGGGACTGCGCGGCATCGCCGTCCTCGGTGTCGTCTTCTACCACTGCCATCCGCGCTTCGAACACACCTTTCTCTACAAGCCCTCTCTCTGGGGATGGGCCGGCGTCAATCTCTTCTTTGTCCTCTCCGGATTCCTCATCACATCGATTCTTCTCGAATCCCGCAACCAGCCTCATTACTTCCGCAACTTCTATGCCCGTCGCGCCCTCCGCATCTGGCCCGTGTATGTGCTCGTTCTCATCGTCTGCTATTTGAACGCGCCCTGGTTCGTCGGCCAGCCCGTGCTCGAAGCCTTCAGCACCGCACCCTGGTGGGCTTACATTCTTTTTGTTCAGAATCTCTTCCACATCGCGTTGCCTCCTGCGATCGGCCCCACGTGGTCTCTCGCCATCGAGGAGCAGTACTACTTCCTCTGGGCTCCCGTCGTTCGCATCCTGCGCGCACCATGGATGCTGGCAACTCTGCTGATCTCGTTCCTCATCGCCGCGCCTGTGTTCCGTCTTACCCACTTCGCGTGGATCACTCCCACCCACACCCTCACCCACATCGATGGCATCGCCATGGGCAGCCTCATTGCTCTCGGGCTCTACACGTTCCAAATCAGCCGAAAAACCTGGCTCATCATCGGCCTCATCGCCATGCCTATTGGACTCATCTGCGCGGGCACCATTGCTGGGGGCACAGCATTCCTCGACTCCGCCCTCACCACTCTCTTTGCCGGAGCGGTCCTCTGCTCGATTGCATCCACAGGCACGAAGGGTCCTCTGCATGGATCGCTCAGCCGCGGCCCCCTCGCTTATTACGGCAAGATCAGCTACGGCCTCTATATGACTCACATAGGAACCTTCGTCTATTTCGGGTGGGTCGACGCACGCCTCAACGCCTACGGCGTTCCCGGCAATCTCGCCATCGTAGCCTTCCGCCTCATCGCCTGCACTCTCGTCGCCACCATCCTCTGGTACGGTTTCGAGTCTCGCATTTTACGACTCAAGCGGCACTTCCAAAGCCCAGCCAAAGAACGACAGAAGCAGCAAACCTTCTCTCTCTAGAACTCCGCATTTCC
>DATJEO010000136.1:0-26731 GCA_035496515.1 Occallatibacter sp.
AGCCGGATCCCGTGGAAAGTTAGAGCTTATGAAGTAGCCATCTCTTGTTCGCCATAGCGGTGTGTTCTTTAAGCCCAACTCAAGATATGCAATCTCGCCGGTATTGCGATCGCCGATGAGCCAGTCGTTGGCATATCCGCCGTTGTTCCCTTCTTTGATGATGGCGACGTAATCATCGATGGAGTTGGCGTACTGCATGGCTTTGCGCGCGCGAACGAATTCGGGTTTGCCGGCCGGGTTCCATCCAATGAATTGCGTAATAGTGGTCTCTGTGATGATGAGACCGGCGTCGGTCTCTCCGAAGTCGTCTCCACTCGTGATGGAGCCGGGCCCACCGTCCATGAGAATGTGATGGCCGTGTTCCGGCTTGATGTCGAAAATTACGATCCAGCGCTCGCCGTCTGCGTAGCCAGTCCAGTTGTTGTGCGCTACGACGATCTTGCCGCCCTTGGTGTAGCTGCCGGTCGCAATGAACGCGGAGCAATGACCTTCGGGAAGGATGTGCGGCGCGTTCAGCGCTTTCTCGCGCTTGTTGAGCCATGGAACGTAGTAGCCAGGCACCTCAAACCAGCCGTTGAGAGCTACGATGTCCCACACGTCCAGCTTTGCGCCTTTCGACTGCGCTCCTTTGGCAATTCCTTCCAGTTCCTGCTGATACTCAGCGTCGATGTGCGGCCAGAGCATTTTGCGTGCAGTGTCGCGATAAAACCTCCAATCGCGCTTCGTGTCGTGTAGCGTTTCAAGCTTCATCACGTTGATCAGGTCCGCGATCTCAGCGGAGAGAAGCTGGCCGTGCTGGAAACCGATCTCGGCGGGAGTGCCTTCGAGGTGCACGAACATCCACCCTCCGCGATCGAAACGATAGCCTGCACCGCTGGCGTTTGAGGGCTGAGCTCCGGGCGTTACACGCTTAGCCTGCGAGACGGTTGAGAAGGCGCACAGCAGAAGAAGAAACGCGAGTGACACGCGGGGAAGACGTCGAAGCATCAAGGATTCTCCGGCGGGGTTGAATTGGAGGGAGAATAGCACCTGAACGCTGCGGGCCAGAAGGGTTTCTGGCCCGTCGAGGTTCTTAGCGCTTTTTGCCGGGTTTGGCAGCGGCTTTTTTCGCAGCGTGTTTTGCAGGAGCGTGCGCTTTGGTTTTGGCTGGAGCGGCCGGCTTCTTCGTCGGGACCGACTTGTGCGCAGGCTTGGCGGCATGAGCCTTGACCTGGGCTGCTTTCGCCGGGATTTTCGCGGCCGGCTTTGCAGCATGTTTCGCAGCGGGCGCGTGCTTCGCCGACGGCGGGGGCGCAGCCTTCTTCTGAGGTGCGGGAGGCGCGGCCTTCTTTTCGGGTTTGACAGGTTCGGGCTTTGCCTTCGCTGCGGGAGCTGCTTTTTGAGCTGGAGCTTTCTCGGCTACGTGTTTGGCTTGCTTCGCCGGCTTCTGCTCAGCTTTTGCAGCCTTCGGCGCAGGAACTTGTTTGCCGCGCTTCGGTGCGGGCTTCTCGTCCTCGTCTTCGTCCTCTGATTCTTCCTCTTCTTCCTCGCCTTCCTCTTCGTCCCCGAGATCTTCGTCGAGCTCGACATTCTTCGGAAGTTTCAGATCGAGGACTTCATCATCGTCGTCACCTCCGCCCCCGATATCGTCGAGGTCTTCTTCGTCTTCACCGCCCTCTTCAGATTCCTCTTCTTCTTCGTCGAAGGACTTCTCTTTCACCTTTTCAGCTCGCTTTGCACGCGAGCGCTTAATGGTGATCTGCGGCGGAGGCGCAGGCGGAGAATACGGTTCAAGGAATGCCTTGGTCTCTTCGGGCGTGTTCAGTTTCCCGTCGATCAACTGCAAGAAGATCTGATGGATGATCTCGTTGTAATTCGCCAGCTCCGGGGTGATCCGCATCTCCTGCATCTGCGCGTATGGAATGCGCTGCCGGACTTCAGGCCAGGTCTTCAGGAAGAGCTCGTACTTCGCCTTCACCGCGCTGTCTTTGCTGGTGAAGCCGAGCCAGAGTACGGCTTCCGGATCATGGGTTGTGAACAGCTTGTAGGTGACCGAGGGTGTCGCGTTTGCTTTATTCAGAAGGATCTTCGCAAATCCGCTGGCGAGCGAGTCTAGACTGTTCCACTCTTCGACAAAGCCGGGGCGCAGGAGCTGCTTCTTAAGCGAAGACAGATCTTTGGGTGCGAACTTCGCTGTGAGCAACTGCATCTGGGCAGCGGACATGTCTGGGTGCACACCCTGCATCTGAAGCTGAACGCGAAGATCGTGGAGCGCATTGAGTTTCTCTTCGTCGGCCTTGTTCGATGTCCATGCCGGGCACAGAACTTTCATCCAGCCTTCTGCTTCAAGAGCCCGCAGAACTTTCAGCCCATCGTCTTCGTGGCCGATCTGTTCCAACTCGAAACTCTGGTCGTGCGCGGAGAGCGACTCAATGATGTTTTCGGCTTTGGCGTTTTCGTAGCGCTGCTGCGTGCGGGGATCGAGTTCCCACCCGAGGCGGGCTTTGTAGCGAATGGCGCGAATCATCAGCGACGGCTCTTCGAGGAAACCGTAGTTGGAAACCAGGCGCAGAGCGCGCCCTTCGATGTCGGCCGCGCCATTGAGCGGGTCCATCAGCAAACCGTAGGAGCCCTCGTTGAGGGAGATAGCCATGGCGTTAGCGGTGAAATCGCGGCGGCGAAGATCCTCTTGGATCGAGGCGAAATGGAAGGCGGGCTTTCCGGGCTTGGGGTAGTCACGCCGATGGGTGCTGACCAGATCGACTCGAACGGTGCCTGGAAAGCAGAGATACAGGGTGTGAGCGGCGTCGTCTTCCCCCCAGACCTGGCCTCCGAGTTTCTCGATGGGCTTCTTGAGTTTCAGAGCATTTGCCTGAACGGCAACTTCGATGTCGCGAACAGCGTGGCCGCTGGTCAGATCCCGAACAGCATCTCCAGTGAGAAAGAGGAGGATGCCCGCCTCACGGGCTACTTCGCGTAACTGCCGCAGTGCATTCTGCTGATCGGCTGAGAGCCGGTTCTCAAGAAGGTAAATGTAGTCGGGCATTCCGTTCCTGCTTCCGCTTCCAAAACCAAAGGCAAGTGTCTGATGCAGCGGCGGTTAGGGGACACTATGCCGGAGCATGCAAAGCAGTACCTTATCACAAACAGCCCCGGTTGACCAGCGTGAAGCGCACCAGTTTTGCGACTTTCCAGGGGCGAGCGGTGCTCAGGCATGCGAAAATCCATGCCATGGGGTCCGCTCGTAAGCCCGTGATTGTGCGCAAGTTCTCGCGCGAGTGGTTTGCCGGCTATGCGGGGGCGGCGTTAAGACAGGAGGCGCAGGCACTGGAGGTGCTGGACCAGGGCGGCAAGGTGTTGACGATCGGCTGGGAGACGGTGAAATGGGTCTGCTATGTGCGGGATTTCTCGTCTACGGCAGATTCGTCGAATCCGGAACGCCTTCTACAGAAGAGGTTTGCGGTTCGTCCGCGGATGTCGGGGCTGTGGCTCAGGATGGTCCTGAATGACGGGGACGAGCTTGAGGGGATCGCGGCCAACGATCGGTCACTCATCACTGGCGCCGGGCTGCTGGTGACCCCGCCGGACACCCGGTCGAATACGCAGCGGATCTATATCCCTCGGCAGGCGATCCAAAGCCTGGAGGTTGTCAGCCTGATCGGGGCTGGAGGGCACAGACGCAAGGCCGAGCCGCAGCCGGAACTGTTCCCTGCCGAGCAGGATCAAGGTTGATTCGGATGAGTTTTCTGGCCCGATGCTCACCGATTGAGCGGCAGCAGATCTGCACAAGAGAGGAATGGAGCTGCCCCGTCGCGATGCCAATAGGCGGGGCAGCAATTACCAATCCATAGTCGAGTGATCCTGGTCAGCGAGAACCCGGACCACTTAGGCTACCTGTTCGGAATCTGCAAGGATTCGACGTAGTCGTTAATGTTACGCGCCCGGAGATCAGCCAGCATGGGGCACGACGGGTTCAGCGAAACGAATGCTTTATGCCAGTCCGGCATCTCCCACTTTGTTCCGGCTTGATGCGACTCACCAAATTTGGAGAGGGCCGTGAACACGCGATACCTTGGGTAACGGCCGGCATTGTACGCGGACAGGAGGGACAGATTTGGGACCGGTCTGCTCAAGGCCGGGGCGGCCAGGCCAGTTCCCTTGCCATCTTCTCCATGGCATGACGCGCAGTACGAGACGTACATCTCTTTACCGGCATCAGCTGGAATCGAGCGGATTTGTACTCTCTTGATCTTGATTGGAGGTGCGGGTTGATGCGTCGAGATTGGAGAGTTTTGCGGTACTGGAGCCTGTGACCAACCCAGACAGACTCCTGCGGAGAGAACGAAGCACAATGGAAACACTAGCTGTTTCATGTGAACCCCCGGATGACGCGCCGCTCAGGCGCGAGTTTTTCGAGGTTGTCAGGGAACCCCGCTCTGCCCCAGGGGGTGTGCGAGCAGAAGGAGATTGCTCTTCGGGGAGGCAGAGCTTCGGTATGGATATATACGGAAAGGCACCTCGATGCAGTGATTCGGAGCACCCCTGCACGTGATGCGCTGGGTCGAACGTTTACTCTTCCAGTCAAAGGACCTAGCATGAATTCTGGGAAATTCGAATGAAACTTGGTGAACTGGCAAGCCGGCTGGGCGCGGAGCTGCGCGGAAGTCCCAACGTGGAAGTTACAGGAGTGAAAGGCATAGAGGAAGCAGGCGCTTCGGAGATCACCTTCGTCGCCAATCCCAAATATGCGGGACTCGCCAGGAAGACAGGCGCGGCAGCGGTTCTGGTTGAGCCGGAGTTTCCTGAGATTGAGACCGCGACTCTGCGGATCAAGAATCCCTACCACGCTTTTTCTCGCGCATTGGGAATGTTCTACCAGCCACCGGCTTATCCGCCGGGCGTTCACTCGACTGCTGCCATTGATCCGACAGCCGAGATCGGAGAGGGAGCGCATATCGGGGCTTACGTGGTGATCGGGCCGAATGTGAAGCTCGGGCCGGGAGCGACGCTGCTTCCACATGTGGTTCTTTATCCCGGCGTGAAGGCAGGAAGCAGGTTGTTTGCTCACGCTCATGCGGTGGTGCGAGAGCACTGTGAACTCGGCGATGATGTCACGCTTGAAAACGGGGCCATTGTCGGCGCGGACGGGTTTGGATTCTCGAAAAATGAGCAGGGCCACTGGATGAAGATTCCGCAATCGGGCCCCGTACGTCTCGGAGACCGGGTCGATGTTCAGGCAAATGCGTGTGTCGATCGCGCGACGGTCGGGTCAACCGAAATAGGCGACGGGAGCAAGATCGACAATCTCGTGCAGGTCGGGCATGGGTCGCGTGTGGGCAAAGACACCCTGATCTGCGCGCAGACCGGGCTGGCAGGATCGTCGGTGATTGGCAATAACGTGATCCTGGCGGGACAGACCGGAATCGCGGGACACTGCGCGGTTGGTGATGGAGTAATCCTGACGGCGCAGTCGGCGGTGAGCCACGATATTCCGGCAGGAAAGATGATCTCCGGATCGCCGGGATTCGATAATCGCGTGTGGCTGAGGGCGGTTGCGATTTTTCAGCGTCTGCCTGAATTGCTGAAGAGAATTGACCGGCTGGAGAAACGGCTCACAGCAGCCGCGCCCGACGAGGCTGGATCGAAGTGGGGGAGAGCAGAAGAATGAGGAACTCAGCGGCAGTCTTCTGCCGAAGTCGGTGGATCATGCTCTCCGCATGCCTTGGACTTATCGCGGGGTGCCATTCGTATCACATCGAAGCAACGGTCAAGAATGATACGGGCGGGCCGATTTCACTTCTTGAGGTCGACTACCCCAGCGCGAGCTTTGGTGCGGATGCAGTGGGCGCGAACAGCGAGGTTCACCACCGCATCCAGACAAGGGGAAGCGGGCCGCTCAAAGTGCAATATACCGACGGGAGCGGAAAGCAGATTCAGATCCCTGGACCGACGCTGTATGAGAACCAGGAAGGCCGCATTGAGATCGACCTGCAGCCTAACGGCAAAGCTGAGTTCCACCCCGCACTGGATCCCCATCACTGACGGCAGGCACGTCACCCGTTTGCAGGTGACTCTTTCGGATGATTCGCATGATAGTGCTGCTGGAGCAGGTCAGCGCCAAAATCGCCCGTGAGATCGCGCCAGACAGAGTGAATGTGGTTGGCTCCGTCCTGGGTGTTATCCATTTCAATTAGGAACGAGGGTGTCTGGACGCGATAGTAATGCAGCTCGCCTCGTGTGACTCCTCCGGACCAGGCGAAGTGAATATCTCTACCAGCCTTGTCGATCTGCGACATCCGGCTCTTGGCCAATGCATCGGGAACATTCCGGACGTATTCTTTCAGCAGTGCTATGAGCGCATCGAATTGGTTTGCATTCATGCTTGAAGCGGACAGTCCAGAAGGCTGACCCTGAAGAGCCGCGCTGCGACTGGCAGCAGTAAGAATGTCGTCGTATGCCTTTGGGTCGACGATCGCCACTTTCCGCTGTCGGTCGTCGAGGCTGAGAATCAAATCAAAACCAAGGTCCTCCTCCCCGGCCAAAGTGCGCAAACCCTTTCGAGGTCCCTGCTGAATTTCGGCGGGATTTGAACCCAAGAAGCTTGGACCATCGATGGCGATGCCATTCACAATTGTGTAATTCTGGCTGAGGTGATGGCCTTCAACCCGGTAACCCCACCTGCCGTCATTCGAAGGGGTGCCGAAGACAGAGAAGTAGTACTTTTCCGGGCTACGACGCTCGCCGCTGTCGTTCTCGATGATCCTGAGTACATCTTCTAGGCTCATGATGGTCACGGCCTTGATGTAGCCAGTTTGGCTAAGACCGGCTGCGAGTAGTGCGCTGGCCAGGTGTTTCTGATAGGGCGTCATTTCGCGCAGCGGCAGCCCTTTGCGTTCTTTCGGGATGAAGTGCCAGTTCATGCGCTCGTCTGAATCGAACGGGAGCATCGCTCTGCTGTGCTGTTCGGGGTTCAGGGCCGCGAGAAAGCGGTTGGCACACTCCGTCATGAGCGAAGCTGCAGGGGAGAGCCGAGAATGAATCAGATCTCCTTGGCTCTCTCCCCAGCCAAGTACACCCAAACCTGCAACCGCGGCGGACGAACAAAGGAATGATCGACGCTTCATTGACATACGTTCCCGTCCATGACGGGCTTTGCGAATCAGAGTACAGCCATGTGTGAGATGTCAATGGTTTTCGTCAGCGTATCGCACATACAATCGATGCTTCGCTTCATTGTTTCTTAGTGCCCACCTCGCTCAGCCGTTTCTTGTCCATTCGACTACAAAAAAAATGGGAGCCGAAGCTCCCATTGGCTGAACTGACTAACTTCGAATTGCTAGCGGACCATGCTCTGGAACAGTGAGGAATTGAGCAGGCTGTTGAAGTCGTTATCCGAGGTGGCGAAGTGAATATTGAGCAGGCCGGAGTTGGAGCTGATATCCGTAGCTGCGAGCGCCGCCTTTTCGATCTCGTTGCCGCTCATCTTCTTGTAGAGGACGGCTGCTGAAAGCAATGATGAGACTGTCGCCGCGGCGAAAGTGTCTCCAGTAGAGATGGTCAGATTGAATTTCACGCCGTGTTGGAAGTCCATGCCGTACCAGGAGGAATCAAGGCGCTTGCGGACGGATTCATAGTCGGCCACAGAGCCCGCTTCGCCTAGCACCTGCTTCATCATAATCTGGGTTCCGTTTTTATCGAGAACGCTCCAGAGCGGCTGCGAATCGACCGAACGCATGGCGTCCATGATGCTTCCATTGGTGAGCATCCCGGGCTTCAAACCGTCACGAACGTCAAGGGCGGCCTTCACCGCTTCCGGGCTGCCGAAAATCATGGTGGAGGGATCCACAAAGCAGAGGACCATTCCGGTGCGCGTCAGCGGATAGGTCTTGTTGGTGCGGATCATCTTGGGCACAACCTTTTGCTTTTTAAAGTTGGCCATCACGTTGTCCATCTCGAATTGGCCCTGTGCGATTCCGACTGTCTCGAGAGAATCCGCCGAGTTGCCGACACGGAACAGAGCGAAGGCCAGCTGATCGACATCGTGGTTGTCGTTTAATCCCGAGCGGCGGAGAGCCTCTTCGAACTGCTTCAGATCCGGCGGCATCACGCGATCGCGAAGCTGCATCGCTGTATTGGAGTTCTGCATCGCCCTGTAATCTATAACGACCAACTGCTGTACATCATGCGGAATGGCCGCACGTGCATCGCCCGTAAGCTGGGCTGCTGATGCTGACATTGCCCCGGCCACAACGAGGGCCGGCACCGAAAACCTGGCGAGATTCTTTAGCACTTTCATCCTCCGGGAAGCCCAACGGCTTGCCGTAAATAGCTTTAGGGGAGCAGGAGGATTTACGAGATCCTGCAACCCCATTTTACCCCTGTACTGATTGTTAGACGCCTGGAGTCTACCTATTGGTACTGTTACCCTCACCGGGCCATTCCAGGGGTATATCGAGGCGACGCTCGAGAACTTTGGCTCGATCATCGAACTCAACTAACTGACGCATCCACTCACTTTCCCGCTCACAGGCGGCTTCGGGGATGAGGCCGGTTACCTCGCCCTCAACCGGAGCGGTCTTATGTTTCGCGGCCAGCCGGGAGACCGTGCTGTACACCTGCGAAAGAGGGGTCGCCTTGAAGTCCGTGATGTTCATGGACAGTTGTGCGCGCCCATGAACCAGGAGGCCCATTGCTTTTACGCCCTGCGCTCCGCCAAAGCTGGCGCGAACTTCGCGAGCGATGGCTCGCGCCACACCGACGTCCGTAGTGTCGAGATAGAGACAATAGGTGACGAGGAACTTTCGCGCACCTACGGCGCAGGCTCCGGCGGTCGGGTGCAGGCCCGGACCGCCGAGATCCGGACGTCGTGCGGCTTCTTTGCGCACTGCGTCACGAAGTCCTTCGAACTGGCCCCGGCGCACGTCATCGAGATTGGCACGATCGGGACGCGATGCCGCTGCTTCGTAGAAGTACACGGGGACGCCGAAGCGACGCCAGATTTCCAGACCCGCCTGGCGCGCGAGCATTACGCACTGCTCGAGCTTGATTCCTGTGACCGGAACGAACGGAATGACATCAGCGGCGCCGATGCGCGGATGCAGGCCTTCCTGGCTGGTGAGATCGATGAGTTCGACAGCCTTGCCCACTCCGCGCAGAGCTGATTCAAGAACGAGTGCGGGATCGCCTGCAATGGTGATGACAGAGCGATTGTGATCCGCATCCATTGACCAGTCGAGTAGACGCACTCCGTCCATGCGCATGGCAGCGATGATGGCTTCGACGCGCCGGGCGTCCCTGCCCTCAGAGAAGTTCGGAACGCACTCGACTACCTGGTCTTTCATACTCTTCTTTCACAACTCCGATTTTCGCGGAGTTGCTCGACTCGCTTTGCTTTATTTCCAGTACGTGTAGCCAAGCTGGATCTGCCAGAGGGCATTCACCCCGGGATTGCGATCGCCGAGCGAGGCCGACGAGATGTGTATCGCATTCACGCCGAGATCGATGGACCGTTTGGGCCGGGTAAAGTAATGAATTCCGACACCGCCTTGAGGAGAAAAATTCCAGACGGACGTTCCTCCGGGCGTTCCCTTCGGCACCAGGATGTCGGGAGGAAATTTATGGGTTGTGTAGATGAGACCCCCTGCGGCCTGGAACCAGGGCTGAATGCGTGGCGAGTGCGTAAGGAAGTTCCAGCGAAAGATGACGGGCGTGATGCTTGCACCGGTGAATGTTCCCCCACCAAAGGGATAGGTATAGGTCTGTCCCTGGAATTCGAAAGTCTGATCGCCTGCTGCGGGAGTGTATGCCTGCCAGAATGGCATGACGTTTCCCCCTAATTCAAATTGGCCGCTAAGGATGCTGGCATGAACTGGCGGGCCAATCATTTTTCCGAGTTGGGCACCCGCGGCAAAGAACCAGTACTTGGAACGGTTGCCGCCGATGCCGTTGCCAAAGTTAACGAAGGGGCCGTATTCCCAGCTTCTGTCGTTACGCACCTGAGCCACTGGAGAATCATTTCCCGTCGGGGTCACCTGGGCTGAAGCGAAGACACACGCGCCTGCGCTCAAAATCGTCATCACTAGAAACTTCGCAGTTGAGATCAACGTTCTTGTTTTCCTGTCTAGAATCTGTAACGCATGAAAAAGGCCGCCATCTTCAGGCGGCCTCCGGATTGCCAGCCTGTATTTCTATTACCCCGCCACTTGCTCCATCTGTTCGGCACTCATATCGAAGTTCGAATAGACATTCTGGGTGTCGTCGAAATCTTCGAGCGCTTCAAGCAGTCGAATCATCGCGTTCGCCTGCTGCCCTTCGAGCTTGGTGTAGGTGGAGGCGAGCATGGTGACTTCATTCGAAGCGATAGGAATGTTCGCTGCCTTCACCCCGGCAACAACAGCTTCAAACGCGTTGGGCTCGGTGACGATCTCCCACACATCGCCTTCGTCGCGCAGGTCTTCGCCGCCGTGCTCGAGGACAATATCCATCAGCTTTTCTTCGTTGGCTGCGGATTTCTCGATGGCAATGACTCCCTTTTTCGAGAACATGTGCAGAACCGAACCCGATGAGCCGAGGTTGCCGCCGTTTTTTGAGAACGCGTGACGGATTTCGCTCACCGTGCGATTGCGATTATCGGTGAGAACTTCAACGATGATCGCAACGCCCCCGGGGCCGTAGCCCTCGAAAGTGATCTCCTCGTAGTTCACGCCTTCGAGTTCACCCGTGCCTCGCTGGACGGCGCGCTTGATATTGTCGGCGGGCATGTTCTCTGCCTTTGCGGCGAGAATTGCAGTGCGCAGTCGCGGGTTGCCATCCGGATCGCCGCCGCCGTTCTTGGCGGCAATAGTGATTTCCTTGATCAGGCGAGTGAAGATCTTGCCGCGCTTGGCATCGAGCGCGCCTTTTTTGTGCTTGATTGTCGCCCATTTCGAATGGCCGGACATGGGAACCTCTATAAGACGTAGAAATGCGGGCGCAAACCTGTTCCCAAACCGAGGAATACAAAGACGGGAACTAAAGGCCGCGTTGCCCTTGTGAGTATATCACTGGCTCGCTTGGGTTAAGTAGCGGCTGCAGACGTGCGCGCCCGCGGCCGAAGCTGAGTATTTCTAAGCGTTTCTGGGCTCGGATCAGGAGCCAGTGAAGCCTAAAACCCTCCCCCGTCATCCATTCCGCCGCCATCGTCGTCGAAGCTGCCGGAGTCGTCGAAACCGGAGCCGTCGTCAAGGTTCTGGTCGTCGAGGGCGGACTGGTCTTCAAAACTTGCCTGATCAGCGAACGCAGATAGATCGTTCGAGGCGTGGGCGCCGAAATCGTTGCTGCCTGCGCCCGGATTATCGAAGCCACGTAGATTGTCGTTGGGGTCGTTATTGCGCGGATCGTAGCCGCCATCGTTCAAGCCGTGGTGCTCGGAATGCTCGGCGCCGTGGCCGGGCTCGTCGTAGTAGTTATTGTTGATAACCTCGACGGGCCGGTCGCCGAAGCCTCCTCCGAAGCCCGGGCCGCCCCAGCCGTAGCCGCCGTGTCCGAAGCCGCGGAACATCGATTCAATGCCTTCGAAGACAAGCGCGCCCGCCGCAACGCCTGCGGCGGTCTGGAAGGCGCCACGGAGAAAGCTGGGCTGGCCCGTAGGGGCGTACTGCATCTGCTGGTATTGCGGAACTCCATACTGTGGCGGAGGGGTGTATTGCGGCGGCACCTGCTGATAGGCGGCGGCAGGAGCTTGCTGCTGAGGTGGCTGTTCGTCTCGCTCGCCAAGGAGACGGCCCAGGAAACTGGTGGTGTGCGCGGGCTGCGGACGCTGCTGATGCAACTGTTGCTGAAGCTGGCTGATCTGAGCCCTTGCCTGATCGAGGGCAATGTTCTGGACGAGCACCGTTTGCGCAAGCATGTATACGGCGTCAGGATTTCCGGCCAGACGCTGGTTCAGCAGTGCTTCGGCATCAGGGTCCTTTTCCTGAAGGGACGTCTGGTTCAGGCGATCGACGAGGGAGTTAAGAAGCTGTTCTTCCTGGGGAGTCACGAATCTAACCTCCGGCGGAGCTTCACTGTGCGAGCGGTCCGCCTCTCGTGATTGAGACGCGCTACCGAGGACGAAGTTGCTCCGTCAGGTTTCAGTACGCAGGAAAGGAGGTGGGGGTTCCGGATGTGCTTTCAGATACGGTAGCGGCATTTGTGCAGCTTGCCGCCGAACTTGCGAATGCCGCAGGTTGGTGGGACGTCGACGATCTCCACAAATTCAGCGCCGGCAATTTCGAGGCTCCGTCGCGATGCTGCGTTGTCGGGATCGCAGGTGATCCAGACCGGATCGATGCCGAGTCTGCGCGCAAGAGGAAGGATCAAGGATACAGAACGGGCAGCGTAGTGGTGGCCGCGGTGCGCCCGGTGAACGCCATAACCGATGTGGCCAGCGTACTGCTCGAGATGGGTCGTTGAACCGATGCGCAGGTTGATCTGTCCGAGTTCCTGCTCTGAGTGCTGGCTGAACATCTTGAACGAATAGGTGGGAACGTGATGAAAGGAATGGACTGAGTAGTCAGAGAGCCGCAACTCGAGATCGCCGTGACGCAGATCAAGCGAACGCAATACTTCGACGGCTTCCTCGATCTTCAGGGTTAGCATCAGTCTTTGACGTCAGTTTCGACCGACAAGTTCCAAAGCCCGGATCTCTTCTTTTCGCACCGTAAGCTTCTCCACCAGATCGGTGCGCACTTCGTAGCCGCGGCCCGGCGAATCAGGAATGATGATCTCGCCTTCGGAAGTCACTGTAACCTCCGGTTCGATGATGTCTTCCGTCCAATAGCGGGCCGAGGCGGAGACGTCGCCGGGCAGGCGGAAATTCTCCAGCGTTGACAGAGCTATATTGTGCGAGCGCCCTATGCCCGATTCGAGCATGCCTCCGCACCAAACCGGAATTCCCTTCTCCTGGGCGGCATTGTGGACGGCTATGGCTTCAGAGAATCCGCCGACGCGGCCGAGCTTGATGTTGATGATCCGGCAGGATTCCATTTCGATGGCGGCGAGAGCGTCTCGGCGATTGCGTATGGATTCGTCGAGGCAGATCGGAGTTGTCATCCGCTTCTGCAGCATCGAGTGGTAATAGAAATCGTCGTACCAGAGGGGCTGCTCGACCATGAGCAGATCGAACTGATCGAAAGTAGCAAGGTGATCGGCGTCGCGGAGCTTGTACGCGGAGTTGGCATCGCATGACAGCAGGATGTCGGGCCATTGATTCCTTACTTTTTCGAAGACTTCAACGTCCCAGCCGGGCTTGCATTTGAGCTTGATGCGCTGGTAGCCGGCGGCCAGTTCCTTTTCGATGATGTCCATGAGCTCCGAAATCGATTTTTGAATCCCGAGAGACACACCGCAGGGGATTTTCTCGCGAACGCCGCCAATGAGTCGCGAGAGCGAAATGCCCTCGCGCTGCGCTTCTATATCCCAGATGGCGTTCTCGAGCGCGGCCTTTGCCATGGGATTTCCGCGAACAATTTCGAAGAGCTTCGGGCAGCTTCCGCCGTGATCCGGATGAGCGCCGGCAAGCATTGGCCCGAGTTCATCGACGATGACCTGCCAGGCTGTATCCGTTGACTCACTGGAGAAATGCGGCCGCTCGCCCGCAGTGCATTCGCCCCAGCCGGTCAGTCCCTCGGATCGGACTTCGACGAGAAGAATCCTGCGATTCCGTGTGATGCCAAAGCTTGTCTGGAAGGGGCGCACGAGAGGCATGTGCAGTTCGCGGAGGATAAGGCCGTCGATTCTCATACAGTGTCGTTCCTTCAGGGGTGAGTCCGATGAAGTTGCGTGATGATTCAAGCTATCTGCGGCTGCGTCCAACGTCCAAGTTCGAAGACTCCATTGCCTTGAGCGTCTCTGGTGAATGCGACGACAGCGAGGCCCCTTGAAAATGAATCCTGAAATCTGCGGCGATTCTCAGCCTGCAATGCCAACGCCCGTTCACGGTCCTGGGGAGAAGACTTCCACTGGTAAATAGAGGCTGGAACCTGGATGCGTTCCTCGATCTGGTGCACGGCAGGACTCTCGCCCTCGAGCGCCTGTTTGACCCGGTCAGAGTCGAGGTACCACTCGGCGACAAGGCGATCGGTCGGCAAGCCACCCTGCAGTCGAGAAGAGGATACACCATAGAAATTCACCAGATATGAACGAACCACGGCTCCAAGCTTGTAGATGTTGAGATGCGCGTTTTTGATTTCGAGCGGATCGAAGGTCCACTCCATCAGGCGGATTCCCCGCGAAAGCGCTTCGCGGCGTTGCTCCAACTTCAGTTGTGCGCCGACGCCACGGTCCCGGTATTGCTCCCGCACAGCAAGCATGTGGGAATGGAGGTAAGCCTGCGGCTTCCCGTTTCCGGAGTGGGTGCCGGTCTTCATTCCGGGAAAAGAGATAGCGAAACCGACAATGGACTCCGGCGTGCCATTTGAACCGGCCCCGGGCAGATCGGTATCAAATGCGCCGATAACCTGGCCGCCAATCTTCTGGGCGACAAGGAAGGCCTTGCGTGGAATGACATCGGTTTCGTCGTAACCCCACGTTTCAATTTGGAGTTGTACGCAGGCTTCAAGCTCGTCGTGCCCTGAGCAGGAGCGGATGAGGATCATCGAGCTCCCTCCGCAGGGTCGGCGATTGGTGCTTGCAAATCAGAGTTTGCCAGCGAACGTTTCGCAGCGGCCCACAGCGCTTCGAGCTCGTCGGGACTGAGGTTCTCAAGTGGACGATCTGAGAGCTCTTCCATTTTGCTGAAGCGCTGGCGGAAGCGCAGATTGCAGCCGCGGAGAGCCATCTCTGCATCGACGTTGAGATGACGGCCCAAGTTGACGACGGTAAAAAGCAGGTCACCTAGTTCGGCTTCGACGCGGGCTTGGTGCTCCGGGCTCTTCGAGTTCTCAGCGACCGCGGCTTCGGCTTCGAGTTCGGCAGTTTCTTCTACCAACTTGGGCAGAAGATCACGCCAATGAGGCCAATCGAAGCCGGACTTGGCGGCTTTGGATCCAATCTTCGCGGCCTCTGCAAGCGCGGGCATGGCGCGCTGGACGGAGTCGAGGCGAGACTTGATGCCGGCAGGCTCTGGCGACTTTGCGTTGTTTTCGGCCGCTTTGATTTCTTCCCAGTTGCGCAGCACCTTGGTGGATGAACCCTCAACTGCGGCGTCGACGATGGCTTCATTTCCGGCTGCGCGAGAAGCCTCTTCGCCGAAGACATGTGGATGCCGGCGAACCAGCTTGCGGTTGAGATGGTCGAGCACATCGGAGATGGTGAAATGGCCTTCGTTGGCAGCCATCTCAGCGTAGAAAAGCACTTGAAGCAGCAGGTCGCCCAGTTCCTCGGCCAGGTGGGAGAAGTCGCGACGCTCGATAGCGTCGAAGACTTCGTATGCTTCCTCCAGCGTGTACTTGCGAATCGTGTCGAAGGACTGTTCGCGATCCCACGGGCAGCCGCCGGGAGCCCGCAACCGCGCCATGATGGCGGCTGACTCCTCGAAGAGGGCCGCCGCCTGTTTCGGATCAGTCAACAATTTGTCAGCGCACTCTTTGGGCATTGGACTGGCTGGCGGGAAGTCTGCGTTCATTCTAACTGGCGGGTTTCCCTGCTCTGGCATACCGGTGTACCGCCCGAGCGTCCCTAGTTGCCGCGCACCAGCGGAGCGCCCGGGATATTCAGGCGCACGCGATAAATGCTGCTGCTGGCAGTGATGTAAAGCGTTCTGCGATCGCCTCCACCCCAGGCCACGTTGGCGGATTTCTCCGGCATGACGATTGTGCCGAGCGGCTTACCATCTGGTGTGAAGATCCAGACGCCGCCGGGCCCGGTGCTGTACACGTTGCCCTGCTGATCTACTTTCATGCCGTCGGGCGATCCGGGGCGCTGGTCGGAGGTCGCATCGTAGAAGAGCTTGGCATCCGCGAGACTGCCATCGGGCTGGACGCGGTAACGCATCCAGATCTTCTTCGGCTCGGAGTTGTTGACGTAGAGATACTTCTCGTCTGGAGAAAAAACAATTCCGTTAGGACGAGTCAAGTCTGAGATGAGGAGTTGAAGTCCCGACGAGCGAGGCTTTGCGCCCGCCTGCTGACTGAGTGCATCGGGAATGCGGTAAACACCATTCACCTTCAACTGCTTTTCGGGATCCTGATCGGATTGCGTGCGCAGGCCGTAAGGAGGATCGGTGAAGTAGAGAGAACCATCGGAGCGATAGACAAGATCATTGGGGCTGTTGAGTTTTTTGCCCTTGTAGCTGTCGGCGAGGATCGTGAGCCGGGCTTCAGGGTTCAGGGCTCCAAGCCGGTAGACAACGCGTTTTGCATGGCCTGCGACGGTGAGGCGGCCATGCACGTCAGCCGTCATGCCGTTCGATCCCGGCTCGGGTCCTCCATAGGGGGTGTGACCTTCATATCCGCTGGGCGTGATGAACATCGAAACCTGCTCGTCGCCCGGCGTCCACTTGCGGATGCTGTCGCTGGGGATCTCTGCGAAATAGAGAGAGCCGTTCAGCCAGATGGGGCCTTCAGTCCATTTGAAGCCGGTGGCGATGCGCTCGAGTTTGGCGCCGTGGGGAACGATCTGGTCGATGGCGGGATCGAGGCGATCGAGCTTGACCTGCGTGGAATCGACTGCGCCGCTTTCTTCGGGTCCTTGCGGGCTGGGTATGGCGGCGGTGAGAACGAGGCTGAGCGTTACAGAGGCAACAGCCGAAGTTGCGAGCAGGATTCGTTTCATGAAACGACGACCTCGTAGGAGCAGGAGAGCGCTTGATGGTGCACGCTCGTCCATGCAGAGTGGCGGCATTCATTCTTTCGTCTGACGCTGGGTTGTGCAAGAGGCAGCTTCAGAATTGAAGTGCGCGCGCCTGCTGGCCGTATACTCGACCTTCCCGGTGATCTCTTCATGATCCGCATTCTTGGCGCAGTTCTGGCAGGACTCCTTGGGCTCGCCTTTGGCAGCTTCCTGAACGTCTGCCTGAGTCGATGGCCCGAGGGCGAGAGCGTAGTTAAGCCGCGCTCGCATTGCCGGAGTTGCGCGCGGACGCTGGCTTGGTGGGAGAATGTGCCGGTAGTGAGCTGGCTGGCGCTGCGGGGACGCTGCAGGACGTGCGGAGTTTGGATTGGGTGGCGGTATCCGTTGGTGGAATCGCTGATTGGATTTTTTTGGGCTGTCGCGGCCTTGCGCTGCATCTCAACAATCATTTCAGAGCAAGTCTCAACAAATCAGCTTTGGGAAGAAGCCGTAGCCGCACTGGGCATAATGTTGTTTGCATGGATCGTCGTCGCTCTTGCCATCCTTGATGCGGAACACCTGTGGCTTCCGGATTGGCTTACTTTGCCTGCTATCGCATTAGGAGTTGTCTTCAAGACGGTAGTGGCTGCGATTCAAAACTATGTCCCGGCCAATGAGGTCCGCCTTGGCTGCTGGGATTGTGTCCCTCCATGGCGGGCTGCTGTGATGAGTCTTTTCAGCGCTACTTTTGCGGCCTGCCTCATCCTGCTCATCCGCTGGACCTACTGGCTCATTCGCCGCCGCGAAGGCATCGGCCTGGGTGATGCGAAGCTCATGGCGATGCTCGGCGCGTGGCTCGGGCTTTCGGGCGCGCTGTTGTCTTTCGGTATCGGGGTTGTGCTCGGGGCGTTGTTCGCGATCCTTGTGCTCGCTGTTCCAGCAGCGCGACGCGACTCGGAGGCGTGGCTGGGCGCGAAGCTGCCGCTTGGAACGTTTCTATGCATCGGGGGGATCATCAGCGCGCTTTGGGGGGAGCCGATTATCAACGCTTATCGGCGGTGGGCCGGATTGTGATCATTATTGATGCGGCTGCTGGTTCGCCGACACCGCAGGTGCATTTGCCAGTTCCGGGCTCTTGAGGAGCTTCTTTGCCTGTTTGGAGTGCTTGCTTTCAGGGTCGTCGTAGTCGACGACCTTCTGGTAGTTGGCCTTGGCATCGGCGTAGTTGCCAAGTCCCCGCTGGGCTTCGGCAATCCCCCAGTAGACGTCAGGGTTTTCGGAATCGGTGACGAGGGCTGATTGAAAACGCGAGAGCGCTGCCTTGTAGTTTTTGCGGGTAAGTTCAAATTCGCCGACGTCTTCGTTTTCCTTCGCCGTGACCTGTTTGGTTGCAGGTAGAGGCTGCGAACGGCGGTGCTTCTCCGGCCGGTCTTCGTCAGGGATGTTCACGTCGCCACTGCCCGCAAGACTCGAACTGAATCCGTCTGCGCTTGTGTCGCCTCCAACTGGATCATCGGGGCTGTGGACTGGATCGTTGTCGTTTCTCAGTAGTGTGGTGGTTTCGGCGCCCGTGTTCTCCGGAGCGCTGGCCGGTGGAGGCGCCGCGGGCTGATCTGTGGTGGGCACGACAGGTATCTTGCTCGTGTCTTCAGGAAATGGGTTGGAATCCGCAGGCTTCTGAGCTGGTTGCTGCGCGGGTGGTTTCTGCTGCTGAGGCGGAGGCGCGGATTGCGCGAGCAGGCTAACAGCCGAGATCAGACCGCATCCAACCGTAAGCGCAATGTGAGTCGTTAACTTCATAGTGAATGTTTTTGATCTTGCGCCGTTCTTTTCCGTCACTTCAATGTTACGATGCGTTGCATAGAGTACTTCAACTTACCCAGGATTCTCTGCTTCCCCATGGCCCTCATTATCCGCTCTTCAGCGATTCATGCCGCCGGTTGCTATACGACAACTCCCGTCCGCAAAGGGGCTCGCGTGGCCGAATACACTGGGCCGCGCATGACGAAAGACGAAGCCGACGCAGCGAACGAGGAGTCGCCTATTACCTATCTCTTTGGACTCGGCGACGGCTCAGTGGTCATCGACGGGCACTGCATGGCGATGTTTATCAACCACAGCTGCGACCCGAACTGCGAGACGGAAGAAATCAAGGGCCGGGTCTGGATCAAGGCCATCCGGACCATCGAGGCGGGAGAAGAGATTACCTACGACTACTGCCTGTACGACGGCGGGGAAGATGACGCCACGTGCAACTGCGGCGCGAAAGAATGCCGGGGCACCATGTACTCCGCAACGGAGATAAGGCGGCGCAAAGCTGCTCGAAAGAAAGCAGCGAAGAAGAAGCAGGACCGTCGGCGGGTGCGGGTGCGTCCGACTGAGATTCCAGTGCCTCGTCCACCGGATATCGAGGAAGAAGAGAATGCCGCCTAGGCATTCGCCTGGCACCCCAATTGCCTGCACAGAAGCGAGGTCGAAGCGCTAGCATGAGGCAATGACGCTGGAGCCCGAACAGAAACCTCTATCTGAAGAGCAGCTGGAAGTGCTCCGGCGATATGCCCTGTTTGAGGTTGGACTTCATGACATGCTTGCTTCGCTCGCCGGCGCCTTCGATATCGATTTCGAAGACAACCGGGAGAATGAGTCTGCAGGCACCCAGCGCCGATCCGCTAACAACCGGTTCCCCATTCCCGAGCCAGGCATCGTCATAACCCGCGAGCACATCTCCAACGCACTGGAACGGAAACGATTCGAATTAGTCTCTGAGCGGGACCTGGTTTACTGGGCGACGGTGCTTCTTCTGAACGATGCCTACGTGTTCGATCCCGGCGACGAGGATCTGATCGCCGAGTGGCTCAACGACATCAGCTTTAATCTCGATGCAAGTTGATCTCAGGCGCGGAGAGCTGCATGGTTTTCCACTCACGCGCTGAGCACCTCCGAAACGATACAATCCAACCTAGCGCTCTAAGCGAAATCACACGCAGTTGGGAGTAGTTGATCGCATGGGTTATCAGGTTCTGGCTCGCAAGTATCGTCCGCAACGGTTTGCCGACGTAGCCGGTCAGGACCACGTTACCCGCACCCTCCTGAATGCCCTGACTCAGAACCGCATTGCCCATGGATACATCTTCTCGGGGCATCGCGGGATCGGCAAAACCACGATTGCGCGCATCCTGGCGATGGCTCTGAACTGCCGGACCGAGGTGGGCAGCGCGGATCGGCCAACGCACGAGCCTTGTTTGAAGTGCGTCTCCTGCCGGGAAATCTCGTCCGGCGGGAACACAGAGTCAGGCGAACTGGCGACGCATTCCTTCGACTTCATTGAGATCGATGCAGCGTCGAATCGCGGCATCGACGATGTGCGGTCGATCCGGACCCAGGCCTCGGTGCAGCCGGCGCGCGACAAGTACAAGATCTTCCTGCTCGACGAGGCTCACCAGATCACGGATGCTGCGTTCAATGCGATCCTGAAGACGCTGGAGGAGCCCCCGGAGTGGACCATCTTCATGATGGCGACGACGGAGCCGGAGAACATTCCGCAGACCATCCGCTCGCGCTGCCAGCACTTCAGCTTTCACGCGGTCAAGTTCGACGACATCCTCGGGCAGCTCAAAATGATCGCGCAGCAGGAGAGCGTCACGGCCGAAGATGCCGCTCTCGCGCTGCTGGCCGAAGCCGGTGACGGCTCCATGCGCGATGCCCTCAGCATCATGGACCAGGCGATCGCCTCCGCTCCCTGTGACGCAAACAATCATGCCGTCCTCGAGGCGCAGCAGATTCGCGACCTGATGGGCTCGGTGCCGAACACGGTGTTTGAGAAGCTGCTGGAAGCTGTTGCCGGGGACGATAGCGCTGCGGTCATGGGCCAGTTGAATGATCTCTTAGCTGCCGGTCACAGCCCGCAATCGCTGGCGAGGCAGGTGGTTCGATATCTGCGGAATACGCTAATGGCCAAGCTCGGCGGCGAGCAGACCGAACTTCTTCAGATTTCCGGTGACGAGCGGGCCCGGGCTGCGCGCACTGCGATCCTTTTCAGCGAAGAGGAGATCACGCGCAACCTGAATATCATGCTCCGGACGTTCGATGATTTGAACTACCGGCAGGAGCAGCGGTTCCATCTCGAGCTGGGGCTGATGAAGCTGGTGCATGCGCAGCGGCTGCTGCCGCTGGAGGAACTGCTGAGCGGAGTTGCGAGTGGCACCCCTGTTAGAAGCAGCGGTTCTACGCCGCCTCCCGTACCAAGAACTCCTTCCGCGCCGCCTCGTGGAACATCCTCTGTTTCCCGCCCGGCGTCGGCCGTGTCCTCAAATCCGCCGCCGCCTCGTTCGCCCTTTGGTTCGGGCTCGTTGTTGCAATCAGCGCCTGCTGCTGAAAGCCATGCGGTGAGCGGCTCAACCGCGCTTGCGCCGAAGCCTGCGCAGGCAGAACCCACGGGCGAAGTAATTCCCTTCCCGAGCGCATCGCCAAAACAGGACATCAAGCCGGAGCCGGTCGTAGTGAGTGCGCCTTTGGAGATTGCGGAGCCTGATCCTGTCCCGGAGACACCGCTTCCCTCAGCCATCAGTCCGGCCGGAATACTCGATGCAGAAGCAGCTAAGCAGGCCATCGTCGCCGCTCTTGCGCAGCAGGGACATGGCTCAGCATCGCAATTGATCTCGACAGCGCGCTTCACGCTGGAGGCGGCGAGTCTCCGAATCGAAGTTCCGGGCATTGGGAAGAAAATGCTGGCGCTGACCGTAAATGCCGCAGGGGAGAAGATCATCAAGCAAGAGTTGCAGCGGCTCGGTGGACCGGCACGGTTCATGGTGATCCCCGGCGAGGGTGTGGCGGCTACCAGTCCCGTTGCGGCGCCGGCAGCCGGAAGCATTCAGCAGGCCGCGCTTGAGCACCCCATGGTGCAACGCGCCAGGGAAATCTTCAATGCTGAGGTCCGGAGTGTGGTAGACCTGCGCACCAAATAAAGCAAGCGCAAACCAAGAGGAGGGCCGGGATGTTCAATCCCCTCAAAATGGCGGAGATGCTCCAGCAGGCGAACACCATGCAGGAGGAGATGCAGCGCAAGCTGAGCCAGACGGTGGTCGAGGGCTCAAGTGGTGCGGGTGCGGTTACCGCGACCATGAACGGCAAGAAGGAGCTGATCAAAATCAAGATCGATCCTTCGGCGGTCGCAAGCCTGACCGGGACGAACCCCGATGTGGAGATGCTCGAGACGCTGATTGTGGGCGCGGTAAATGATGCTGGGCACAAGGCCGACGAGGCGATCCAGTCAAGTCTCAAAGGAGCCCTCGGCGGCCTGAACCTGAATATCCCCGGGCTGGGCTGAACCCGTACAATCGCATTCTGGCATTGCAGTGTGTTGTTGTGGACTTAAGGAGGTCACGATGACTGCTGGGCTGAATCGGAGGAGCTTTCTTCAACTGGGAGCCGTGGCTGGAGCCGCGGCTCTTGCAGAACGCTGGGGCATTTCACAGGCAACGCAGGCGGCAGCACCCACTGACCGCGTTGCGCAGATGCGCGCGGCAGGAGCGTCCACCCCTGTCAAGACGAGCAAGCTCTATGACAACATCTGGCTGCTGCAGGGTGCGGGCGGAAACATGGGGGTGCAGACGGGCAAGGATGGCATCATCCTCATCGACTCGAGTTTCGCGACCGCAGTTCCTCACATCAAGGAAGCGATTGCCTCGGTGAGCAGCGATGCGCCGCACGCGCTTATCAACACGCATTGGCACATCGATCATGTTGATGGGAACGAAGGCATGCACGCGGCGGGCTACAAGGTAATTGCGCACGACAAGACAAAAGCGCGCATGTCAGAACCGGCGGAGATGAAGCTGTTTCACATGACGATTCCGGCGTACCCTGCTGGCGCTCTTCCCTCGACGACTTTCCCCGACACGCTCAAGCATGATCACAATGGGGATACGATGGAGCTGGTCCACTACGATCCCGCGCACACAGACACAGATATCTACATCCACTTCCAGAATGCCGATGTTCTGCATCTGGGCGATATCTTCTTCAACAAGGCGTACCCCTTCATCGACGAGGGTTCTGGCGGTTCCCTTGGGGGCACCATCAGCGCAGCTCAGAAGTCCCTGGGGCTTGCCGGAGACAAGACGAAGATCATTCCCGGGCACGGGCCGCTAGCCGACAAAGCGGATCTCAAGGCTTACATCGACATGCTATCGACTGTGCGCGACAAGGTTGCCGCGCTGAAGAAGTCCGGAGCGAGCGAACAGGAAGTGATCGCAAAGAAGCCGACAGCGGATCTCGATTCTGCGTGGGCACACGGCGGCTCGCCCGATATGTTCATCGGGATTGTCTACCGAACGGTATAGGAGGATGCGCTGTGGCACGCTACGCCGAGCCAATGGCCCGGCTCATCGATGAATTGAAGAAGCTTCCCGGGGTGGGAACCAAGACTGCCCAGCGCTTTGCCTTCCATATTCTGCGATCGAACGACGATGATGCTTCGGCGCTTGCCGAGGCTGTTCGCGGGCTGAAGGCCAGCCTTCGGCTCTGCTCGATCTGCAACAACATCACAGACGTCGATCCTTGCCAATACTGCACCAGCCCCACGCGCAACCAGAGACTCGTTTGCGTTGTGGAGGAGCCCACCAACATCGATGCGGTTGAGCGAAGCCGGTATTCGGGCGTCTATCACGTTTTGCATGGCACGCTTTCGCCTCTACACGGGGTGGGGCCGGATCAACTGCGTACGCGATCGCTGCTGCAGCGAGTCGAGCGCGGCGAAGTGGATGAGGTGATTCTGGCTACGAGTCCGACGTTGGAGGGGGAGGCTACCGCGAGCTGGCTCGCCACGACGCTGCGGCAGTTCAATATCCGCGTGACCCGCATCGCAACAGGTGTTCCTGCCGGAAGCGATATCGAATATGCCGACGAAGTCACCATGGCGCACGCCCTCGAGGGGCGTCGTGAAGTGAAGTCTTAGAGATAGTGTGGGCTAGCCGCGAAGACGCGCCAGCAGATCCTGCGGGTGGACAGGTTTTGCGAGTATCTCGAATTCATAGCCCTGAGCGCGCGCCTTCTCCAAAAGGTCAGCCGTTGCGGCCTGGCCGGAAAAGAGCAGGATTTTGATCTTCGGCAGGAGCGTACGCATCTGAATTGCCGCTTCAATGCCGTTCAAATCGGGCATGATGACGTCGGCGATCAGCATATCGGGCTTATAAGTAGAGGCTGTCTCAAGCGCGGCTTCACCGGAGTAGACAGCAGTAGCCTGGAATCCGCTCTGGTTCAGAATCATCGCCAGCGTGTCTGCGATGACCCGTTCGTCGTCTACTACAAGAACTTTGGGCTTAACGTGATTATCGGGCATACACTCCTGAACGCCGAACCGGGGATGGCGCAAAGCCTTTCATTCGAACGCGCCGCAAAGCGAAGCCGAGTAGCACCGCAAACGGTACGATCAGCCGGATAGATACTTTTCAAGGATAACATCCTGAAGCAGAGCAGACGACCTGACCGTCCGGTACCTCCCCCAAGCCAATGGACGATTCGGCATAGCGCGAGACAAATCTCTTCCCGCGCTTCCCATAGAGCTTGGACGCACAAACATAGGAGCAGAGATGCCGCCTATTTCGAATTTCTTTCAGCAGTTACTTCAGCGACGGCGGTAACCATGCGGAAGCGAAACTGCGATACTCTGAAGTTGCGGGTGCTCCCGGCATTCCCCGTTCATCGGAGCGCAACGCGTCCCTCATAAGCTTGAAATGATCGCCCCTCGCCGGAGAGGTTTGCATGCAATCAGCAGGTATCCAGAACGCTGCGCAGGTCCCTGTGCCTCAGGGAGACGATCGCACTGCAAACGAGGCAATCATCCGCGCGGAGAAGATCGAAAAGTATTACGCCCAGCCTAGCCAGAACCGCATACAGGTCTTCTCAGCAACCGATCTCAGCATCGTGCCGGGGGAAATTGTCGCGCTCCTCGGGCCGTCCGGCTCGGGCAAATCGACGATGTTGCGGATGCTCTCTGGCCTCTCGCGGCCATCGGCGGGGCAGGTTTACTGGCACGGGAAACCCATCGGCGAAACGGAGATCAACGTTTCGATCGTCTTCCAGAGCTTCGCGCTGTTTCCGTGGCTCACAGTCCTGGAGAACGTAGAGGCGCCGCTGCAGGCCCGGGGTGTGAGTCCGGAAGAACGGCGTGCCCGTAGCATGCGAATGCTCGACACGGTCGGTCTGGACGGGTTCGAGTCGGCTTATCCCAAGGAGCTCTCGGGTGGCATGAAGCAGCGCGTCGGGTTTGCGCGCGCCCTGGTCGTCGAGCCCGAGGTCCTCTTCATGGATGAACCCTTCTCTGCGCTCGACGTCCTCACCGCGGAAAATCTGCGCAGCGAACTGCTTGAGCTCTGGGCCAAGAAGACGATGCCGACGCGATGTGTCTTCATCGTTACGCACAACATCGAAGAGGCTGTCCTGCTGGCAGACCGCATCATCGTGCTTGGGCGTAATCCCGGCCATATCCGGACTGATTTTCGAGTTCAGATTCCGCAGCCGCGCGACCGGAAAACCGAAGCATTCACGCAACTGGTGGACTTCATCTACAAGGTGCTGACGCGGCCCGACGTCGCTCCGGAAGAGGCGCCGACCGGTCCGCGCGTCCGAGATCAGCGACAGATGAAGTACCAGATGCTGCCCCATGCGCGGCCGGGCGGCATCGCCGGCTTGCTGGAGTTGCTGATCGACAAGAACGGCCGGGACGACATCTACCGTCTCGCGGATGACCTCGCATTTGAGATCGATGATCTGCTGCCGATCGTGGATGCCGCGCAGTTGCTTGGTTTTCTCAAGGTGGAAGAAGGCGACGCGAGCATTACTGACCTGGGCGCCGAGTATGCGAACTCTGAGATCCTCCGCCAGAAAGAGATCTTTCGGGACGCGGCACTCGAGAACGTGCTGCTGCTTCGCCAGATTCGCCGAGCGCTGGATGCAAAGAGCGATCACACGGTGTCGGAGGATTTCTTCCTTGACATGCTCGACGAGCAGTTCAGTGCCGAGGAATCGCAACGGCAGATCGAGACGGCGGTGACATGGGGACGGTACGGAGAGATTTTCGACTTTGACGCTGCGCGGCGCAGGTTCGTGATGCCCGACGTTCTGCAGGAAGAGGCTGCCGGGGGCGCTGAGTGAGCATTCAGCGCACGCTGACCCGATCGCTGGTCATGGTTCGCACGTGGCCTGTGGTGATCGACATGGGTGTGGGCATGTGCGCGCTCGCCTTGTTCATAGCCATCGTGCACCTGGCTGCCTACTGGATGGGCACCGCGGTTCCGGTCTCCCGTGTGACGGAGAATGCGCGTTCGCTGCCCGTCTATGCGTTCTATTCGGTGATGCGCATCGGCATCGCCTATGTTCTGAGCCTCGTGTTTGCGATTGCTTACGGTTACATCGCCGCGCGAAATGCGCGTGCGGAAGCATGGATGGTCGCGATACTGGACATCCTGCAATCGATTCCCGTGCTCAGCTTTCTTCCCCCGGTGTTGCTTGCCATGATCGCGCTGGTGCCGCATCGCCAACTGGGCATCGAACTAGGCGTGATTTTGCTGATCTTTACAGGGCAAGTCTGGAACCTGGCGTTCAGCTTCTATTCTTCGATGAAGGCGATCCCACGGGAGATGCTGGAGGCGTCGCGAATCTATCGTTACTCCGGGTGGCAGCGTTTCTGGCAACTGGAAATCCCCTACGCAACAATCGGGCTCGTCTGGAATTCCATCATCTCGGTCGCGAATGGCTGGTTTGCGCTGATGGCCTGCGAGATGTTCCAGCTGAAGAACAGGAACTTCGAGCTGCCGGGCCTGGGCAGCTACATCCAGAACGCCACCTACGACGGAGATGTGCGAGCGCTCCTGAGCGGGATTGCGACGATCGTTCTGATTGTGGTTTTGACTGACCAGATGATATGGCGTCCGTTGATTGCATGGAGCGAAAAATTCAAATTCGAGCAGGTGGAAGCGGCCGATCACATTTCTTCGCCCATACTGACTCTCCTGCAAAGGTCCAG
>DATJEO010000137.1:0-17726 GCA_035496515.1 Occallatibacter sp.
GGGGTCTTGGCGCAGAACTCGTCGAAAGCGCGGATCAGTTCGCCGGCGATTTGCTGGGCGGTCGCCTGCTCGATGACGAAGCGTTGCATGAGGTAGACAAGCTTGCCGTCTCGCATGATGGCGATCGCGGGCGAGGTCGGCGGGTTGCCTTCGAAGTAGCTACGAGCGCGCTCAGTTGCCTCGCGGTCCTGGCCTGCGAAGACTGTGATCTTGCGATCGGGTTGATTGGGAGAGTTGGTAAGGGCGAGTCTCACTCCAGGACGCATTTTGCCTGCTGCACAACCGCAGATAGAGTTGACCACGACGAGGGTGGTTCCGGGCTGCGCCACGGCAGCATCCACCTCATCGGCGGTGCGAGTTTCCGAAATGCCTGCGCGCACCAGTTCCTCGCGCATGGGGATGACCATCAGTTCTGGGTACATGTAACCTCCGGCAGGATTTGGGCTGCCTGAAGTCATTCTACTGAAAAATGATCATGCAGTTCTTTTTTAAGGCCTGTTGTAACCTTGGAGCAGTGCGCATTGAAGAAAACAAGGAACTTGCGCCGCTGACGACGTTCGGCGTTGGGGGGCCTGCACGCTGGTTCATCAGGGCGGCGTCGGAAGTCGACGTTGCCGAGGCGATTGAATGGGCGAGCAGAAAGGCGCTTCCGCTGTTCATTCTTGGCGCCGGCAGCAATCTTCTGGTGGCGGATAGCGGATTCGAAGGCCTGGTGCTGCAGGTTGCATTGAGGGGCGTTCGCGTTGAAACATCTGCGAATTCTGAAGAGCGGCTTTATGAAGTCGCGGCCGGAGAAGACTGGGACTCACTCGTTCAACGCGCGGTGGAAGAGAACTGTGCGGGGCTGGAGTGCCTTGCGGGAATACCCGGAACGGTGGGCGGAACTCCTGTCCAGAATGTTGGCGCATACGGTCAGGAAGTTGCGAGCGTAATCCGGAGCGTTCGAGCGTACGAAATTGAGCGGCGTGCAATCGTGGAGCTGAGCGCGGAGGAGTGCGGCTTCGCCTATCGTTGCAGCCGGTTCAACACTCTCGATAAGGGACGGTTCGTGATTCTCGCGGTTGTGTACCGGCTATCAGCAGGTGGGGCGCCCACGCTGAAGTACGCGGACCTCCATCGCGCGTTCCCATCAGATTCAAACCCGGGTCTTGAGCAGGTGGCCAATGCGGTACGACAGATACGCCGGTCCAAGGGCATGCTTCTCGTCGAGGGTGATGCCGATTGTCGAAGCGCGGGGAGTTTTTTCAAGAATCCAGTGATCAGCGAAGAGAGGGCAGCAGCGATTGCGCAGATAGCCGGGGCAGAACCTCCGCGCTTCGCTGTGGCTGGAGACTCTGCCGGAGCAGAGTCTCCGGGAAAGGTCAAAATTCCTGCGGCCTGGCTGATTGAGAAGGCTGGATACTTGCGTGGATTCCGACTGGGGCGTGCCGCGATTTCTTCGAAGCATACGCTGGCGCTTGTGAATCTTGGCGGCGCGAGAGCATCGGAGATTCTTGCTCTGGCAAACCAGATTCGATCGACAGTTTCTGATAGGTTTTCCGTCGAACTCCAAATGGAACCGGTGATGCTGGGATTCTGATCTGCTAGAAGTTCTCGTGCCACTTTGGCGCGATAGGGAAGTGTCTTGCACTCTGTTAGGCTAAGACCAAGGCATGAACGACAACCTCCACACTCTGCGGTGTTTTGGGTGCGGTGCGCGCATCTCCGGACCGGAAGCCCGGTCGGATTTTCGCTGTGCGCAATGTGGTGATCTTTTTGAGGTTGAATACACAGGCTGGGGGCAGCGCCAAGGTCCGGATCGTCCGAATCCCGGCGCATTGAAATGGCTCTGGCGGGAGCGACGTTGTTCGAGCGAGGCCCTGGACCAGAGTGGAGTGTGGCGCTTCCGCGAGCTTCTTCCGATCCTGGATAACTTCGGCAATGCCGTGAGCCTGCATGAAGGCAACACTCCGCTGTACAAGCTGAGGAATACGGCCCGGATGCTGGGGATCGATCAGCTTTTCGCGAAGCACCAGGGAATGAACCCGACCGGCTCATTCAAAGACACAGGAATGACGGCAGCACTGAGCGTTGCCCGTGAGCGTGGATTCAAGTGGGTGGCGTGTGCTTCTACGGGAAACACTTCGGCGGCGATGGCCGCTTATGCTGCGCGAGCGGGGCTGCGGAGTCTGGTGCTGATTCCAGAGGGAAAGATTGCGTGGGGCAAGCTCTCCCAAGCCATGGATTACGGCGCCGTTACCTGTCAGCTGAAGACCGATTTTGACGGGTGCGTGAGCGTTCTGACGCAGATCGTGAAGGAAGCTCCGATCTATCTTCTGAACTCCGTGAATCCGTATCGGCTGGAAGGGCAGAAAACTCCAGCGTTCGAGATTGCGGAGGCTTTCGACTGGACGGTTCCGGACCATCTCATCGTTCCCGGCGGAAATCTGGCGAACAGTTCTGCTCTGGGCAAGGGTTTTCGTGAGCTTCGGGAACTCGGGTTAGTCGCCCGCGTGCCAAAAATCTCGGTGATTCAGGCGGAGGGAGCGAATCCTTTGGTTCGGGCGTTCTCAGAAAACAATGGTGAGGAACTGCGACCGGTCGAGGCGCAGACACGGGCCACGGCGATTCGGATTGGCAATCCGGCTTCGTGGCGCAAGGCGGCGAAGGTTGTTCGTGATACCGGAGGATGGTGCCTTGACGTATCTGAGGCGGAGATTGCGATTGCGAAGGCGGAGATCGGCGCAGAGGGGCTCGGATGCGAGCCGGCTTCGGCGGTGACACTCGCAGGCTTGAAGAAGCTGTGCGCACAGGGGAAAGTGGCGCCAAGCGAGTCGGTTGTTCTTCTGCTGACGGGGCACACTCTGAAAGACGCTGACTACACCATCAACTTTCATCGCGGAACTCTTCTCACGGAGGCGGAGTCCCTGGGTCGGGAAGAAGGGGTCGGTGCTCTGAAGCGCGATGCCGTTGTTGTAGACGCGACGCCACAAGTAGTGCTGGCGACCTTGAAAGGGTTTGGCGGATGAGCGGGAAATCGTTCAGGATGCGGCTGCCGGCTACGTCTGCAAATCTGGGATCGGGGTTCGATACGGCGGCCGTTGCGCTTGATTTCTTTCTCGAGATCGAAGCGGAGGCTGCTGACGAGTTCTCGATCGAGGCGTCAGGAACTGATCGTGAAATCTGCTCGCGCCTTGAGAACAATCTCATCGTGGAGACGTATCGCCGCGTGCTGAATGAGCAGGGGGCACGGGTACAGCCTGTTGCGATCGAGATGCGAAACCATATTCCGCTCGGAATGGGCTGCGGTTCCTCAGCTGCGGGGAGACTTGCGGCAATTGCGATGGCAGCGCATTTCGGCAATCTGAATTGGAGCAGTGATCGGATCCTTGAGGAGGGTTGTGCTCTTGAAGGGCATCCGGACAATGCCGCGGCGTGCTGGCTTGGGGGCTTTGTTGCAGCTGCCATGGACGGAAGCCGAGTGTATGCGGCGCACGTTGAACCACCCTCTGAATGGCGCGCGATCGTCGTGTATCCGGGCGAGGCGCTCGCAACGAGTGCGGCTCGGGCTGTTCTGCCCGCTAGCTATTCAAGTGAGGAAGTCGTCACGAATTTGCAGTCGATCTCCATGCTCGGGCTAGCCTTTGCGCAGGGCCGGGGCGACCTGCTGGCCATGGCGATGCGGGATCGGATCCACCAGCCGTACCGGTCAGCACTTTGCCCATTGCTGCCACGGCTTCTTCCCCTCGCAGGAAGGGACGGCATCATTGGCGTGGCGCTGAGTGGGGCAGGGCCAGCAGTGCTGGTGATTGTTCGCACGGAAGCGGAAGCAGAGCATGCCTGCGAATTGATTCGATGCGCGTGTGCGAATGATCAGGCATCGCTGACTCTCACCCGATTCCAACCTACTGGTGCGGAACAGGGAATTGAGTTGAAAGCTTCCACTATCTCTGGTTTGTAGCGCTGTTGTTCACTATGCAGTTAACCCGGACGGGGCGTGATAACCGTGAGATAAATCACTTCCTGAGGATTACTTCGTCGATTACCTAAGTTTCCTTGATCTTGAGTTAAAGACAACCTAAATTCGCAGCGTGGGCAGTTCTGGGGGAGGGCTGCTCTAGCGCCCGTGATCCGTTATCGGATCCGGGCGCTTCTACTTTGGCCTGAGATAAACCGATTGGACTGCATCGTGGCTGTTCCCGCCTGTTCCTTTGATCGTGGGGGTCTTAGTGACCCAGTTGCGACTAAATTGATCGATCAGGCATCCTATAGAGGCGCGATCAGCTAGTCTGAGCTAATGCGGTGACCGATAAGGAGAAACATGGCAGGTGCGGGAGTTTTGGAAGTAAGCGATGCAACATTCGAGCAAGAGGTGCTGAAGAGCGAGCAGCCAGTCCTGGTGGACTTCTGGGCTGTGTGGTGCGGACCATGCAGGGCGATCGCACCCATCGTGGACGGCGTAGCACAGACCTATGCAGGGAAGCTCAAGGTGGCCAAGGTAGACGTCGACCACAACGCCGCTACTCCATCTCGCTATGGGATCAGAGGGATTCCAGCTTTGCTGTTCTTCAAAGGCGGCAAGGTTGCTGACCAGGTGGTTGGGTACGCACCTCAGAACGTCATCGAGGAGAAGGTGCAGCGCCTTCTGGCTTAGGTCGTTGCCGATCGAGGTGAAGCCCGGCTGAACGCCGGGCTTTTCTATTGGTACTTTCGAAGAACTCCCAGTACCCGGCCCTGAATGGCAACCTGGGCGGCGGGAACGAAAATGGGTTCCATCTCAGTATTGGCGGGCTGAAGCCGTACCATGTGGCCTTCGGAATAGAAACGTTTCAGAGTTGTCTCGGACCCGTGCACGAGCGCGACGACGATCTCGCCCTGACGGGCAGTCCTGGCACGCTCGACGAGCACGTAATCGCCATTGATGATGTGCTCGTCCCGCATGGAATCGCCACGGACTTCGAGCGCGAAGACGTCCTTATTTCCAACAACATCCCGCAGCGAGATTGTCTCGACATTTTCTGCCGTTTCTACGGGCAGCCCGGCCGCGATTCTTCCGGCAAGCGGCAGCCGATCGCTGGAGCGATTGCGTGCCCCAGGAGGAAGGATATCGATGGAGCGGCTGCGGTTGTGAACGCGGTCGAGCAGGCCTTTCTTCTCGAGATTGGTGATGTGCTTATGCACGGTGGCAAGGCTTTTGAGCCCCATCGCACGGGCAATCTCTTCAAACGAAGGAGAGTAGCCGTTCCGAGACACGAATGCCCCGAGAAAATCAATGATTTCTTTTTGCCTTCGCGTTACAGCCATGGGCGGATTATAGCGAACAAAAAGCGAATTGCAAGCTATAGTTTTTTGCCTTTCCTTCTCTGCGTACATTGGCGGTAAATTCCGAGATCTGACGTGAATCCTCCTATTGAATGCGTAATTGCAGCCGATAGAACCCGTGAGGACGGGTGCGGAATGATCTCGTTGAAACGCTATCTCGACCAGGGCATTCATGGATTCGCCGAGCAGCAGTCCGAGGAGAACTTCGACAGGGCAGTTCTCAAGGCGTACCGGGCGGGCCTTTCGCTGATCGGCGAGTGTGGTGTGGATGCCTGTCCCGATCTGTCTTCGGAACTTGCGCGTGGTGTGAAGCGCATTCTTGATTCGCTCGGGCAGTCACCGGCGATTGATTCAGTCGTTGCTTCGGAACTTGCGCTGCGGGATCTCCTGCGGGGATGGGGAAGGCAGGTTTCAAGCCACTACGATCAGAAGGCGACCGATGTCAGAGATCTGTTGCTTGTGATGTCGAGGACAGCGGAGTCGCTTGGGAACAAAGATGAGCGGGTCGCTCGGCGAATCGAAGACGTAACCGGTAAATTGAGGTCGATCGCAAGCCTTGATGACGTGAGCCGGATACGTTCATCCGTTGAGGCAAGCGCGCTGGAATTGAAGGACTCAGTCGAGAAGATGGCTGCCGAGGGGAAGGCACTCCTCGACCACCTTCGAGCGGAAGTATCCACCTATCAGACAAAGCTGGAAAAAGCCGAGCGTGTCTCTTCCTGTGACACGTTGACCGGCCTGGGCAGCCGGCATTGGGTTGAGGGACGTATTCAGGAGAGAATCAACTCCGAAACGCGGTTTTCTATCGCGCTCATAGATATCGTGGGCTTCCAGCACGTGGTGGAAAGTTACGGCAACCTAGTGGGCGATCTGCTCTTGAAGGAATTCGCAAGGGAGCTTCGATCTGCATGCAGGTTCACCGATATTGTGGGACGCTGGGGCAGCGACGAATTCATCATCGTGCTGGATGATGCCGGTCCGGACATTCGACCTCAGGTGGCCCGTTTGCGCGCGTCAATATGCAGGCGATATCACGTTCCGGGCAGGACCGGGTATGTCAATGTTCCGCTCATGGCGTCGATTGGCGTGGCCGAATACCGGGTAGGAGAAGATGAGCAGGCAATTCTTGAGCGGGCAGATGATGAGTTGTGTCGCGAAAGGTTAGGCAGGGCGCAGCAGAAGACGGCATAAGCTGCGGGAGTTCCTCGGAAATGTCGAGGGCACTCTGCTGTGTCCGCGGTCACTTGCCGACGTTCATTGCTTCACTTCAGGAAAGCCATTTCCCGCAAAGACCAGATTGAAAATCGATGACAGTTTGGACTGTCTCCTATATTGAGTTTCTGTTCGCTTGCGGCGATCGTGGAGGGGTGCCGCAGGTTACGGCGAGTTGACCGGCAGCCTTCAGCCAAAGCTCCCGCCGTAATGGGAGCGAAGGGGCAGAATGAGAATCCTGATAGCCGAGGACGACCGCGCTTTAGGAGTCTTTTTGCAGCGTGGATTCGAGGCGGAAGGTCATCGTGCGCAAATTGTTCTGGACGGCGTGGCAGCGGTAGAAGCTTTCAAAGAGCAATGCCCGGATATAACCATCCTCGATCTGAACTTGCCGAAGAAGGATGGGGAGCGCGCTCTTGATGACATGCGGGACCTCGATGCAGACCTGCCGATAGTGGTTCTGACAGGGCGACAGGATTTGCAGAGCCGCGTTCGATGCCTTGAACATGGGGCAGACGATCTGGTGCTCAAGCCCTTCAGCTTTGTCGAACTGCACGCGCGGTGCAAAGCGTTGTTCCGGCGCAGTCGATATTCCAACATGCTTCTTCGCAGCGGCGATTTGGAAGTGAACCGGATCGATCGGTCGGTGAGGCGCGGCAATCAAGAGGTTGTTCTCACAAACAAAGAATTCGCACTGCTTGAGCAACTGATGCTGCATCGCGGGAGTTGTCTGTCGCGTTTAGAGCTGCTTCAGAGAGTGTGGAAACTCGAATCGACGCAAAGTACGAACATCGTAGACGTTTATGTTAATTACCTTCGACGCAAGTTGGAAGATCATCCCCCTGGCTCCATTATCCGAACTCTGCATGGCAAGGGCTACATGATCCCGCTCGCATCAAGGAGTGAAACAGGCCTTATAGCCGCCGATTGATGGGCTGTTATTGACTGAGCAGAAGGAGAGCAGAATGGCTACTACGACACCATCACCGGCGAGGGCACAAATCAAGCAGCGCACGGCTCTCGTAACCAGTGCAGATACTTCCTTTCGACAGAGCGTCAGCTCCGTTCTCACCGGATTGCGCTGGCATGTTCGCGAGGCCCAGGGCGGAGCGCAGGCGTGGGGCGAGGCGATGGACATTCAGCCTCAGACGATCATTGTCGATTCCTGGCTTCCCGATTTAGACATTCAAGAGTTCTTGCGCGAATTTCACGCTTCTTTCCCGGGAATTGATATTGTTACGGGCGATCTCCGGCCGTTTGAAGGGTCGATCGCAAGCCCTTATCGTCAGGAACTTCTCTATGCCCTGCATCAAGTGGAACGGCCAGATAGCGCTGTGTGGAACACCGCGCCCTCACTGGGGGAACAGAGATGCCGAACGAAGCGGAGGCTGAGTTCTGCGGCAAGTTCGGCAGTCGAAAGTGCGGGCAACGATGTTCGCTTGGCCGAGCTGGATGGAGAAGAGAGCGTTGAATCTGTCTCAATGTCCGCACCAAGACTGCCGTCTGCAGCGATTCGCATTCCGGAGCTCGTGGGCGACTCGGCTTCGATGCTCGAGGTCAGCCGCCGCATTCGACGCGTGGCGCCGCTCGATACCTCCGTCTTGATTGAGGGTCCAACGGGTTCAGGCAAAGAGGTGGTGGCGACGGCCCTGCATCGATTGTCGCCTCGCTGTTGCAAGCCCTTCGTCGCCATCAACTGTGCCGCTATTCCCGAGGCATTGCTGGAGGCGGAATTATTTGGTCACACGCGGGGTGCATTTACTGGAGCGGTGCAGCGGCGTACAGGCCGTATCGAAGCTGCGAATGGTGGAACGCTGTTCCTTGACGAGATAGGTGAAATGCCCCTCAGTCTTCAGGCAAAACTCCTCAGATTCGTCGAAAGCGGAGAATTGCAGAGAATTGGCGACAACGAGACGATCAAAGTTGACGTACGCATTCTTGCCGCGACGCATCAGCGTCTTGGAAAGCTTTCAAAGTCCGGCGGATTCCGCGCAGATCTCTACTATCGCCTTGCGGTGTTCCTGATTCGTACGCCGGCCCTGTCTGAGCGGCTGGAGGATCTTCCCCAGCTTGTGGATCATTTTCTTCAGACGATGGGACGAACAACGCCGGTCAAGCAGATCGATGAAAGCGCAATGGCTCTTCTTCGGGCACATCCCTGGCTGGGGAATGTTCGTGAGCTTCAACATGTGCTCGAGCGTGCGACTATCCTTGCGGGCAATGAATCAGTTCTCACGGCTGCGGAAATCGATTTTGGCGATTCGGCGGATTGAAGGTTCGATAGGGGTGAGCGATGCAAGTTGGAACCAGATTAGGCGATCAGTTGGCGCGCTACCTCGACCTCTCGGTTAGCGAAGCCAAGGTGACGGCGTCGAACATGGCAAATATCGATACCCCCGGATATAGAACGCGTGGATTCGATTTCGAGGCAGAAATGGGCGAGGCGCTGGCGAGCATCGGCAGTAGACCGGCTCATCACCTCGACGTGAATGAGGTGGACGGGCTGATTTCACGACCCGACGGCAATAACGTCTCGATGGATCGTGAAAGCCTGCATCTCGCCGAAGCGCAACTGAAGTTTCGTGTTGGAACCGCGCTTCTCCGACTTGAAAACCAGAAGGTAATGGACGCGATTCGTTCGGACAAGTAACTCGAGCAAAGGAAGGCACAGTGAATCTTTTCGGTCTCATGGAAGTTTCGGGTTCAGCGATGAAGGCGGAGAGAGTACGCGCCGGAGTGGTGGCTGCAAACATGGCAAATGCTGAAAGCACGCGAACCGAATCGGGCGGCCCTTATAAGCGGCATCACGTTGTCTTCGCATCCAACGAGGACTTCGGAGAAACGATGAAGAAAGCGCAGCTCGGCCTGCAAGGTCTGCAGGGATCGGAGCCCGCGGGCGGAGTTCGTATCGGGCAAGTTATTGAGGATACCGCGCCACCATTAAAGCGCTATGATCCCGGGCATCCGGACGCGGATCCAGATGGGTACGTGGCTTACCCAGACATAAACCCTCTCACAGAGATGGTGGATCTGATGGGTGCGACGCGTGGATATGGGCTGAATAGCTCCGCAGTGCAGGCGGAGAAGGGGATGATTACATCAGCTTTGGAGATCGCCAGATCCTGAGGAAGGGAGATGTTCCATGGTTTCCGCAATACAAGTGATGCGCTCAGGTCCATCGGGCTTAGTAGAAGATACGGGCCTTTCTTCCAATCTATCGGCAGGAAAGGAAAATACTAAACACGTCAGCGGGTCGGAATTCGGCGACCTCCTTCGCAGCACGATCGGGGAGGTGGGCCAGCTGGAACAGGAGGCGCGCATGGCAGCAGATGGCCTGATGAGAGGTACGGGCGTCGATGTGCATCAGGCATTGATTGCGGCCGAGAAGGCGAATGCAGCATTTGAATTGGCTCTTGCAATGCGAAACAAGGCCATTCAGAGCTACCAGAGTGTAATGGGAATGCAGTTCTAAGGGGCGATTGTGTTGTTGGCCGCCCTCAAGTAGACGGCTGAGTGATCAGACACGCCGCAAGACAGTGACGGACAGGACGATGGCCTCTCAGGCGATTCAACTGGAAAAGCGAGGCTCGACAGGAGAAGGCAGCGCATCGCTTAAAGCCGGGGGCGTGGTCTGGTCGCGCTTGCAGAGTACCTGGGCAGCAATGCCTGGCAAGAAGCGTCAGACCTTGATGGCTGTTTCAACAGCGCTGATGATTCTGTTTGCGACGCTTGGCTGGTGGGCGCTTCGAACGGACTGGCGAACTTTGTATTCCGGCCTGGATACAGAAGATGCTCGCCAGGTTGGACTTCTTCTCACGCAGGCGCAGATCCCCTTCGAGCTATCTGAGAATGGACTTGCATTGCGAGTGCCTTCGGCGCAGCTGGATAAAGCAAGATTGGTGACATCAGGGAAGGCTTTGAAGAGCGGCCGTATGGGATTTGAGCTTTTCGATAAGCCAAACTGGATGGGATCGGCATTCGACGAGCAGGTGAACTACCAGCGCGCCCTCGAGGGAGAGCTGGAACACACGGTTTCGTCGCTGTCGGATGTGGAACTTGCGAGGGTGCATCTGGTCATGCCGCATGAGTCGCTTTTTCGAGATCAGCAGCGGCCGGCGAAAGCCTCCGTTGTGTTGAAGCTGCGGCGTGCCTCTCTCGGCGAGGGAGAAGCAGACTCAATTCGGAACCTTGTGGCGTCGGCGGTGGACGGGCTCTCGCCGGAGCATGTCGTGCTGGTGGATGCATCGGGGCGGCTTTCTCTGGGTCCCAAGACGGCGGATGCGATAAGGCTCGGCGCAGAACAGGTGTTGGAGGAGAAGATCGTCTCGACGCTTGAGGCGGTGACGGGACCGGGGAATGTGCGCGCGTCTGTGACCATCGATTACGATTCCAACTCACTGGACGAGACGAGCGAGAGTTATGATCCGGTGCAGTCTGCAACGCTCTCGATGGAGCGCACTGAGCAAACCTCGGGAGGCGCGCCGATTGCGGCAGGCGTGCCCGGCACCGCATCGAATGCTCCGAACGCACAATCCGTTCCGGTATTTCCGAAGCAGGTGAGCGCCTCTCAGACTTCCAAGACGGAGTCCGGAACCTATGGGGTTTCAAAAACAATACGACATAAGATGGAAGCTCCTGGCAAAATACGAAGACTCACGGTGGCGGTGGTGGTGAACGATCGCATGACGGCCGGAGCCTCCAAAGCTCGGGCCGCACAGTGGCAGCCGCGCTCAGCCGGCGAATTGCGCAATCTTACCGCGCTGACGCAAGCCGCGATCGGTTTTGATAATGCCCGCGGCGATCTGGTTAGCGTTCAGAACATGTCGTTCGACGACAACCTCGTCCGTGCTGGTCAGTCTTTACCGAGCCAGATCTATTCGATCATCCGAACTTCACCAGAGATCGTAAAGTACCTGTGCCTCGTGCTCGGAGCATTGATCGTGGTGCTGTTCGGAATTCGTCCCGCATTGAAGCAAGTGTTCGCAGGCGCAACGGGAGCAGCGAGCAGAGCTCTTCCTGCATCAGACCAGGCGGATCATCTACTACAAAGACCGGCAGAGACACCGGTCTACGACCAAAGTAAAGCGCGGGCACAGGAGATCTTCGAAAAGGTGACAAGCCAGATAAAGAATGAGCCGGCACAGAGCACGCGGCTCTTACAAAGCTGGATACGTTCCGAGTGAGCTGGCATGGCAGTGCGCGGAAGGGCTGATTTTCTGAGGGCAGACGAGCATCATGGATAACGGTGAAATCTCAACACAGAGGCAAGGGATAACGCATCTGAGCGGTGCCCGTAAAGCTGCCGTGGTGTTGATGGCAGTGGGAGAAGGACTCGCCAAGGAAGTACTTCGCTGCCTGCCGGAGTTGGATGTAGAGCGCCTTACAAGTGAGTTCGCCGATCTGCGGGGCATTTCACCTGAAGTGTCTGCCGCAGTGATGGAGGAATTCTGGGGACTTCTCGAGACGCAAACCTTCGTAGTCCATGGCGGAGTTGACTATGCGACACGTTTACTTTCAGAGGCGTTTGGAAAACAGCGTGCGGAAGACCTAATGACGCAGATCCGGCGAGCTCAGGAGATGGAGCAGGGGAATCTTGCCAAGCTGCAGCGAACCGATCCACAGCAGCTTGGCAAACTACTTGATGCCGAGCATCCGCAGACGATCGCGCTAGTCCTCGCTCATCTGGATCCTAAGCAGGCCTCGTTGGTTCTGAGCAATCTGACGGAGGAACACAGGGTCGCATCCATTCAGCGATTAGCGGAGATGCGGCAGTTTTCTCCGGAGATGGCGCAAAAGGTGGCCTACACACTTCATCGGCGGCTGGAGAATGTGGGGGACACGCAGAGGAAGAGCTATTCCGGATTCAAGGCCGTCGCGGACTTGATGAATCGGTTGAACGCAGAGGAATCGAAACGGGTTCTAGAAACGATTGAGGAGTCGCAACCCGAGTTGGCGCTGAGTATACGGAATCTGATGTTTACATTTGAGGATCTGGTGACTGTTCCCCCAGCTACCATCCGGGAGATTGTGTCTGGAGTGGACAAGAAGCAACTTGCCTTGGCGATGCGGGGAGCCAAAGATGAATTGCGAGCAGCGGTCTTCAAATCTATGAGTTCACGTGCTGCGGAGATGCTAAAGGAGGATATGGATGTGCTTGGCCCGGTGCGTTCTCGCGAAGTCGCTCAAGCGCAGCAGGAGATTCTAAACCTTGCACGTCGGCTAGAAGCGGAAGGAAGAGTGATTCTGAAGCTTGAAACGGGCGACGAGATGCTGGCATGAAGATCCAGCACGTATTCAGCGGCATGGGGACCTTCAGCGACGCTTCGGGGATTTCTGTCCAGAGATTTCAGTATCCGCTGAGTGAAGCACCCCTGCACTTGAACTGGCCGAACATAGCTTCTATTGAGTCTGAGACGGAAGACTGTAGGGTCGCGGCCAGTCAGGAATCTGAATCGGGTGCCGAAATCTCCGCGGAGAGAGACAAAGCTTTCGATGACGGACGGAGAGAAGGTATTGAAGAGGGTCGGCGGATTGAACGCGTGGAATGGGCGACGAGGATCGAGCAATGTGAGACGTGGAAGATCGAACAGACAGCGAGCCTCAGTGAGCAATTCGCCCTCGAACGCGATCGTTTCATACATGTGATCGAGCCTGAGATCGTGAAACTTGCCCTCAGCATCGCTGAGCGGATTCTGCGTCGTGAAGTGGAGTACGACCCACTGATGCTCACGGGGGCTGTCCGGATTGCGTTGGGTCAGCTCGCCGATAACACAGCAGCGCGTATACATGTGCCCGCCAAAGATGCGGAGATCTGGAACGAGACACTTGCTCACTTGCCGAATCTACGTGTCAGGCCGCTCGTTGTTGCAGATGAGGAGCTTCAGGCCGGAGAGTGTCGGATCGAATGTAACCTGGGCTCTCTGGATCTGAGTGTTCAAAACCAGCTTCAGGAAACGGCGCGGATGCTGCTGGACCAAATTGTGCCCGGATCTAGACAAGAGATTGCAACAAAAGAGTAGGTGTGTGAATCCGTGACCGGCATTCTCGATCGATATTCGATGCGCCTGATGGAGAGGCAGCCATGGCGCTGGCGCGGAAAAGTGGTGAAGTCTTTAGGGAACACCATTGAATCCGCGGGGCCGGTGATTTCCGTTGGTGAATGTTGTGAGATCGTGGATGCGAACAGGGTCACTCACTGGGCAGAGGTGATTGGGTTTCGTGGCGAGAACGTGCTATCGATGCCTCTTGAGACAACCGACGGCATCCGCTATGGAGACGCGGTGTTCGCTTCAGGCGCCAAACCAAGCGTGGAGGTAAGCAGTGGCTTTGTCGGGCGCATACTTGATGCCGAAGGGAATCCACTTCAAGGCACAATCGTAAAAGGCCCGGCAACACGCCGATCTCTAGAAAGTGCCCCGCGTAATCCTCTCGACCGCATGCCGATTCAGATTCCTTTGGGAACGGGCGTGCGGGCAATCGATGCTTTGCTCACCGTGGGGCGCGGACAGCGCGTCGGCATCTTCGGCGGATCGGGTGTAGGGAAGAGCACTCTGATTGGGATCATGACGCGGAATACCGCTGCTGATGTCACAGTCATCGCACTGGTTGGGGAACGCGGTCGTGAGGTTCCGGAGTTCGTCCACAATGCGATTGGGGAGGCGGGTCTTGCCCGCTCGATCCTGGTGGTCTCAACCTCCGATCAGTCTCCGCTGCTGCGGATGCGTGCGGCGCTGACCGCAACCACGATCGCAGAGCATTTCGCCATCCAGGGGAAGAATGTGCTGCTGGTATTGGACTCCCTGACGCGTTTCGCTATGGCTGCTCGAGAAATTGGACTGGCTGCAGGAGAGCCACCGACTGCAAAGGGGTATACCCCCTCGGTGTTCGATCGCCTGGCCAAGCTTGTGGAGAGGGCTGGGCAGTTCCGGGTTGGGTCAATCACGGCGTTTTACACCGTGCTGATGGAGGGGGATGATCAGCAGGATCCACTGGTAGACGCTGTCCGCTCGCTGCTCGATGGACATCTCGTCCTATCCCGAAGTCTTGCGTCTGAGGGATGGTATCCGCCGATTGAGTTGCTGGATTCTATCAGCAGATTGATGCCCGCCATCACCGAGGAGAATCACCGTTCGAATGCTGCTCTCATCCGGAAGCTCATGGCAACTTATGCGCGGTCAGAGGACCTGGTTCGAATCGGTGCGTATAAGCCGGGGTCGGACGCCGAACTGGACCGGGCACTGGGAGCTAGAAAGGCAATTAAGGAATTCATGATGCAGAGCAGTGCGGAGCAGAGAAACTACGACGAAACTGTTCGTGCGCTTGCCGCTCTCGCGGTGGAGATCCAGAGTGACTAAAACGGTTCGCCTGCGCCGACTGTGCGAGCTTCGTCGAATTGAAGAGCTAAACCAGGCAACGCTGCTCGAGTCGGCGAGGGCCGAGTTGCTGGCGATCGACCAAGCGCTGGAGAGTACGCGACTGCAGAAAAGGGCGGGAAGAGCTCTCGTTCACCAAGGGATTCGCACGGGAGAGACGCGCGATCGCGTCACGGGTTTTCATGAAATTGCTCGTTCAACTTGCGTTTCCAACTCTCTGCTGAAGCTGAAGCATCTGGTCGAGGAACGGGTCGTGAGCATCCAACGGCAATTTGTGGCGAAGAGGGCGGAGCGGTGCCAGGTTAAAACACTTCTTGAATCTGAGTTGAAACGTGAAATCGATGCAGAGCTGCGGCGTAATCAGGCTTCGTTAGATGAATGGCACCGCTCTTTGCGATTTGGTGCGGCGAAAGATCTGGAAGATGGCCGCTCGGCTCAGCCGGCCCGGACTTGAGACAAAAACGCTAGAGAATCAGCCTGCGTATCGAATCAGCTTGAGCGAAGCACTCTGATATCTTTCTAATCCTCCTCCAGCACCTTTGGCACGCTTTGTGCTAATGATCCGTGGCATGATCAAATTCACCGACGCGACCGGCGGGGCTTCACAGGTTGAACTCCAATTACCTGGCGGGCGAATCGGTCGAAATGTCGTCCGAGAGCCCATCAGCATTCCAGGCCATTATCCGCCAAGAAGTCCCGAGTCTGAATGGCAAGCGCTACTGGCCCAAGTTGGGATGCTTCGGGAAACTGACGTGGGTGAAATGAGAGGGAACGCCGGTGATCTATCAGGAGCCGAAGCCCAGGCTCCATCCTTAGCAGATACCTCGGACGAGAAGCCAACCTGCACGTTTGCCTTCGGTCTGGTCGGTGCAGACCTGGTGCGGCAGCGCCATGCAAATCAAACTGCGAGCGACCTTCCTGGGTGTCCTGCGCCGGTCGAACAGATCTCTGAGGAACCAGATGGCTTGCCGAAGAATACTCTGGAGTTTGGTGTGCCAGATCTCCATAAAACAGAAAAGGGGGAGACCGAAAAAGGGCTGTCACATAGTGAGTCAGATCTGAGGCTCAAAAGCAGGCGAGGCTGTGTAGATAAGCAGTTGTTTGTTACCGAAGCTTCGGCGCAACAGACATCTACAGATCCGATGCCCAGAGATCCGCTTCTCGCTCAACATTTGAGTGTTCCCGCAGAGCCAGCGCGGCGTGCATCAAATGAGCAGCACACTGATTCCACGTTGACCGAAGATTACGACACTCGATCTTCATTGCCCGTAGTTTCGGACCATCCGGAGCAGGCGTTCGATTTACTCGTAAATCAAGAGCACCGGCAACCCATCGAGGAGAGAACCGCTCCCGCGGTGCTGAAATTCGAGGAGCAATGTGATGCAGAGTCCCACGACAAGTTCTCGATGCAGCCATCCGCAGTGATCACGGCGGGCTGGCGCGATTCCCGGTTGGCAGCGGGCCAAATGTCAGTTGAAGAAGGCGGTGATCCTGGAGGTCCTGACAAACTGGATGGCTCGCATCTATTAAAGATTGATTCCTCGTGGGCCCTTCCCACGCGCGCATCATTTCCAGCCGAGCGGCTCCACGCGCGTAAGTCCAATGCGCTGGAACTCGGTGCGGGTGCAGAGCGCGGAGCTGCAGAGACAGGCTCAATGCTGAACTTACCTACACAATCAGGTTCTGACGCGTCCTCTGATGGGGCTAGAGGACCTCTGCAGATCAAGAGTGAGGGTGCCGGAGAGGTGTTCGATCAATCCACACGCACGATGGAACGATCTTTGAAAGAACCAGAGCAGCGGTGGACTCACGCAGGAACGCGCTTTGCAGAAGCGGGATTCCAGGATCCGACGCTGGGCTGGGTAAGTGTGCGCGCGGAGCGTGATTCCACTGGATTGCACGCAGTTCTGGTCCCTGCTTCGCACGATGCCGGGCAGATGCTCAGCGCACATCTGAGCGGTCTGAACGCTCACCTTGCCAGTCAGCACATCGAAGTGTCTTCGGTGACGATGTCTAGCGAACTGAAAAATCCAATGAGCTCGAGTTTTGGCAATGAGAGGCAGCAACAAACTTCTGACAACCAAGGACGCCAGAATGATGGCCCTGCCCAGGGTCGCGACAGCAGAGGTTTAGTTGCGGCAACAATCAGTCACTCCACTCCGTGGAGCGGCGATCTGAATCGGTACGAAGGTACGCCGCTTCGCTACGGAGCACATGGTGTGCAAGGCGCGCACGTTTCGCTGGTTGCGTGACGTGGCGAGCAGTTAACGAGGAGATAAATATGGCGACAAATGCCCAGGCAATAAGCAATCCACACTCGTCGAGCTCGGTCGAGCCTCGACCTCTAACGTTGAAGCCCAATGCGAGCGCCCAGGATGGGGCGTCAAGCGGAAGCTCAACCTCAATTGCGGCTAACGACTTTCTCACGTTGCTGGTTACTGAAATGAAAAACCAGGACCCGACAGCGACCACAGATCCGAATGAATATGTGAATCAGCTCGTACAGGTGAACAGCCTACAGCAACTCATCTCCATCAATGAGACTCTTCAGAAAGCAACCACCGTCGACGCAACGACCTATGCGGCAACTGGAATGAACTCCGAAAGATCATACCCGGCCCCAATCACTGTCCCTGAAGCGAACGGGACCCATGCCGGCGGGGCAAGCATGGTCGCTGCGGCCAAAGCTACTCCCACGGTAGGTGCGGCAGCTAGTCGGATTGCAACAGCTTTAACCAGCAGGTAACAACAAGAGATAACTCCCGTGAGTTACACGGCAGGAGATAAGGATGGCAAGCTTCTACATTCCGCTCACCGGTTTGAATGCTGATTCAACGGCAC
>DATJEO010000138.1:0-8413 GCA_035496515.1 Occallatibacter sp.
AGATATGGGCGGTCCGCATGCGCCTTATGAGCAGAGCCGCCGCGGCGAAGTGTACCGGTCAGCATGGCATAGGTTGTTTGACGGCGGATTTATCTACCCCTGCCGGTGCTCCCGCAAGGACCTGGCCGGCGCTTTGAGCGCCCCGCATGAAGGCGTGACCAGGGCCATCGATGCGGACGACGAGCCGGTGTACCCCGGCACCTGCCGTCCTGCAAGCACGGGCGACGGGCCGCTGGATTTTGCTCCCGAACTCGGCGACATCCCCATCGGACTCAACTGGCGGTTTCGAGTTCCCGACGGTGAGGTCATCGAATTCATTGATGCCAACCTTGGCCCGCAGCGGTTCACGGCCGGCATTGATTTCGGCGACTTCCTGGTCTGGCGGCGAGACGGCGTTCCGAGTTATCAGCTTGCCTGCGTTGCCGACGACTTCGCGATGCAGATTACGGAGGTAGTTCGGGGGGCCGATCTCCTTAAATCGACCGCGCGACAGATGCTTCTCAATCGTGCTCTGGGGTACCCGGACCCAGGGTGGTTCCACTGCGAGCTGATGGTGGACGAGCAGGGCCGCCGGCTGGCGAAGCGCCATGATGCGCTCAGTATCGGGGAGCTTCGGCGGAAGGGGCTGACGCCTGGTGAGCTGCTGTAGCTCCTATCCCTGCAGGTAATACATGAGAATAGATTTAGCTATCAGCTATTTTGCACGTAATACACGGGATTGGGTTTAGCTGCCGACATTTCGCTCTTACCTGTCAGATCTTCCTTCGGCACCTACGGATGCCGAAATGTCTCCCCTTCGAGCCGTCAGGTATGTTGGCGGTCGGATTTAGCGGAGAATCCTCTTCCCAAGGTTTCTGGCTGTAAAAATGTGATTGCACGTCGGTTAGCGGAGGGGGTGCGCTGCAAAAACCTGCAAACAAAGACACTTAGCGGTAGATTACTCTCCTGAAAGGACTTACGGGAGGGGTGACCCAAAGCGGGTCTCCGGTTTTTGATGCTGTCCACGAGTTCGGCCCGAGAGTTTTGGTGACAGAAGATTCATGCGATGGTTCGCCCGATCGGAGGTCATCTGCTGGGTGTTTGTGGAATCCAGCATCGCTGCTGAAGCGCACGAGACCTTCGCCGAAGCGGCTGGTGATCGGGTGCTTGCATGCTTGTTATGTCCAGTATGCAGAAATCTGCGAATTAGCCTGCAAAAAAGAATGGCGCAACCGCAGAAATTCCTGTGCTGGGGTGATGTCCCCTATCCGGCCAGACAGCACTTCCATTGTGACCGATTGCGTGAATTAACCGCCAAAGTGTGGGAGACGTTCCAATATGACGATCAGAGGGAGGATCGGTCGCCGACCTGGCGTGTCTTGCCGAGGGCGGTGAGGGTTCCGAGGATCTCGGCGACTCTGGTGCGGCTGGCGGGTTTGAACCAGGCGGCGATCTGCTGGTAACTGGGGCCGAGAGGAGGCAGGCCTGCGAGCGGGGATTGGGTTCGCTGAAAAAATCCTGGTTGACTATCTCATTCTTCTTTGGTTACAAATTCGAAATACTATTTCGAATTTCGTTTGAGGGTGCGCAAGTTTGAAGCAAGGGGCTAAGACAGCGAAATCCCGGAAGATTCGGAAGCGGGCGAGGACCTATGACGCGCACCGAGAGCGGCAGAGGCGGCGGATTCTGGATGCGGCTTCAGACCTTTTTGATCGGCGAGGGATCGATCGCGTGACGATGGCGGAGATTACGGCAGCGAGCGGCGTGCAGCCCTCAACGATGTACCAGTATTTCTCGAGCAAGGACGACGTTGTCTGGGCGATTGTGGGCGAGTTGATGCAGGACAAGAGCGGGATTGCGATTGAGGCAATGAAGGACCCTCGCAATGCTCTGGCCAGGATCACTGCACTGCTGGACATGATGGCGAGTGATCTCTCGCAGAATCCCGAGAAGGTGCGCTTCATGGCGCAGTTTGATGCGATCTACGCACGTGACTGGCCCGTGGAGCGCCTTCTCTCACTGGAGTCTCAGATTCATCCCGAGCCGTTTCAGTTTTTCGGAGAACTGATCCGGGATGGGATTGCAGACGGCTCTTTGCGGCCGGATCTCGATCCTGATCTGACCATGCATGCAGTGATCAATGCGGTAATCGGTGCGCAACGGCGGCTGGCTTCTCTGGGAAGCAAGGTGGAAACGGAGTACGGAAAGCCAATCGGCGAATTGCTGAGGGAAAGCATCCGGGTGCTCCTGCTTGGATTGCGCGGCCCGGGTAACTCGACTGAACTAACTGGAAAAAGCAGAACCAAAAAGAGGTCTTCATGAAACTGCGATTCCGCACGATGATTCTTCTTGCCACAACGATTGCAGGCTTCGTGCCTTTCGCGGTGTGCGCGTCAACGTCCAAGCTAAGGTCCACGTCGAGATCAGCCGGCGGACGGCAAGAACTGGCAGCTGATGCGGGATGGAAGTTTTTGCTCGGGGATGCGAGCGGCGCGGAGGCGGTGTCGTTTGCAGACGGATCGTGGCGCAGTGTTGATCTGCCTCATGACTGGAGCATTGAAAGCAAGCCGGAGAAGGACGCTCCAAGCGGCTCGGGAGGAGGATTCTTTCCGGGCGGAATCGGATGGTATCGCAAGACGTTTCAGGCTCCGGCCGAGTGGAAGGGAAAGCGCGTCAGCATTGAGTTCGATGGTGTGTACCGTGATGCCACGGTATATCTGAACGGGCACAAACTGGGGACTCATCCTTACGGATACACGGCGTTCCAGTTTGACCTGACGCCGCAGCTGACTTTTGAAGGCGCGAATGTCCTGGCAGTGCGGGTGGACAACTCTGCGCAGCCTAACAGCCGCTGGTATAGCGGCTCGGGCATCTACAGGCATGTGCGGGTAGTGGTGACCGATCCGGTACACGTCGCGCACTGGGGAGTGTTTGTGACGACGCCGGAGGCGACGGCCGATTCGGCCAAGGTTTCGATCAGGACGCGAGTGGCGAATGAGTCTAGCGATTCTGGAGAGGTGACGGTCGAGACGGTGCTGCTGGATAAGACAGGAAAAGAGGTAGGCAGCGCGGAGTCGAAACAGAACATCGGGGCGGGCAAGGAGGAAGAGGCCGCACAAGAGATCACGGTGACGAAGCCCGCGTTGTGGTCGCCGGAGTCGCCGGCAATTTACAGCGCAGTGTCGACGATTCGCCGAAACGACAAGGTGATCGACCGGGTGACGACTCCGTTTGGAATCCGCAGTCTTGCGTGGTCGGCTGAGAAGGGCTTGCTGCTGAACGGCAAGGCGGTGAAGCTGACGGGCGGCAGCGTTCATCACGATAACGGGCCGCTGGGGGCAGCCGCGTTCGACCGCGCCGAGCAGCGCAGAGTCGAGTTGATGAAGGCAGCGGGCATGAATGCGGTGCGCACGGCACATAATCCTCCGTCGTCCGCGTTTCTGGATGCCTGCGACAGGCTTGGACTCCTGGTGCTGGATGAGCCGTTCGATGTTTGGGAGGCGCACAAGGTCAAGTTCGATTACGGCAGCGATTTCGACGCATGGTGGAAGCGAGATGTTTCGTCAATGGTGCTGAGAGATCGGAATCATCCGTCGATCGTGATCTGGGGAATCGGGAATGAGATTCCTGAACTCGAGGTGGATCGCGGAGCGGCGCTGGGCAAGCAGCTTGCGGACCATGTTCGAGCTTTGGATAGCACGCGGCCGCTGACGCTGGCGTTTCCGGGGACGACGACCAAGCCTACGGCGCAGGCGGTGTTTTCGCAGCTAGATATTACGGGATACAACTACAACATTCTTCCGACGTACAAGAAGGACCATGAGCAGCTGCCGTCAAGAATGATGCTGACGACAGAGTCGTGGCCATCGAAGGTGTTTCCACTGTGGGAGGTTTCCCATGACAACGCGTATGTGCTGGGCGATCTGACGTGGACGGCGATGGATTATCTGGGGGAATCTGGGATTGGCGCCTGGCAGTATGGCACCCCAGAGCAGGCGAAGATGGCCAAAGGGATGGAAGGAATGATGGCGGGCACTGGAATGATAGACCAGATGTTCACGGCAATGGCCAACGGGAAAGACGTGATGGGGGAGATGGCCAAGAACAACTCCGACCCAGCTTCGAAGGCCATGATGGAACTCTTCTTCCATCCGTATCCGTGGCATGCGGCGATGTGCGGGGATCTGGACCTGACGGGGTTCCGGAAGCCGCAGTCGTACTATCGCGACATCGTCTGGAATGGCGGAGATCGCGTATATGCAACCGTGCGGTTGCCGGAGACGGAAAACAAGAAGATTATTGCAATCATGTGGGCGGATTATCCGACGCTGCCGAGTTGGACGTGGCCGGGAGAGGAGGGAAAGCCGCTGGAGGTGGAGGTGTATTCGGGTGCGGAGAAGGTGCAGTTGTTTCTGAATGAAAAGCTGATTGGCGAAAAGCCGACAGGACGAGAGCAGGAGTTCAAGGCAGTGTTTCCAGTGCCGTATGCGCCGGGCGTGCTGAAGGCGGTGGGGCTGCGCGGGGATCGCGCTGTTGCGGAGAGTGTTCTCAGGACAGCGGGACAAGCAACGAAACTACGCGTTGCGGGAGATCGTACGACCATTGATGCGAATGGTGAGGATCTATCATTTGTGACCGTCGAGGCTGTGGATGCCGATGGCCGCGTGGACATGCGCGCAGACCAGGAGGTTGAGTTTGAGATCAGCGGACCGGGTGCAATCGCCGCGGTCGGGAATGGAGATGGGCAGGACCTTGATTCTTACCAAGGCAATCGGCGCAAGCTTTATCAGGGGCGCGCGCTGGTGGTGATTCGGTCTTCAAAACAGGCCGGAGAGATCAAGCTGACGGGTCGGAGCTCCGGGTTAAGCGAGGGATCGGCGACGATTACGGCGAAGCAAGCGAGGAAGCAGGCTGAGTTGAAGTGAGCGAGGCCTTGAGCACCTTTTGGCAGCGCGATACCGGTAAAGGACATCGCCCGCAGCTTAAACCGCGCTCATTTTCGGCGATCTGACGGGCACGACTGAAGTCGTGCGCCTTCAAAATCTGTTTTCGGAAGTGGTGAGAGTGGGGAGCCTTCGATACCGGTGCGCCTTTCTGGTCGCGATTGATGAGGTCGATGACCGATAGGGCGTATTGCTGATCGATGCTGGCGGAGCCGGAGGAAGGGGATGGTTAGAGCACGCCCGCTTGGTAAGGTCGAAAAAGGGATTTACGAACAACCTATGGGCGTTCAGGAGACTCAACTCATATACAGGCCCTTTTCCCAGAGCAAGATATCGGATGATCCCAAAGAAGCTAAGCGTCGCTCGAACGAAGTTGTTGAAGCTCGTTCTGAATCTGTTGAGCCTGGTTTCGGTTGGCGTTTCCGGACAGGGGAATCATGGAGAGTTGCGACTACAAGTGACGGACCCTTCGGGTGAGGGTGTGCGAACGACCGTTCACTTATTGAGCGATGCGAACCAGTACCGTGCGGATCTGGAGACGGATAAGCAAGGGAAGGTGGATGCGGCGAGGCTGGCTTACGGGATTTATCGCCTTGAGGTGGATCAGGCGGGGTTCGCCTCGGTCCGCGAGACGATCGCGATTCGCTCGAGCATTCCGTTGAAGCATTCGATTGCGCTGAAACTTGCGACGTTTGAGACGACCATTTCGGTGCAGGGGGCGAATACGCTCATTGATCCGGAGCAGCCCGGGAATGTGGACCAGGTGGGGTCGGCGTTTATTCGACGGCGGCTGGGGACGGTGCCGGGAAGGTCGCTCGAGGACCTGGTGAATTCGCAGCCGGGCTGGCTGTTTGAGGGCAATGCGGTGCTGCATCCGCGGGGATCGGAGAACCAGACGCAGTTTGTTGTGGATGGGATTCCGCTGACGGATAACCGATCGCCGAGCTTTGGGCCGGAGATTGGAGCCGACGATGTGGAGTCGCTCAGCATTTATACGGCGGGGATTCCGGCGGAGTATGGCAGGAAGCTGGGCGGAGTGGTGGAGGTGAATACGGAGCGGAATGCGCAGCCGGGTTTCCATGGTGATCTTGGAGTGTCGGGAGGGAGCTTCAATAGCGGGAGTGTGTTTGCGCAGGGGCAGTATACGGCGGGCAAGAACACGGTGGGTGGAAGTGCGAGCGGGAGCAGGACGGATCATTATCTGAACCCGGTGGTTCCGCAGAACTATACGAACCGTGGAACGCTGGGCGACTTCTCGGGCCGCTATGAGAGCGATGTGACGAGCAACGATCGCGTGAGCATGACGCTTCGGCATGAGCTGGCGCGGTACGAGATACCGAACGAGCAGATTCAGCAGGCGGCCGGGCAGAGGCAGACGGCGGACAACATCGAGACGATGGGGATCGCGTCGTACGAGCACACGTTTTCGGCGAGGACGCTGGCGCGGTTTGCGGGGATGGTGCGGGATAACGCGAATGATTTTGAGTCCAATCCGGAGTCGACGCCAGTGGAGGTTTTTCAGCAGAACCGTTTTCGCGAGGGGTATTTCAGAGCGACACTGACGGCGAGCCGGGGGCGGCACGAGTGGAAGGCGGGAGTGGAGTCAGACAATACGTTTTTGCATGAGGAGACGAGCTACGCGATTACGGATCCGAGCCGGTTTGATGAGGGGACGCCGCTGACGTTTGCGTTTGCGGGGCAGAGGCCCGACCTGGAGCAGTCGGTGTTTGTGCAGGATCTGGTGCATCTGGGGAAGTGGTCGATCAATGGGGGGGTGCGGTGGGATCACTACCAGCTGCTGGTGAACCGGCGGGCGGTGCAGCCGCGATCCGCGATTTCGAGGCACTTCGATTCGACGAATTCGATTTTGCACTTTTCGTATGATCGGGTGTTTCAGACGCCGTCGTCGCAGAACATTTTGCTGTCGAGTTCGGCGGAAGTTAAGACGCTGGATCCTTCGGCGTTCTTGAGATTGCCGGTCGAGCCTTCGGTGGGCGATTACTTTGAGGGCGGGTGGACGCAGAGCTTGCTGGGCAAGGCGAAGCTGGATGTGAACTATTTCCGGCGTGTGGTGAACAATCTTGCGGATGACGATCAGATTGAGAACACGAGCATCAGCTTTCCGATTTCGTTTCGGAAGGCGATTGTGTATGGGGCTGAAGGGAAGATCGATGTACCGGAGTGGCGGAAGTTTTCAGGATTTCTCAGCTACTCATACGAGGTGGCGAACTCGTGGAATCCGGTGACGGGCGGGCTGTTTCTTGGGGATAGCGCGACGGCGGCGGTGACGAACCTGACGGGGCATTTTCCTTCGACGCAGGACCAGCGGAATACAGCGCGGGGGCAGGTGCGGTGCCAGGTGCATCCGCGGTTCTGGCTGGCGATGGGGATGAAGTATGACTCGGGGTTGCCGTTTGAGTTCGGTGGAGATCCGGAAACGGTGCTGGCGCAGTATGGGGAGCGGGTTTTGGGCCGGATTAATTTTGAGCGCGGGCGGATTCTGCCGGTATTGCAGGTGAGTGCATCTGCAGGGGCTGATTTGTATCACGCGGACAAGGTGAATGTGCGGCTGCAGGCGGATGGGCAGAACCTGAACGATGTGCTGGATGTGGTTGATTTCGGCGGGTTGTTTTCGGGGAATGCGATTGGGCCGGGGCGGAGCTTCTTTGTGCGGCTGACGGGGACGTTCTGAGGGATTTCGGAAAGACATCCGATGAATGTGGATGAGTCTGTCGTATCCCACGTCCCCAAAAGAGGGGACATGGGGCACCCGGGCTTGGGAGTCTCAGATTCCCCTGGCGGGGCGAGCAAAATCCCACATCTCAAAAGCGAGATTCTTCGGCTTCGCTCAGGGCAGGTTGTGGGGCATCTTGTTGTCGATCTTGGTAAAGGTGAGATGTGGGCCACCCGCGGAGGGTTGAAGCCAACTTTTTGACCTCACTGTCCCCATTGCCGACAACCCACGCCGAACGCAGATTATTGGCGCTGGGAAAGATCAAGCCTCGTCACCGGGGATTCATCAAGTTGCGTAGGCGCACACCAGAACACGACCGCAATCCCCATGCAGATTGAAAGCAACACCTGGACGCCAAGATCGATCAGCCTCGAACTCCAGTTTCTTTCGGTCAGAAGCCTGTGTATGACGTCTGAATCCAGGTTGAAGATGCTGAAGCCGACCCCAAATACCAGCACTCCGAATACGCACATAAACTGTCGTCGCGTGAGTTGCTCGTTTTGCCGGTCGGATTTCCAGAATGCTGCCCTGATTGGAATTCCAAAGAGCCGAGCGAGCCACGGACCGACGAAGCATACCCAGAGAATAGCGGCCGACCATCTGGCGAAGTTGATGGGCAATTCCCTCATGCACCCCTCACGATTTATTCAGGAACCTTTCATTATGTCGCATTTCCATCGGCTCCGGCAGGGTGACCGGCCATCCGGAACTTGAGAGCAACAACTTGCCAGATCGAACTTATCACGGGAATCACCTG
>DATJEO010000139.1:0-19878 GCA_035496515.1 Occallatibacter sp.
CGCCCGCGCCGTGGCAACCAGCAGTATCCGAAGACCAAAGAAGGTCCGATGAAGGGCTTTGTGCCACCTCCTCGTTTTGGTGGGGCAGCCAACTTCAGCGACGAGCCACTTCCCATCACGCGTGAGATCACCGTAACCGAAGGCATCAGTGTGAAGGACCTGGCAGAGAAACTCGAAATCCGCGCGAAGGATCTTATCGCGATCCTGCTGATGCGTGGAGTGTTCGTAACCGTCAATCAATCACTCGATGCTGAGATGGTGAAGGATGTGGCCGCGAAATTCGGGGCAGCCGCAACCGTGATCAGCTACGAAGAGGAACTCGAGAATCAAGCCATCGAAGAAGTACTCGACACAGAGAAGATCGACTTTGTCGAGGTTTCTCGCGCTCCTGTTGTCACCGTCATGGGGCACGTCGATCACGGCAAGACGTCACTGCTCGACGCAATCCGTGAAACCGATGTAGCGGCCGGCGAAGCTGGCGGAATCACGCAACACATCGGCGCCTATAAGGTCCGCTTCACCAAGGAAGGCTCTCCTGCTTCCGGTCGCGAAATCGTCTTCCTCGATACGCCGGGCCACGAGGCATTCACCCGCATGCGTGCACGCGGGGCCAAGGTGACGGATATCGTTGTCATCGTTGTGGCAGCGGATGACGGCGTGATGCCGCAGACGATTGAAGCTATCGATCATGCGAAAGCGGCCGATGTTCCGATCATCGTTGCGGTAAACAAGATTGATAAGCCTGAAGCGAATCCCGACCGCGTGATGAAACAGCTTGCGGATCGCGGACTCACTCCGGACGATTGGGGCGGCGACACTCCGTACGTAAGAGTCTCCGCGAAAAAGCGCGAAAACCTCGATCGCTTGCTCGAAATGATTTGTCTGGTCAGCGACATCAAGGGACCAAAGGCAACGCCGGGACGCAAGGCGGTTGGCTCGGTTCTCGAAGCCAAGCTCGATCGCGGACGGGGCGCCGTGGCTACCGTGCTGGTGCAGGATGGAACTCTGCACCTGAACGACAGCTACATCGTCGGCAATACGTACGGCAAGGTTCGTGCGATGTTCGACGATCGTGGGCGACCACTGGAGGAAGCGGGGCCATCAACGCCAATTGAAGTGCTTGGTCTCGAGGCCATGCCGGAATCGGGCGATACGTTCCTCGTTGTTGCGGACCGCGATAAGGCCAAGGGCATCGCGCAATACCGCAAGATGAAGGAGCGCGAGGCTCAGCTCGCGAAGAGCTCGCGTGTCTCGCTGGAAGGATTGGCGGAGCAGATTCGCCAAGCCGGCGTGAAAGATCTTCCGTTAATCATCAAGGGCGACGTGACCGGTTCGGTGGAAGTGCTTGCCGATTCGCTGGTTCGCATGTCGACCGAGAAGGTTCGCGTAAAGGTGATTCACTCTGGGGTGGGATCGATTACCGAGAGCGATGTGCTACTCGCTACGGCTTCCAACGCCATCATCATCGGCTTCAACGTACGTCCCGAGCGCAAGGCCGCTGAGCTGGCGCAACAAGAAGGCGTGGATATCCGCTTGCATTCAATCATCTATGAGCTGCAGGACGAGATGCGCTTGGCGATGCTTGGGCTGCTCGAACCCACCTTCAAGGAAAATTACATGGGCCGCGCAGAAGTGCTGAACATCTTCAGAATCCCGAAGGTTGGCACCATTGCCGGCTGCCGCGTGCAGGATGGCGTCATCCGTCGCGATTCCGAAGTCAAGGTCATGCGCGGAGGCGAGCAGGTATACAAGGGCAAGATTGGCTCGCTCAAGCGGTTCAAGGATGATGCTCGCGAGGTAACGAACGGCATGGAGTGCGGTATCGGACTTGGCGGGTTCAGCGACCTGAAGGAAGGCGATCTGCTTGAAGCCTTCTCGACGGAGAAGATGGCTGCCGACCTTGGCCAACTGACCTCGGCCAAGGCATAACCGTAAAAGCTCCAACAGAGCAGGCCCGCTCCTCGAATTGAGAGGCGGGCCGAACTTTTTGTGTGCGAGAAATCTGAACACTTCGTTGCGAGTTTCCGTCTTAGGGAATGAACAACGCGGACCTGGACCCTGGAGTTAGCATTTCAGGGTTGCCGGTGAGGAGTTCGCAGACTTTGGCCACAGACGCAGACGCGGAGTTCTCGGCGCTCGTGCAGCGCCAGTCGCGCTTCGTTTTCAAAGTGGCATATGCAGTTCTGCTCAACTCCTACGATGCCGAGGACGCGGTGCAGGAGACGTTCTTGAAGCTGTATCGGAATCCCGGGTGGCAGCACGCAGAGAACGAGCGCGCCTATCTGGCCCGCGTCGCATGGCGCATCGCCATCGACCACAAACGCCGCTCATCTTCATCGCCCGCTGCCGTCGCAGATCCGCAGGCGCTCGATTTGCTCGCCTCGTCTCGGCTCGGCCCGCACGATACCATCTCTGAAGCCAATCAGCTGGCCGCGGTCCATGCGTTGATCGATTCCCTTGCCGAAGAACTCCGCGTTCCGCTTGTCCTCTCCGCATTCGAAGAGTTGAACTCCCGCGAGATCGGCGAGGTTCTCGGCATCCGTGAAGGAACGGTGCGTACGAGGCTTCAGCGCGCACGCCAGATGCTCCGACAGAAGTTGACATCCACGAAGGAGATTTACCATGCCTGAGCGGGATGAGCTAGACCGCCTGATTGATTCGGAACTCGCCAGCTACGCCGAGCCCCGCGCCGGGCTGGAGCAGCGCGTCCTTGCTCGTCTGGAGGCTGACGGGGCCTGGGGATCAAGAATCTTCCTCGGGTGGCATCGGTGGGCCTTGGCCGGAGCAATTGCGATGGCAATTGCGCTTATCATTGGGCTCCCTCGGTTCACGCATCGTGTGACAGTCAACACGGCTGGTGAGTCAATCCCGAATCAACAACGAATTGCCAGTGCAAAGGATGCGGCTCCCGATGTTCACGTGCGGACACGGCATCTGCCGCGAATAGCAAAGTCCATGCGAAGTGCCAGGCAAATCGCCAGCGGTTCGGCCATGAGAAGCGAGAACCCTCAACGCCCAAAACTCGACATCTTCCCTGCCCCGCAACCGCTCTCACCGCAAGAACAATTCTTGGCTGAGTTGGCAACACATTTGCCGAAGGCTGAGCGTGAAAGACTGCTCTCTGGATACAACAGTCAAAATGCACCACTCGAAATTTCCTCAATCAAGATTTCGCCAATCACCGTGCCCATGTTGGGCAAGAACTAGGAGGACCTATGCGTAAATTCACGACCATCTTCGGTGTCCTGCTTGCAGGAGTCGTTCTTACCTGTCCGATCTTCGGCCAGCAGTCGTCAGTCCCCGCTGATTCTGCCAAGACGACTGAAATCCCGACGCACTACTTCCATCTTGATTTGTTGGTTCAGGAACTTGGTGCGGATTCGAAGCCGGTGAATAGCCGCTCGTATTCCATCACGGTCGGTACCGCACGTGAAGATCGAAACGTTTCGATGAGAACTGGTTCGAGGATTCCAGTTCCCACCGGTGCGGCAACTTCTACAGGGACTCCGACTCAATTCCAGTACATGGATGTTGGCGTCAATTTCGACGTGAGCGATGTGCGGGAGATCGGTAGCAAGCTGGCGATCAATCTGACAACCGATATTAGCAGCCTGGCTTCCGAAATTAGACCCAACACTCTGAATGCCCCGGTAGTTCGGAACAATCGGTGGCACTCACCCGTGCTGCTATCTCTCAATAAGCCGACCGTGGTGTTCACGTCAGATTCACTCGATTCCAAAGGCAGCATGCAGGTGCTCGTGACAGCGACGCCGCTGCAGTAGCTCTTTGGTTCACCCGGGCAACTGCGGCTCGAGCTTCTGCACTTCCTTGCTGTCCGACCCGAGCCAGTCAGGATGTCTCGCAGTCGTATCGAAGTGCGAAGTCGTCTTGAACAACTCATACTTGCCATTCATCGCAACCTGTTCGGTCTTCCCGATGAGCGACGCGACGCCCGCCTCGTCCATCGGCTTGAACGACTTGACTGCAGCAAATGCCTGATCGAGCAGCATCTTCGAATCGATGCCGGTGATCAGCACCGAAATTGGCAGATTCAGCGAGTAGTGAAGACAGTCAATTGGCTGGACGGCGCCGCTCTTCAGAATGATCCCATTTCCGAAGCTCTTCATCCCCAGCACGCCGATCTTCTGCTTCACTGCCTCTGGCACCACCATCTGCGAGAAGCTGCGAAAATGCGCGTCCATGATGTTGATCGGCATCTGCACGGTATCGAAGTGGAAGCCGTGTTTCTGCGCAACCTCGAGCATGTAGAGATGGATCCGCGGATCCTTGTGCCCGGTGAAGCCAATGAAACGAACCTTCCCCGCCTGCTTCGCTGCAACCACAGCCTCCATCGCTCCGCCTTCTGCGAAGATCCGATCTGGATCGTCGAAGCGAATCACCTCATGATGCTGCAGCAGATCGATGTGATCCACCTTCAGCCGCCGCAGTGAGTCGTTGATCTGATCCGTTGCGAGTTCCTTCGTCCGCCCATCTAGCTTCGTCATCACGAACGCATTCTGCCGGTATCCAGCTTGCGACAAAGCCTTGCCGATGCGCTCTTCGCTGCGGCCTTCGTTGTAGTCCCACGAATTGTCGAGGAAGTTGATGCCGCGATCAATTCCTTCGTGAATCAGGCGAATGGCTTCGTCTTCCTGCACGTTTGGTTTGCCCAGATGCGAGCCACCGAGCCCGATCAGCGACACCTGCTCGCCCGTCGCGCCGAGTTCGCGATGCAGCATTTCACCCTTCATCGTGCCCGGATTCGTGACGCGCGGGATGCGCGCCGCCGCTTGCCTCGACTTCAATTCCGTACCCATTTGGCCGGAACCCGTCTCGGCAGACAGCTCCGCGTAGATTCGTTTTGATTGGATCAACGCTGCAGCAGCCGTTGCGCTAGCGAGGAATTTGCGTCTCTTCACCTTTGGGCCCTCCATACGTGCAAAGGCATGAGATGCCATGTAGATCGAGCAGTTTGTCTTGGATTGCAATGGTCGTGCATCAACCCTCGATGGCATCCGATTTGCGCGCAACCCGTACTTAGGTTGGGGCGTCCTACGTCAGAGCGAATGGACAAGCAGGAGGAGAAGACATGTCTTCAGAGCTGCGAGGAAAGAAGATCGCGATCTTAGCTACCGATGGATTCGAGCAGGTTGAGCTCACTGAACCCCGCAAGGCGCTGAATAACGTGGGCGCCACAACGGTGGTGATTGCGCCGAAGAATGGAGAAATCAAGGGCTGGAACAAGAAAGACTGGGGACAGGCGGTGAAAGTGGACCAGCAGCTCGCAGATGCGAATCCGCACGATTATGACGCGTTGCTGTTACCGGGAGGAGTGATGAATCCCGATCATCTTCGGATGGATCCGGCGGCGGTGAACTTCGTCAGGCAATTCGTCTCAACGGGCAAGCCAGTTGCTGCAATCTGTCATGGACCGTGGACGCTGGTAGAAGCGGACGCCTTGCGAGGCAAGACTGTAACCTCGTGGCCTTCCCTGAAGACAGACATCAAGAACGCCGGTGCAACCTGGGTGGATCAGGCGGTTGTGACAGATGGTCAGTACATCTTCAGCAGGAAGCCCGATGACATTCCGGCATTCAGCAAGGCGTTGATCGAGGCACTTGTTCATGCACCGGAACACGCGAACGCGTAGACAAGCCTGTTCCAAGGTTGTTGAAGAGCATCCTTCCACGCCATTCGCGTGGAAGGATGCTCGCGAAGCTGATTCTGCACGCTGCCTCATTTCTCCCTGCTTCGACTTTCATCCGAGAACAGATATGAATCTGTAAGAAATCGGCGTCGCCGGAGACTACCTTATACAGAAGGAAATCTCCAGAGATGGCAAGCCGGGAAGATCTCTATCAGGAAGCGGTCCGAACGCATGGAGCCGCACTCAATCGCATCGCCCGCGCCTACGAGCTCAATCCTGACAAGCGACGCGACCTGCTGCAGGATATCCACATGGCGCTGTGGCGAAGCCTCGAGAGCTTCGATGGCCGCTGCTCACTCCGCACCTGGCTCTATCGCGTAGGTCATAACGTGGCGACCTCGCATGTGGTGATCGATCGGCGTGCGAGTTCGCGGCAACTGCTCAGCATTGATCAGATCGATATTACTGACCCGAAGAGCGATGTCGAGGAATCTGCAGGGCGAAACCTCGCCGTCGACAGGCTGATGACCCTAATCCACGAGTTGAGACCACTCGATCGGCAACTGGTGATGCTGTTTCTTGAAGGCGTGGATGCCGCAGCGATTGGGGAGATCACCGGAATCTCAGCAGGCAATGTGGCAACGCGCATTCAAACGCGCATTCATAGGATAAAGAGAATCCTCACAACCAGATTTCAGGGGGGAGCAAGATCATGACAAACGACTCTGATTCCAGCTTCTGCGAAATGTGGCAGCAGGGCTCTGGTGAGCCTCCTCGTTTCAGTCCAGAGGAGCTTCAGCGCACGATAAAGCGGCGCAATTTGCGCGAGTATGTCGCGGCTGCGCTCGTGTTGGCTGTGTTCGCGTATTACAGCTGGATCTTTCCAGCTCTACTGTTGCGCATCGGGTGTGGTCTGATCATCGCAGGCACGGGGTATGTCATTTACCAGTTACACCGCAGAGCTTCGGCGCGGCCTGCGCCAGCAGACATGGGATTTCAGAGCTGCGTCAACTTTCAGCGCTCAGAGCTTGTACGGCAACGAGATGCCCTGAGAGGCGTGTGGTCCTGGTATCTATTGCCTTTTCTGCCTGGACTGGTGGTGTTCCTGCTTGGACTGTTTCAGTTCACGATGCAGGTTACAAAGGCAGCAGGAAGGCCGTTTCCGATTGGCCCCGCTATCCTCGGCTACACCCTGGTGGCCGGATGCATTGGGATCATCTTCTTCGTCATATGGCTGATGAACCGGAAGGCCGCGAAGAATCTGCAATCGCAGATCGACGATCTCGACCGTCTTACGCGTGATTCCCGTTAGCGCGCAGCGCGGTGGCCGGTCGTTCTCCGGACGATGTATATTGCGTCAATGCACTTCCCATTCGCGCTGCATTGCAGGTTCCGGCATGCGTCAATGTATTTTCTCGTCTTTGCGGGGGCTCTTCTGCTTGCTGTGAGCACGCCGGCTCAGCAGATATCAGCGAGTCACGACATGAGCGGTATGCTTCCGCTCACACCGCCGGAGCAGCTTCCGACGCCGGTCCACATGACGGGGATAGGCAACGCGCATATTGCAATTACGGCAACTCCCGAAGCGCAGATTTGGTTCGATCAGGGCTTGAATCTTCTGCATGATTTTTGGGAATACGAGTCCATGAAGGCTTTCCAGCAGGGGTTGCGGGTCGATCCCGATTGTGCGATGTGCTGGTGGGGATTAGCCCAGGCCGAGCAAGCGCGCGGCAAGGATCTGGAGAGCTACGCAAAGCAGGCACTTGATAAAGCTTCGCAGTTGAAGGACAAGGTCACCGAACCCGAGCGGCTCTACATCGAGGCGGCGCAGATCGAGTCCACAAGCAAGGGCAAGCGCGGGGCCGACAAGCAGGAGATCGAGATTCTGAGCAAGCTGGTGAGCGAGCAGCCGAACGATCCTCAGGCGCGATTGTCACTCGCGCTGGCATTGGAAACGGGATACGACAAAAAAGGCGAGCCGAAGAAGGGCGAGCAGGAAGCCATTCACATGCTGGAAGGCATTCTGCACGACGTGCCTAACGATTCGGCAACCAATCACTACTGGATTCATGCGATCGAACCGGGAAAGCATCCGGAAAGCGCCGTCCAAAGCGCGGCATTGCTGGCGAGTCTTGCACCCGCTTCCGGACACATGGTGCATATGCCGGGACATATCTACTACCGGATGGGCAATTACGCCGAGGCGGAGCGCTGGTTCTCGGCCTCGATGGCGACCGATGAACGCTACATGCGGGAACAGCACGTCGGGCCCGATGATGACTGGAACTACGCGCACAACATGATGTACGCAATCGCGAACCTGATGGAACAGGGGCGGCTCGCCGATGCGAACGCGCTGTCGGATCATCTGGCCGCCGCTCGCGGACAACTCTCCGCTTCTCTCTACATCTGGTCCGCGCGCGACCAGATCTCGCGCATTAGCGAGCGGCTTCCTGTCGCGCTGCGCGTTGCGGACTGGGATGCTGTGATTGCCATGCTGAACGAGGCCAACCTACCCAAAGGGGACAAGGCTGCGAATCTGCGGTTTCTTGCGGCTGAACTTACCGACTATGCGAAAGGTATGAAGGCGCTCGATGCAGGGGATGCAGTCACGGCGCAGGAGCACTCCATCAGTATGGATGCCGGTCTGAGGCAGATGAAGGAAATGAGGGCAGCGCTGAAGAAATCTGAGAGCAAGAGAGACAAGAAAGAAATTAGCAGACCGCCGGCCGAGCCGGTGCTTCCTGATGCTCTCCCTGACCCGATCCTGAAGTGCCTGAACATTCAATCCATGGAACTGAGAGCGGGAGTGCTGGCCGCACATCGGAAGCTGCGAAGTGCCAAGAAGACGTATGAACAAGCCGCTAAAGAAGAAAAGAAGCTCGGCTATCACGAGCCGCCGTTTTATATTCGGCCGGTTGCGGAGACGGAAGCGGCAGCTCTGTTGAAAGCAAAGGATTACAAGGGTGCAGAAGAGGCTTACCACGCGGCGCTGGTGGAGCGGCCGAATTCAGGGTTCGGGCTTTATGGCCTCGCTCTCGTTAAGGAGTCGGCGGGCGATTCGAGCGGCGCGCACGAGGCTTACGCTGCATTCCTGAAGGCATGGTCAAGGGCGGATGCGAATCTACCCGAGGTCGCTCACGCACAGAAGATACTCGGCAGCTCTTCAGAACGGGCATCGCGATAAACAAGAGCAAAAGCAAAACGGCAGCCACGCTAGTAGCTGCCGTTTCTTGACCTGAGCCTGATTTAATTCCGGCTGCGCAACTTTGAGAGCAGTCGCAGGATCTCGAGATACAGCCACACAAGCGTGACCATAATCCCGAACGCACCATACCACTCCATGTACTTCGGCGCGCCGTAGTTCACGCCCTGTTCGATGAAGTCGAAGTCGAGCACGAGGTTCAATGCGGCGATGGCGCAGACGAAGAGGCTGAAGCCAATGCCGATTGCGCCCGAGCCATTCACGGCGACGAAGTTGATCCCGAAGAAGCCAAGGATCATCTCCAGCAGATAGAACAGTGCGATTCCGCCAGTGGCAGCGATGATGCCGATGCGGAGCTTGTTGGAAACCCGAATCATACCGGAGGCATAGACCACCAGCATGGTCATCAGAACGCCGAAGGTGAGGCCGACCGCCTGGATGGCGATTCCGGGATAGCGCAGCTCAAGGAACGCTGAGATGCCGCCCAGAAACAGCCCTTCGCACAACGAATAGATCGGAGCCGTGATGGGCGCCCAGCTGGTCTTGAAGATCGTGATCATGGCAGTGATGAACCCGCCGAAGACGCCCAGCATGAGCCAGCCACCTACGCTTGCCGGGTTGCGAGTCTGCATAAAGCTGTACCAGGTGAAGCTGGCCGTGGCGAGAGCGCAGAGCAGCAGGATCCCGGTCCGGTTGACTGTACCGTTGAGGGTCATGCGGTTGGTTACATCAAGGGCGCCCCCGAACCTTCCCACGTCCCGGGCCGCGTCCTGGAACGTCTTAGAACCAAGGGCAGGATTCGATGTCTTGAAGAGAGGCATTCGAGTCTTCTCCGTTTTCAGGAGCAGCCGGAACCCTATCAAAATTCAGGGAAAAACGGCTCTCCTATATCTATTTTACGTCCGCGGCTGGCAACCAGCCAGTTCAGCTCTGATTCCAACCGCAGCAGGATTTAGACGCGAGTTTTCCGCAAATGATTCCAAAACCGCCCCGGCCTGGTTAAATTGCCGCTTTTCCGTCCTTATCTGAATGGTCTATATTGACCGTCATTCGCAGGACCCCAGGAGGAACCCCTATGAAGATCAACGACACGATTGGCGTATTGCTCGGGTGTCGACCCGAGCGCAAAGTGCTCTCCATCGAACCCGAGCAGTCGGTCTACGAGGCGCTGCAGATGCTGGCCAAATACGACATCGGGGTTTTGCTGGTCTGCAAGGACGATCGGCTGGTCGGAATCTTCTCGGAGCGGGATTACGCGCGCAAAGGAATCCTGGGGGGGCATACTTCGCGCGAAACCACGGTCAGCCAGTTGATGACCAGTCCGGTCATCTCCGTGAACCCAAAGCACACCGTCGATGAGTGCATGACCTTGATGACGCAGCACGACTTCCGTCACCTGCCCGTTGTCCAGAACGACAGCATTGTCGGCGTCATCTCAATAGGAGACCTGGTGAAGTGGGTGATGTCAGGCCAGGAGCAAACCATCCAGGCGCTCGAGGGATACATCGCCGGCGCCTATCCCTGCCCGTAAGCCTTTCCTCTTCGTCCTAGATCAGCGACATGGGATACCGCTCTGCGCGAATGCACTGCTGTGCGATCGTGCGGCTGAGCTTAACAGTGTCTTCCGGAACAAATCGGGCCAGCCTGCGCAGAATGGTCAGTTGCGTACGCAGTTCGTCACCTTCAGCTGAACCCGCCAGAACCCTCCGGGCCGCCTGCTCGGCCAGTCCAATGCTCTCATCGGCAAGAAGGCTCGTCATGGCTGCCGCAGTGGAAGCAGTGTTTTTCCCGGCTTGGGCGAGTTTGCGCGCGCGCAGCAGGGCGGACTCGAGCGCAAAAACCTGCGTGATGATGTCGGCCAGGTCTGCCATAAGTTCTTGCTGATCCTGCAACGCTGCCATGTAGCGCTGGCTTGCAACTCCGGCCGCAAAGAGCGCAATCTTCTTGACGGATTCCAGGACTTCGCCTTCGCGCGCCAGATTCTCATCGGTCTGTTCTGCGGAGTCGAATGAGGGCGGCTGCATCACCTCTTCCATCAGAGATTTGATGGCTTTCAGCAGCGGAAGCTCTCCGGCCAGAGCCCGTTTCATCAGCCAGCCGGTAATGATCATGCGGTTGATCTCATTGGTCCCCTCGAAGATGCGATTGATGCGGGCATCGCGATAATAGCGTTCCGCGGGGTACTCCTCGACATAGCCATAGCCGCCCATGGTCGCGACCAGTTCATCGGCCACGAGCGTCATCATCTCCGAGCCATAAACCTTAAGGATCGAGCACTCGACCGCATACTCTTCAATGCGCTTTTGGACCTCGCGTGAAGACTCGTCTCCCGAAGACTGACCATCGGATCGGTTGCCCTCTTCTCCGAGTTGGGCGAGGCTGGCATCGATCATGCCGAGGGTGCGATAAGTCATGCTTTCTGCCGCATACAGGCGAGTGACAGATTCAGCAATCTTGCGTTGTATCAGGCCGAACTCCGCGATGGCCTTGCCGAACGCTTTCCGCTCCTTCGCATAACGGATCATGTGAGCCACCGCGAGCCGCGCACCACCGATGCAGGCCACGCCGAGTTTCAATCGCCCCATATTGAGAACATTGAATGCGATGTGGTGGCCCTTGCCCGGCTCGCCGAGGAGGTTGGCAGCGGGGACTTTGCAATCCTGGAGCACCAGCGGACATGTGGACGAGCCGCGGATTCCCATCTTGTGTTCTTCAGCGCCGACCGTCAATCCAGGCGCATCGCGTTCGATGAGGAATGCTGAGAACTTCTCGCCGTCGATCTTGGCGAAAACGGTGTAGAGGCCGGCTGTGCCTCCGTTGGTGATCCACATTTTCTCCCCATTCAGCGTGTACGTCGCGCCATCAGAGGAGAGTATGGCGCGGGTGCGAATGTTCATGGCGTCGGAGCCGGAGGTCGCCTCAGACAGGGCGTATGCACCAATCCACTCCGCGCTGGCAAGCTTCGGCAGGTAATGCCTCTTCTGCTCCTCCGTGCCGTACCAGACCAGTGGCAGAGTACCAATGCCGACGTGAGCGCCGTATGCGGTTGAGAAGCTTGCCAGAACCGACATATGGTCCGTGATGAGGGTCGACGTGGTCTTGTCCATGCCGAGACCGCCGTACTCTTCGGGAATGTCCATCGCCGTAAACCCCAGCTCCGCGGCTTTGCGCAGCAGATCGGGAACCGCTCCGGGTTTCTTGGCTTCGATCTCCGCTGTCCGAGGCAGTACCTCTTCACGTGCAAACTGAGCCGCAGTTGCAGCCATCTGAAGCTGCTCTTCGCTCAGATCTTCGGGTGTGAACGTCTCGGCTGGCGTCCGCGATTCGATCAGAAACGAACCACCTTTAGCGGCGAGAACGGAACTCAATGAGGTCGACATGGAATATCTCCAACTGCATGAAAACATTACGCTAATCCGCGGGACGGCAGCAACCTTGACCCGCTGAATGCTTCCGCCAGACTCAATGAGATTTTGACGAGGAGGAAGTGACCGTGGGTGAACGGAGATACGATGTTTCGAGTGTGTGGCGACGCGAAGCCTCAACCTTCTCTATCGCTTACAATGCCTTTAAGCCCGGTGTTGCAGCCCAGGGAAGACGCTATCACGTCGCGGGTTTGCCGGTCGTTGGAGGCTCGGTGCTGTTCATCTCTTTTCAAAGTGTAGCCAGCCTGCTGACCGGTCTACCCCTCCAATTACTGCTGCTTTTGGCCGGGGGCGACCAGAACAGCCTCAAGCACTATTTCAAGACGCAGTTCGCCGATCAGACTTTCAGGGGCCTGTATCACTGGAACTGGTTCGACCTGGCGCTTTTGATCCCCTACTTCACTGTGATGTTTGTGCTGGCGATCTACGGGGTTCACCGCTACACGCTTTGCTATCTGTACTTCAAACACCGCAAGAACCACAGCGCCGAACCGCCCAGACGTTTCGATGAGTTGCCGAGCATCACTGTCCAGTTGCCGATCTTCAACGAGCAGTTCGTGATTGACCGGCTGATAGAGGCGGTGTGCAATCTTGAATACCCCAAAGACAAGCTGGATATCCAGGTGCTCGACGACTCAACCGATGAAACGCAGGAGGTTGCTGCCGGCATCGTCGAGCGCTATGCTGCGTTGGGTAATCCGATCGTATACATTCATCGCACCAATCGCCACGGCTTCAAGGCAGGCGCTCTGGATGAAGGCCTGAAGGTTGCCAAGGGCGAGTTCATCGCCATCTTCGACGCCGACTTCGTTCCGCCGCCGGATTGGTTGATGCGCGTGATCCACCACTTCGCCGAACCCGACGTGGGCATGGTGCAGACCCGTTGGACCCACCTGAATCGCGACTACAGCCTGCTCACGCGCATCGAGGCGATCCTGCTAGATGGGCATTTCATCCTGGAGCACGGGGCACGCTCCCGCACCGGCGACTTCTTCAACTTCAACGGCACCGCTGGCATGTGGCGGCGGCAGGCGATCTACGACGGCGGCGGATGGCAGCACGATACTTTGACCGAAGATACCGACCTCAGCTATCGCTCGCAGATGACTGGATGGCGCTTCAAATATCAACCGGAAATTGAGTGCCCTTCCGAATTGCCGATCGAAATGACGGCTTTCAAGACGCAGCAGGCGCGCTGGGCCAAGGGCCTTATTCAGACCTCCATCAAGCTGCTCCCGCGAATCTGGCGCTCTGACGTGCCGCGGAAAATCAAAGTCGAAGCCGTCTATCACCTCACCGCGAACCTGAGTTATCCCCTCATGATTGTGATGACTGCTCTGCTGATTCCAGCGATGATCGTGCGCTTCTACCAGGGCTGGTTTCAGATGCTGCTGATCGACTTCCCGCTCTTCACCGCCTCCTCGGCCTCCATTGCCGTCTTCTATCTCGCCAGCCAGCGCGAGCTCTATCCCAAAACGTGGATGAAGACTTTTCTGTACCTGCCCTTCCTGATGGCCCTCGGCATTGGTCTGACGGTCACAAATTCAAAGGCCGTCATGGAAGCCCTGCTCGGCATTAAGAGCGCCTTCGTCCGAACGCCCAAGTATCGCGTTGCACAGAAGGGCGAAAAATCGCAGGCCGCAAAGTACCGCAAGCGATTGAAGCTCGCGCCATGGATCGAATTGATCATCGGCTGCTACTTCGCGCTCGCGATTGCATACACCTTTACGAATCACAACTACTTCACCGCGCCATTTCTGATTCTGTTCGTGATTGGCTACTGGTACACCGGCCTGATGAGCCTGCTGCAAGGCCGGTTCGAGCGCTGGCGGAGCGGCAAAGAAGTCAATACGGATGAGTCCGGCGCGAAGCCGTTTCCTGTTGGTGTCTAGCAGCCTTCTGCAACATGCACCCTTCGTAATCGAGCCGCAGCCTTGCTTTTCTTTCTTCACCGATTCCACACTGTCCGTAGTGCCACACCAGCCGCCTCATGCAAGTTGTTCCCGCAAAGATCGACACTACTGACCGTCTGTTATCTATCGCGATGCTGCTCGTCGGAGGCATGGTACTCGCCACTCTCCTGCGTTACCCGTCTGTTCGAGAACACCTTAAGCTCGGCCTCATTGGGCTTGCCCTGGTCTGCGTGGCGGCGACCCTGACGTTCTTTCTCGGCAGCGGACCGCTTTTCGCTGCAGAAGGAAAGCAGATCGGCGTTCACGTCGGCGTTCTCACCGGTCTCATGTGGGTAGCTGAAATCAGCTTCAACAACTTCGTCGATCCGCGAATCTCGACCGGAGGGAACCGCTTCTACGTCGACAACAGCTTCTGGGCCGCAATCGCCTTAGTCATTCTCATCACTTCTTTCGCCACAGCATCGAAGTGCCACAAGACAAGCGCCGGCGTTCGAGTCGGCCTCTGGAGCGGATACATCAGCGGTACGATCTCTTGCCTCATGGCCCTCTCGCTCGTCCTCTTCGGGATGCGCTTCCTCCTCCGCGATCCCATCAATATCGAAGAGTACGCCACACGCGCCAGTGGAGCGCCTTCCTTCGGAATGGCCTCTTACTTCGCCTACGAAACCATGGCCGGAGCCCTCGCACACCTGTTCGTATTGGGAATTGTCATGGGCCTTCTTCTTGGCTTGCTGGGAGGGCTGATGGGACAGCTCCTGGCACAATTGCACCCAGCATCGCACTGAGTCCGCGCCCGACCGCTCCGTTACAATATCCATAAGCGCCTGCCAGCCTGGATCCCGAATCCAAGGCTCGCCAGGCGCATCAGAGCATTATGCTAGCCAAAAACCTGCCGGAAGCCCTGACATTCGATGACGTTCTCCTTGTGCCTGCATACAGCGAAGTCGTTCCCGCGCAGGTAAGTACGCAAACTCAGCTGACCCGCAACATCACGCTGAATACCCCGCTACTCTCCTCGGCCATGGATACCGTGACCGAATCGCGTATGGCGATTGCCATGGCGCAGCAGGGCGGAATTGGCATCGTGCACCGCAACCTCACGATTGCGCAGCAGGCCGGCGAGATCGACAAGGTGAAGCGTTCCGAGAGCGGCATGATCGTCGATCCGGTCACGATCGGCCCCGATCAGTTGATTGCCGATGCGCTCGATGTGATGCGGCGGTATAAAATCTCGGGCGTTCCGGTCACGAAAGACACCAAGCTCGTGGGCATCCTCACCAACCGCGATCTCCGCTTTGAAACGCGAACGGACGTCCCCGTCGGCGATGTCATGACGAAGGAGAACCTGATCACGGTTCCGGTCGGAACAACGCTGGAAGAGGCCGAGCAGATCCTGCATCAGCATCGCGTAGAGAAGCTCCTGGTCGTCAACGAACAGTACGAGCTTAAGGGTCTGATCACCGTAAAAGACATTCAGAAGAAATTGAAATATCCCAATGCCAGCAAGGACGAGAAGGGGCGGCTGCGCGTCGGCGGAGCAATCGGTGCCACCGGCGACTTCCTCGAGCGCGCCGCCGAGTTGGTTAAAGCCCGCGCTGACGTGCTGGCGATCGACTCCGCCCACGGCCACTCATCGCGCGTGCTCGACGCTGTTCGCGAGGTGAAGAAACGTTTCCCTGATGTCGGCGTGCTTGCAGGAAATGTGGCAACCTACGACGGAGCCATAGCTCTGATTGATGCCGGAGCGGATGCCGTGAAGGTCGGCATCGGCCCTGGGTCGATTTGCACGACGCGCATGGTGACTGGCGCTGGCATGCCGCAGATCACCGCAATCGCGGAGGCTTCGCGAGCTGCGCGCGAGCGAGGGATTCCAGTTATCGCCGATGGCGGCATCAAGTATTCGGGCGAAGTCACCAAGGCGATCGCAGCCGGCGCAAGCTCCATCATGATCGGCTCGCTCTTCGCGGGCGTCGACGAGAGCCCCGGAGAGACAATTCTGTACCAGGGCCGCAGCTTCAAAACGTATCGCGGCATGGGCTCGCTCAGCGCAATGAGTCAGGGCTCCGGCGAGCGCTACTTCCAGAGCTCGGAAGACCTTGGAGTGGAAGTGGGCAGCGAAGGCGTTGTCCAGCGCGAGCGCTCCAACCAAAACCGCCTTGCAAAGTTCGTTCCCGAAGGCATCGAAGGCCGCGTGCCCTATCGCGGACCGCTGGAGTCGATGGTCTATCAACTCGTTGGCGGACTCCGCTCCGGCATGGGCTATCTGGGCTGCTCCACCATTGCTGAGCTGCAGGAAAAGGCGCAGTTCGTGCGCATTTCGAATGCCGGCTTGCGCGAGAGCCATGTGCATGACGTCATCATCACACGCGAGGCTCCCAATTACCACGTTGAATAAGAGAGCGTCGTCTACCCAACGCAGATCAGCTGGCTACTGGATCAGCGCGTGGTGGCCGGTTGCTGCTGCCGTTTGCGTCATCGTGATCGAATCGACTACGGCATTCGGCGCCGACCATACGAGTGGTCCGTTCCGGTGGGTATGGGAACATCTTTTCGGTCACGTCAGCAACGCTCGCTGGGCACTCCTGCACCATCACATCCGCAAGGCGGGGCACTTCCTCGGTTACGGAACGATGGGACTGCTGTGGCTTCGCGCGTGGTGGATGAGCCTGCCCAGGGTGGCATTTGTACTGGACGCACTGCTTGCGCTGGCTGGAACCGCCGCGGTTGCCAGTATCGATGAGTTCCATCAGTCCTTCCTCCCAAACCGCACCGGAATCCCTTCGGACGTGCTGCTCGACCTCTCTGGAGCGGTGGCTCTTGTGCTCGTGTACTTGCTGGTGCGAAGCACCAGAACGCGAAGACGCTTCGACCAGGCCGCCTGACGCGTCTGACGTTCGCATCAGGACAAGTACTGCCATCGAGCGCGTTTTGCGCGTCCAATGTAGGCATGAGACGAGCAGGGCAGATCCGGATCGGAATCTCGGGATGGCGCTACAAAGGATGGCGCGGTACCTTTTATCCGGAGAAGCTTGCGCAGAGACGCGAACTGGAGTACGCCGCACAGCACTTCAACACGATCGAATTGAATGGTTCGTTCTATTCGCTTCAGAGGCCGCAGAGTTTCAAACAGTGGCACGATGAAACACCTGATGACTTCGTCTTCGCCGTGAAAGGCTCGCGTTACCTGACGCACATGCTGAAGCTCACGAACGCGGAGAAACCGCTGGCTAACTTCTTCGCTCAGGGCGTGCTGCGGCTGGGCAAAAAGCTCGGTCCGATCCTCTGGCAATTTCCGCCGCAGTTCGCATTCAATCCAGAAAAGCTTCGGCCCTTCTTCGATCTCTTGCCACGCACGCATAGTGAGGCCGCGGCACTAGCGCGCGGGCACGATCAGCGGCTCAAAGGCCGGTCATGGATTGAGATTGAGGCTGACCTGCCGATCCGCCACTCAGTCGAAATTCGCCACGTCAGCTGTGAGTGCGCCGACTTCATTTCTCTTCTGCGCAGGAACCGCATCGGACTCGTTGTCGCCGACACCGTGGACTGGCCGCTTCTCATGGACGTCACGGCGGATTTCGTCTACTGCCGCTTGCACGGCAGCGAGCAACTATATGCGAGCGGCTACGAGGCGGACGCAATCGAGGTTTGGGCACGCCGAGTCGTCGCGTGGTATCGCGGAGGTGAGGTGACAGACGGAAAGCGAGCGCATCCGCGGCCCGGACCGAAGAGGGCAGCCCGCGATGTCTATGTCTACTTCGATAACGACGCGAAAGTGCGGGCTCCTTTCGATGCGCAGGCACTGCGGAAACGCGTGAATGCTTTGATCGCGGCGGATCATCGCACTGACAGCTAAAATGGACTGCATCTCTTCGCCGGGACCGAAGTCACCGACGATCATGGAAGGTTGAGCCGGATGAGTCAAAGCGCGCAAATCCGTATCGGCATCTCAGGTTGGCGCTTCGACGGCTGGCGCGGAACCTTCTATCCCGAAGATCTCACGCAGAAACGCGAGCTGGAGTTCGCATCGCGCAAGCTCAACTCCATCGAACTGAACGGCACATTCTATTCGACACAGAAGCCGCAGAGTTTTCAATCTTGGCGCAAGGAAACCCCCGACGACTTCGTCTTCTCAATCAAAGGTTCCCAATTTATCACGCACATACGCAAGCTGGAGAATGTCGAAGGCGCTCTCGCCAACTTCCTCGCGCAGGGAATGCTCTGCCTTGGCCGCAAGCTCGGCCCGATCCTCTGGCAGCTCCCTCCGCAAACATCGTTCAACGCGGAGAAGATCGAAGCGTTTCTGAAACTGCTGCCCCATACGCACAAGCACGCTGCGGCCTATGCCAGCCAGCGTGACGAATGGATGTCCGGCCGCTGCTGGCTGGAAGTCGAAGAAGACCTTCCCTTCCGCCACGCGATGGAGAGCCGCCACAAGAGCTTTGCCACGCCTGAATACATTGAATTGCTGCGCAAATACAACGTTGCTCTGGTTGTGGCCGACTCCGTGAAGTGGCCGGTGATGATGGACCTAACTGCCGACTTCGTCTACTGCCGCCTGCATGGGAGCGACAAGATTTATCCGGAAGGCTACTCCTCCGAGGCGATCGATACGTGGGCGCAGCGAATTGTCGCATGGTCGCGCGGCGAAGAAGTGACGGACGGGAAACGGATCCATTCCGAGCCGGGACCGAAACGAGACGCGCGTGATGTCTTCGTCTACTTCGATGATGACAACAAGGTGCGGGCGCCGCATGACGCCCAGAGCATGAGCACAAGGATCGGCGAACTTATGGCGTGAGACTCTACGAGTTTCGGACCGGCCGGCCGAACGTGATCCAGAATCCGTTGCAGTCACGAACGATGAATTCACGCATTCCGTAGAACGTATCGTGCAGCTCTTCCACCAGACCTGCCTTCCCGTCCAGTCGCCTTCGCATTGCATCAATGTCGTCCACATGAATGTAGAGATCGAATTCCCGTCGCCACGCATCGCTGGGCTTGCCGCCAGAGCTCAGCATGATCGTGCTCTCGCCGAGCCGGAGAAGGGCCCAGTTCACCTCGCCCTCATCGCCTTCCCTGAAGGTGTCGACAACCGTGAACCCGATTGAAGCGTACCAAACCGCAGTAGCCGCCACATCGGGCACGTGGATCATGGGAAGGATTCTTTCGGTCATGGGCAGACCTTGTCAGGTTAGATCGTCGAATACATGGACGATAAATGCAATGCGCAGAGATTCGGGAGCAAAAACAAGAGGCGCCTGCATGTGCAGACGCCCGTAGATTTCCAACTCGGAAGCAGGGAGGAACGGCTTATGCGGCCTCTTCGCCGCCCTTTTCCTCTTCGGCCTTCTTGTTCTGTTCTTCGAGAGCTGCTTCGAGCTTCTTGCGCTTCTCTGCCCTCAGCTCGGCGCGCTTCTCGCGCTTTTCGTCGAGCTGCTTTTCAGCGCCCAGCAGTTCAATGAACGCCTTCTCGGCGCCGTCGCCCTTCTGGAAACCGGTGCGGACGATGCGCAGGTAGCCGCCCTGGCGATCGCCGTAGCGCGGAGCCACGGTATCGAACAGGCGCTTCACAGCGTCGTCAGTACGGAGAAAGCTGAGCGCCTGGCGCCGCGCATGCACGTCGCCTTTCTTGCCAAGCGTAATCATTTTCTCCACGTGCGGACGAACAGCCTTGGCCTTGGCCACGGT
>DATJEO010000140.1:0-10806 GCA_035496515.1 Occallatibacter sp.
AGACTCGGCCCACATCCGCCGAGCTATCGTCCCGCGGCGTGGCAGCATTTCAATGTGGGTCTTTCACGATCCTTTTGGATTCTAAGAACGGGAGGGGCTTTTCGTGGCCCTGAAGATCGCATACGCCCGTATTACCGGCAATGCTGACCTTGAGATCAATATATTGTCAGGTGCCTTTTGGCGACGGTCTTCCTCCTGACTCGGGTATCAAACAGAATCTCAGCAGCAGCCTCGGCTTACGAGAACCTTCTCAATACAAAACGGCCATTCGCCCGCTGAAGCAATCATCTGCCAATCCAACGTCCAGCTATTATGCTTCTCAATGTCCCCCCTCTTCCCGGCACCAATGCCTGATTTACTTCCGCGCGAGGGCCTGCACAAAGCGCTGCGGACGCACACTCATCTGTTTGTGAACGAAACCCTGACCGTGATCAATCCCCAATACCTCAATCTCGCTTCATTCTCCCCCGCCACGAACGGCGCAGTCGAACTCGATCGCTTCCTGTCCGGCATGCTCAATCACGAGTCGGCCAACCAAACCTAGCCTTCCGCGCCGATCCGTTTAGCCGATCTATACTCGCCTCTGAACCACTCGCCTCTGAACCGGTCTCTCAAAGAAAGCCATGTCCTTTGACGTGATCATCCTTGGCCTCGGCGCTATGGGCAGCGCGGCCGCTCAGTATCTAGCGCGCCGGGGAAATCGCGTGCTCGGCATTGATCAGTTCACGCCGCCCCACGACAAAGGATCGTCGCATGGTGGATCGCGCATCATTCGCCAGGCATACTTCGAAGGTCCGGACTACATCCCTCTCGTCCTTCGCGCTTACGAACTCTGGCATGAACTGGAACGCGAAACCGGCGCACGCCTCGTTCACACAACCAGCGGCCTTGTCATCGGCCACAGCGAAGGCGCATTGATCCAGCGCACAATCGTCTCTGCCAACCAGCACAATATCCCCATCGATGTCCTGCAACCATCCGAACTCGCACAGCGCTTTCCCGCCTTCCACCCTTTGCCTCACGATGTCGGAGTGCTGGAGCAGCTTGCCGGCTACCTCATCCCTGAGGACTGTATCCGGACACAACTCGAATCTGCATCGCGCGCCGGAGCCGAGCTTCACTTCGAAGAAAAGGTTCTGTCCTGGTCTGCCCATCCGGATCACGTCGAAATACGAACAGCAAACGATGTCTACGTTGCCAGGCATCTCGTCATTACTGCAGGCCCGTGGGCCGCCTCGCTTCTGCATTCCGCTTTTCCGCTCCGTGTCACTCGTCAGGTCACAGCCTGGATTCAGCCTCAGGGCGGAGTCGAGCCATTCCTGCCCGGGCGCTTTCCCATCTTCATCGCCGAAGATCCGGCAGGCGGTTACGCCACCTACGGATTCCCGGCGATCGACGGCCCCGCCGGTGGAATCAAGGTTGCCATCCACGGCAGCCAGATTCAGTGCACGCCCGACACCGTCGATCGTGCGATTCACGACTCCGACACCGCTGCAATCGTCCGCGCTTCGAAGCAGCGAATCCCCTCCATTTGCGGCCAGCTGATTCGCGCTAAGACCTGCCTCTATACCATGACTCCGGATGAGCACTTCATCATCGGAGCGCACCCCCTGCTGCCATCCTGCACCATCGCCTGCGGCTTCTCCGGACACGGCTTCAAGTTCGCACCCGTCGTTGGAGAGATTCTGGCAGACCTCGCCGTCACCGGCACCACACCGCATCCCATCCAGATGTTCTCGCCTAAGCGCTTTGTTCCCTGAGCAGCCGCCCCTGCATATCAGGGCCCTCCGCGCAATCGTATGCGCGATCCGGCGTCGGTGGAAATTCACAAGCTTTACAACTTTCGAGGTTGTTTCCACGGGTATTTCCCAGTTACATTAGCGTCGCAAAGAGGTAACCTATAGTTACTCACAAGGTTTCCCGAGGTCCCCAGGAATGTCCCCACATCAAGCAGCTTGGTTCGAATTCTCCCATCGTATGAACAAGGATGGGACCACTGATTCCATCTGCCCTCGTTGTTTCGTAACCATCGGCCGTTCTACCTGGGAGGCCGATCTCGATCGGATGGAAGCGGCCCACAGTTGCGACCCTGTTCGCCTGGCCAGCTTCAGTCAGCACCGGCGCATGCCTGTTGTATCCGAGCGGCTCTCCGACATGCGTGATCTGCCCGATCGCTCCAACCTCCCGCTGCGCGCCGACAGACCCCGGGAGAAGGTCATGTCCCGGAGATCGGCGTAGACAACTCGGCAAACTCCGACTGTTTCCATGGCATCTCAAGGAACCTGAACGTAACCACCTTCAGGAGCCCATGTGAAACGTACAATCCTTCAATCGTTTACGCTGCGTGCCGTTGTTCCTTCCGCCCTCATGATGCTGATGTGTGTACCGGCTGATGCCTTCGCGGCCACGCCGGTCCAGGACCACGTGGTCTCATCCCAGGCGATGCAGAAGCAGATGGCCGATTCAGCGGCGGCCCGGCAAAAGAACATCGAGACCGTTACCAGCTTCCTCAGCACCTCTGTCGCCGACCGTGCCATGCGCGATGCCCACTACAACCCCCAGCAGGTGAAGAACGCGATTCCATCGCTCTCCGATCAGGAACTTGCCAGCCTTGCAGCCCGGTCGAGCGATGCGCAGCAGAAGTTCGCGGCCGGTGCGCTCACCAAGCCCGAACTTGCTCTGATTGTGATCGCGTTGGTCGTGCTGATCGTCGTGATCATCGTTCACTAAGCTGCTGATTCCACCTCGAGCGCCGGGCCGCTACTCGGTCCGGCGCACCAACCGCTGGCTTCCACTATTTCCACTACGTTAGCAAGGCCTCTCATCGAGGAGGGTGGCCGGTGCTTACAGCCTGGCATTTTGAATTCTCCATTGAATGCGCCGTTCCCAGAGACTTCGCCTGGGGTTTCTGGACGGACGTGCGGAATTGGGCACTTGACGCTGATGTTGAATCCGTCGCGCTCGAAGGCGAGTTCGCTGCCGGAACTCAGGGCCATACTGTAAGCCGCAGCTCAGGTGCCATCGATTGGCGCATCGCCGATGTTCAGCCCCTCAGCAGGGCAGTGCTGGAGTTTCCTGCACCTGGTGCAGTCGGCACGTTTACGTGGACCTTCGATGATTCGCCGACGGGCACAAGAATCTCGCAGCAAGCGAGCCTCTCAGGTCCTGAGGCTCAGAAGTACGCCGAGAGCTTCGGGCCAATCCTCGAACAAGGGATCCCCGCAGGAATGCGCAAGCTGTGTCGGGCGATGGAGGCCGCGCGGTCCTGACCTACCGGAAATTCCTCCATAATGAAAAAGGCCACCCGCTGAGGTGGCCTCTCTCATCTGAACTGATCCGGCTTATTCGGAAACGGGTTCTACCGAGGCGTAGCGCCCGCGGTTGCCGTGGTCGGTGAACTTCACTCGGCCCGACACCTTCGCGAAGAGCGTGTCATCAGAGCCGATCCCTACGTTGACGCCCGGCTTGATCTTCGTTCCCCGCTGACGCATGATGATCGATCCACCCGTCACGAGCTGTCCGGCGAAGGCCTTCACGCCCAGCCGCTGTGCATTTGAATCCCGTCCATTTGTGGAGCTGCCTCCACCTTTTTTATGTGCCATTGTCCTAATCCCCTCTGAAAGCTATTTCTTGTCCGAATAGGTCACGCCATCGGCCTCAATGGACTTGATGCGGACCTCGGTGAAGTTCTGACGGTGTCCCTGCAGCTTCTTGTACTGCTTCTTCCGCTTCAGGTGGAAGACAAGCACTTTCTGCCCGCGGCCCTGGCCCACAACTTCGGCCGTCACCTTGGCGCTGGATGGCTTGGCTAAGCTGCCCGCGTCGCCGCTGAAGGCGAGAACGTCTGCAAACTCAATCGTCTGCTGATCGGGGCTAACCGACTCGATCTTGACCACGTCGCCTGGCGCGACTCGATACTGCTTGCCACCGGTACGAATGACCGCGTACATAAAAATCCTCCAGAGCAGACGCACGCGCGACTAGCGGGTGCATGCTCCCAGCCTTGAATTGCTCGGGCGGAAACTCCGTCCCGCGGTACGCTCGAGCGCCGAAAATCCATTGGGCGAGCGGTTGGCTCCGCGACGACAGGCAGGAATCGCCAAACTAGAGTAGTTTACAGGCTTTGCAGACCGGGGTCAACGCGCCGCAGTTGACCTTCCGCGGCATCGCATTTCAAACCGAAGTGGGTTTGTATCAGGGCTCGACTTTCGTCGAGCTGTAACCGGCAAAGAAGAAGCCGGGCTTTTAGCCCCTGCTGAGCCAGCTACGCATCCACCCCTCGTGAGGGTAGCCCCCGTCATCAGAGAGACCGTTGCGCCGCCAGCCCCTTGAAGCGGAACGTCGCCTTCACCCGCCGCTGAAACGGATCTCCACCCGTCTCCGAAATGTCCGGCAGCGGATTCGGTACGTCGCGGAATGAATACCCTTCAGGCGGTTCGGCTGCTGATGCGGCCATTGCTGGAACCACTGCGGACCCTGCCTGCTCATGAGCGGCTGCCGGCGCCTGCCCTTCTCCAAAGAATGGCTGCAATGCCTGCACCAGGCTTTCGAGCTGTCCTTTGCGCTCGCGCAGTTTCTCGAAAGCAGCAGCGATCTGAGTCAGCTCATTGATAGCCGTATCGTAAGCATTCTGATAGGGTTGGGGATTCATTTCGGTCTTTCTCTCCACGGGCGAAGTGTAGCATCGGGCATCTTGATTTAAACCAAAGTTCAATGGCAATGCCCACCCAAAGGTAATAGGCTCAATTGCTCCACGCAGGGTGTCATTTCGACCGGAGCCGGGAAACCTGCAGTTGCTTTTCGCTTCGTGTCCAAAAAAACTCTCAGCTTCCCAGTCGCCGACCACTCACTCACGACCAATAGATGAATCATCAAAACGAGCGAAAACTCAACGAGGAGGCGGGGGGACAGTCGATTGGAAGAGATGGAGACTCTACCATTGCAAGCATGAACAAAGCGATGGCACGTTGGATCGTATTTGCTCTTGCTGTCCCAATGAGTCTGTACGTATCCATCTTCGGCACGATCATGATGGGCTTTTGTCCTGGAATCCAGTGTTGGCCGCACACCTTCGCTTGGACGCTATTGGCTCCGTGTTTGTTCCTTGCTATATGGTCACTGCGTGCGACGGCTGTCGCGGCGGTCCTCCTGCTTTTAGCGCACGTATTTACCGATGTTCACTTCTATGGGCTGAGTGCAAACACGCTGTGGGGCACAGACATGGCATTGGACAAATGCCTCTGGATCGTAGTTCTTCTCTTAGCCCTTTCGGCTTTGCTTCCGAAGAAGATCGCTATCCAAAGCGAAACCTCGAATTGACCACAACCGGATTCCGAGAGAACAACCGGCGACTCGAACGTTACCGATTTCGGTGCAAACCGAATCGGCGGTGGTCATGGTGCCAGGTTTTTGGAATCATTTCATCCACAAATGATGGGTGCCCCAGGTGCCTCGCATTTGGGCACCTGGGAGACTTGGATCGACGACCAGTTGCGCCGCCATCGTTTAGATTGCCGATTCCATATGTCAATATCTCGTCCGCCTTCTCCTCCCCTAAATTCCTGATTCCATTCAGAAGAATCCTCCTCCTCGATTGCAGGTTAATCACTCTCCAAAGCGCAAACTTATCTCGTAGTCAGATCGCTGTCTAAACTCGCGCAAAATCGCCAGCAATCACACCAGCTCGCTTGACCAGAAAGCGGGTCCGGGCAAACCACGCCAACTCGCGATCGAGCTACGTCGCGCAGCGAATCAGCCCTGAACTACGAATTTCGGAACTACGAATTGTGAATCACGAACCAAGGAGACCTTCATGTCCAAACGATGCCTTCAGGCACTCAACAACGGCGAACAATGCAACGCACCCGCCGTCAACGGCACCCTCTTCTGCCGCCATCACGACCCGCAGCGCGAAATCGAGCTCGAGAAGGAGGATGAGCGCAAACGCAAGGAGCGTCAGAGTCGGCCTTTTGCACTTCCTCACTTCCACGACAAAGTCGGTGTCTTCGCCGCCGTCACCGCGGTCCTCAACGGCCTTTCCGATCGCGTGATCAAGCGCTCTGAAGCCCAGACCTACCTCTTCGGGCTCAAGTTCGCCGACAGGCTCATGGCCGAGATCGAGCAGACAGCCACCGGTCCGTCTGCGCTCCCCAGCGAAGGACACCTCATCGAGCCCACTCCCTTCGTCCCAGACCATGGCCAGAAGCAGCCTGTACCCTTCAACCCCGCGCGTTTGTATCGCGATCATGCATCGCCCGCTCGCTTATACGACAGTGATCCAGCCACCGACCGCCTCGTGCGCGAGCTGATGGCCCAGAGCCACGAGATGGCCCGCAACCAGGCGAAGAGCAAGTAGTCACAGCCTGAACCTCCCGTACATCCCTGCTTAACTCCCGCACCACGTATTAAGTACAAAAAACAGGGAAATTCAAAAGCAAAGAAGGAAGCACCAGGGCCAACCGCAAACCGGGCATCTGATCAGTTCCCACCGCTGATCCGCAGCCCCAAAAACTTGCGATCCAGCGGCGAAACCATCCGCACCCCCAAGCCCCAGACCCAATCCCTGCCCACCTCCCGCAGAAGACGCGAGGATAGCGGGTGCCCCATGTCTCCCGCCGTTGGAGACATGGGATACGAAAAACTCACCCTCGAAATGGAACCATGTACCGCAACAAGACGCGAGAATAGCCCAGGCACAGCTACCGGCTACAAGCTACTGGCTGCTTTATAGCCCCTTCACCGCTGCCGCGTTCGGCCGCGCCGTAACTTTCCAATCGATGCTGCGCGTGCCATCCCCGTCTGCGAACACAACTTTTTCAATCGGCAGCTCACCTTCAATAACTCTGACCGTGAGATTGCGGCCATCGAGCGTGATGGTCCCAAATCCAGACGCGGTAGAGAAGAGACTCACGAAGGGGCGAACCTTCAGCTTCGGGGCGAAGTGTAGGGTGCGATCGACAGCCGAGTATCGGAATCCTGAGAGCGCTCCGATCAGCGCATAGCTCGACATCGCCCGTGCATACCAATTCCCGCATTCGTATTCGTTCCATGGATTGCGAGTGCGCCCGTCGTAGCGCCCTCGCAGCGCTCGCACAATCGTGAGGCCTTCTTCGACGAATCCCTCGTGAATCAGGTGTGACGCGACCTGGTATTCGATCCCAGTCCAGACCTCGTCGGAGTAAACGAACGGCAGAGTGGGTTTGCCGCCGCGCGGCCAACTGCAGAGGAGCAGTCCGGGCTCATGGCCCATCGCATAGCCGGGGCGCTGAGCGTTCGCGTGCTGGCTGAGATCGGTCTTGAAGTTGTTGCGGAAGATCGCCTGCAAGGTGGAGTGGATGTTCTTCTGCGCAAGCGGCGTCTCAATTCCATAAATACTTGCCATCCATGCGCCGATCACGCCATCAGACAGGCACCCTGATCCGTACTGGTATTTCGGCCCCTCGCGCTTGAGCAGTTGCTGCATCTCGCTGCTCTTCTCGTCGACTTGTGCGATGGATTTTGCGAACGACTGGTCGTGAAGATCCTGGAACTCTACCTTCTGCTGGTAGTACTCGCCGTTGAACAGCGTCTCGTCCATGAACTTCGCGCACTTCTGCGCCAGCTCGGAATACTGGGACGCGTCGCTGGTCTCGCCGGCTGCGCTGGCCATTGCGGCCATCGCGGATAGTGCGCCGAGATAGATGCTGGTGCACATCCCATCTGCACCCCAGAACTCGATGTCGTAGGTGTTGTGATGCGGCTCGAACAGCCCGCCCTTACGATCTGGATCCCATGTGGCGATGCAGTAATCAATCGACTTCTTCGCTAGCGGATACATGCGCTTGAGCCATGCCGCGTCGCCCGAGATCTGCCAGTCGCGGTAGACCTTCATGATGCCGCCGAGCTGCCCATCGGATGCAGCCGGACCGGTGTGATCGACAGGTCCGTCTGGAATCGCTCCCCGGAAGTTCACATGACCGCGTTCATCCATCGAGCGCGACAACTCGAGATCGCGCAGCGTGCGCTCCAGTGCGGGGAAGAGATGCGGCACCGCTTGCGCATAATTCCAGACGTGCGTGCACGATCCATGACAGCAGCCCGCGTCGGGGAAGCAGCCTTCCCATCCCCAGACACTTCCGTTTGCTTCGCGCAGAACCGTAGGTGCCTTCAGGATGGCGAGGTTTGCAGAAACTGCGTCGAGCACATAGGCCGGAAACGTGGAGTTGAACAGCGCGTTCTTGAATTGAATGGTGCGGGTGCGCAGTGATGCGAAGTTCTGCTCGACGTGTGCGGCTACTTCGCGCGCATCTCTCCAGAGCGTAGAGTAGAACGGTCGCCATGGGGCCGGAGCATCCGCATGAACCGTACGGCACCCGGGCTGTCCTTCAATAACAGATGGGTTTTGCGGCTGTGTCGCTCCGCCTTCGCGCAGATAGCAATTCGGGAAATGCCATGTAATAAGGATGGGGTAGGTGTGGGACTGCCCCGGCCCGAGTTGTCCGTCCAGCAGGATTGACGCTCCGTTTCGCCCGGCATTGTCGACTGTGTTCGAACCGTCATTGGTTGTAAACGTGCCGGACGACACTTCGCGCCACAATGCTGAGAGCGAATCGAACTCCCAGCCGGGGCTTCGCAGCCACATTGCCTTGATGCGCGGTTTGGCGCCGATCACCGTGAGTGAAGCGCTGCCGAAGGCCTCGGCATTGGCGGCCTCATGGTTGAAGAGGTACGCGCCCTTTTCCTTGATGACCGCATTTGCACTTGCTGCCTGCTCAGGTCGACAGCCGGGCGCGAGATGCGAGAGGTGATAGGAGAATTCGTAGTCGACTGGCTTGGATGAAGTATTGTGGAGCGTGTACTCGAGAATCGCGCAGGGGATCCCGGAGCTTTTATCGTCGAGGGGGATGAAGGGATTCCACGCGATCAGCGATACGTCGAGCGGGACTGCCTGATCGGCGAAACGGATTTCAGCGAAAGGAAACTCTCCCCGGAAGTTGCACTTTTCGAAGCGCGGAAATCCTTCGGAACCGCTGCGGCGCAGACCTTGTCCTTGTAGTCCCTGGTCGAAGATTTTGAACGGTGGAAAAGGCCCTTCAACGAGCCTTGTCACCGGGGAGGCGCCTTTGAGATGCAGAATGGCGAACGCCGCCTCGGGTGAATTTGATGTGAAACCAGCGGGCAGAGCGGTTGTTTCTGGGCGCGTGCGGATCGAAAAATCCTGCAGGCCACCGACCCCGTTGATGCAGATGCATCCGGCTCCGAGGCCGCCGATGGGCATCGCGACCTGCGTCGCTCTGTCGCCGCTGAACGTTCGCTGTTGTCCGGGCTGGAGCAGCTCGTTCGCCGGGAAGGGAAGCGACTCACCGGCAAAGGCTGTCACACTGGAACCCGCGTTCGCTTCGGAGGCATTTGCTGGCACTGTGGCGGCCAGAGCCGCAGTTGAAGTCGCAACGAGAAATTCGCGGCGCGATGGCTTTTTCAGCGACATAGAAAGAGCTGGCTACGGCTGTGGAAAGGTTAACACCATGAGACGGGAAGCGGCAGTTGCAGCTTGTCCGGTGGTTCAACTCTCGTGCTCTCCGCAGCTTGGCGTCATGGATTCCGAATTGCTATACTAACCAAGTCGTTGCAGGACACTGTTCGGGTAACCCACCTTCCACCGGCTCCAGCCGGATTCCGCACAGGATTCGCAACTGAAAGTCTTCACTGAGGCCAGGTAGCTCAGTGGTAGAGCGCGGCCCTGAAAAGGCCGGCGTCGGCGGTTCAATCCCGTCCCTGGCCACCATCTTCGCGATCTGAATCAGATTCAATTTAGGGGCGCGCTCTGGTTTGGCGCGGAGCGCATCGGTATGGTCCGCGGCCCTCAGAAAGGCCGGCGTCGGCGGTTCAATCCCGTCCCTGGCCACCATCTTTGCGATCTGAATCAGATTCAATTTAGGGGCGCGCTCTGGTTTGGCGCGGAGCGCATCTGTATGGTCCGCGGCCCTCAGAAAGGCCGGTGTCGGCGGTTCGTCCCGTCCCTGGGCGCCATCATGGCTGGAATCTCGAGGCCCGTTTCAGCTGACGGGTGAAATCGTGCCTAGGAGGTTCAGATCGATGTGGACTTCCTTGGCCACCTTGAGAATGAAGATGCTTGGGTCTTTCAATCCCCACTTCACATACGGCACGACGAAGCTTCCCTTCGCTGTCAGGTTCTGCCCGTCGATGTGGATCTGCATGGGGACGGTAAGATCGTGCGGCGTTCCGTGCAGCGTGAAGATGCCAGATACCTGGATGGTGGAGTCGCCGGAGGCAGCGATCGTGCCAGTGTAGCTCTGCGGCTGGAAGGTGATGTCTGAGAAGCGGTCCGTTTCGAGGACTTTCTGGTGCATATTCTTGTCGCGGCCGTTGTCACCGCTTTCACCGCTGCTGGCGGATACGACAATGTTGCCGGACATCTTCGGCTCGGTGCGATCATACTGAATCGTCCCGCTCGTCACGTGAAATACTCCGTGCACCTCGTGGCCCGTGCCGATGAGGGCAAAGCCCACGCTGCTGGTGGCGGGATTTGCCGTGAAGGTCTGTTGCTGTGCGAATGCACTCGCGTAGACGAAAAGGGGGAAGGCCATCATGAGTGTTCTTGCAGGGTTCTTCATTCGTGGTCTCCTGTCATTGCGGTGGGTTGATAGCTAGCTTGCATCGGGGCGAATTTGAGCCAGAGGGCAACGGATGCAATTTGCTGATCGTTGAGGTATTCGTGTCCCGGCATATCTGTGCCGAGAATGCCAAACTTCGCGATCTGGGCGAGCTTGGATGAGGGTTCACGTGCAGCGAACTCTTTCAATACCG
>DATJEO010000141.1:0-12659 GCA_035496515.1 Occallatibacter sp.
TGGAATCGAGCAAATCGCAAAAGCACTCACCCAGATGGAGCAGGTGACCCAGCAATCCGCAGCCAATGCCGAAGAGAGTGCTGCCGCGGCCGAGGAGCTGACCGCACAGGCCTCCACTCTCATGGAGGTCGTTCATCAGCTTAGTGCCATGGTCGGCGGAATGCAGGAAGGCGAACACAGCCGCTCCACTCGCCCCGCCTGGCATTCCTCCACGGTCGAGCACAAGCAATCAACTGCACGAATCAATCTTCACCTCGGGAAGACAGCAGTCAAATCCGAATCGATTCCCATGGGAGCAGATTTCAAAGCCATGGCCTAAAAAGAACTGAACGCCGCTTCTCTCCGTGCGCGTCTGCAATCAAGAGGTAGAGCTGCCCTGCAGCAGGCGCGCCGTCTCAGCACAAGCAAAAGGATTCGGTAGCATGGCACACGCGGAACCGATCGCAAATGAAAGTGGCCGTCCGTCTGAGGTTTTGATTGCTCGGGTAGAAAGCGCCGCCGTTCAAATCGTTCTGGGCGCTCTCGACAATTCCGAGAGTCTGGCTCTTCTCCGCGACCTCTGTGAACAAGCCAGGGCCAGCGACCGCAACGACATAGCTCAAATTATCGATGCCGCTGTCGCGGCTGCATCCAGAGCAACAGAGTCGACCGCAGCAGACATTATTCTCTCCGATTGCATCACACAGGTCCAAAATGTACTCTGCAATTCCTGTGCCGAGCTGTCAAGTGACCCCTCGCAATCCGCATCCGCTCCCGTTCCGTCTCCTTCTGTTCCACTGGGCGAAGACCGTGAATTACTTGGAGACTTCATCCTCGAATCGCGTGATCACCTGACGCAAGTCGAAGTTCAGATGATCACGCTGGAGAAAGATCCCAAGGACGCCGAAGCAATCAACACCGTCTTTCGCGCCTTCCACACCATTAAGGGTCTCGCGGGATTTCTAGGCCTGGACCATATTCGCGAGATCTCTCATGAAACAGAAACGCTGCTTGATCTCGCCCGCAATCACAAGCTCATCATCTCTCCTGCGATTGTGGATGTTGTTCTCGCATCGGCGGATTTTCTCAAAGCCTCCATGCTCAATCTGGAACAGCGTCTGAGTGGTGCTGAAGCCTCGCCGATCCCAAACAAAGAGCGCTTGGTCGACAAGATCCGCCGCGCAATTTCGTTCGTGACTGAAGCTCCGGCCCCATCATCCGATTCAGAGCTCGGCGGTGCCGTCCCTTTCCAATCGACCGACTCGGCATCAGGTTCAGAATGGAAGGGGCCCGAGCGGCGTAACGGCAATGATCGCAGGAACCGCGCCTCCGACGCTAACTGCGTCAAGGTTGGAACAGCCAAGCTTGATTACCTCGTTGACATGGCGGGCGAGCTGGTCATCGCCGAATCGATGGTTCGGCACCATCCCGAGCTAGCCCAGTTGCATAGTCCGGCGGTGCTCAACAGCCTGGCGCAGATGGCGAGAATCACAACCGAACTGCAAAAGACCGCGATGTCCATGCGCATGGTCCCAGTCGGCGGGCTCTTCCAGAAAATGAATCGTCTCGTCCGAGACCTTGCGCGAAAAACTGGAAAGCAGGTGGAGCTGGAGCTCATTGGCTCTGAAACCGAACTTGATCGAAATGTCGTTGAAGAACTCGCCGATCCGCTCATGCACATGGTTCGTAATGCAATTGATCATGGACTGGAATCCGAGCAAGAGAGGCTGAGAGCCGGCAAGGACCCACTCGGGCATGTTCGCTTGCGAGCTGGCCATCAGGCTGGCCACATCGTGATCGAAATTGGTGACGACGGCCGCGGACTGGATCGCGACCGAATACTCATAAAGGCCGGGCAGATGGGCATCGTCGAGGAGTCCTGCCACCTCTCTGACCCTGAAATCTTCGATCTGATTTTCCACCCCGGCTTCTCTACCGCCGTCGAAGTCACAGATGTCTCCGGCCGTGGCGTGGGAATGGATGTTGTCAAGAAGAGGATCCAGAAACTGCGGGGTCATGTGGAGATCACATCGACCCCTGGACACGGGACAACCTTCTGTCTTCGCTTGCCTCTGACGCTTGCCATCATCGAAGGTCTTGTTGTCGGCGTCGGATCCGAGCGGTATATAGTTCCCATCTTTTCCGTTCGCGAGATGCTGCGACCCACTGCAGAGATGATCTTCACCGTCGAAGGCATGCACGAGATGGCGCTGGTCCGTAACAATCTGTTGCCTGTCATCCGCCTTTACGAGCGCTTTGGCATTCAGCCTCGCTCCAGCGAAGCGGCAGAGAGCCTCCTCATCGTCGCCGAAGTAGCCGGCCGGGCATTCTGCCTCATGGTGGATGATCTGATCGGCAAGCAGGAAGTCGTGATCAAATCGCTGGGCGAGAGCATAAAGGATATACCCGGAGTCGCAGGCGGCGCGATCCTCGGCGATGGCAGGGTCGGACTGATTCTCGATCTTGATGGCATTTTTCCGGGAGGGGCGAAGTGACTGGGCAGATCCCCCTCAATGAGCACGATCGGAAGTTATCACTCAGCCCGCTTGCCCTCACTCACAGCGAATTCGCGGCAATATCCGCGCTGGCGCACGAAGAGTTCGGCGTCGAACTCGGAGCGGGAAAAGAGCAACTCGTGGCTGCGCGCATCGGCAAACTGATGAGGCGCCTCAGCTTCTCCAGCTTCCGTGAATTCTATGACCATCTACAGGCGGATCGCACAGGGCAATGCCTCACGCAATTGATTGATAGCCTCACCACCAATCACACGAGCTTTTTCCGAGAACAGGCGCACTTTGACTTCCTTGTGGGGCATATTTTTCAGAATTGGCAATGTACTCGTCCCATGCGCATCTGGAGCGCTGCCTGTTCGACCGGTGAGGAACCATACACCATTGCTCTCGTCGCAAATGAGTTTTTAAAAACTCACGGTAGAAGCACACCTCGTATTCTTGCCTCCGATATCTCCACTCACGCCCTGGAAACTGCTCGGAAAGGCGCATACCCCGCACAACGGCTTCAGCAGGCACTCGCTCCGTGGCTGCGGAGACACCTTCTGCGCGGCGAGGGTCACTGGGATGGTTGGTACCGGATGCGACCGGAAATCATAGACATGGTCGAATACCGCCGCATCAATCTCATCCAGCCCCTGCCCGACATCAGCAGATTCGATGTGATCTTCTGTCGAAACGTCATGATCTATTTCAGTCACCAGACCCAGACCCAACTCGTCGATCGCCTTACTGCCTGCCTGGAGCCCGGAGGCTATCTCTTCGTGGGCCATTCAGAGACCCTCACCGGCATTCAGCACGGCCTCCAGCACGTTCAGCCGGCCATCTATCTCAAAAGAGGCGCAAAGAGGTGAAAGAGCTGGTCATCGGCGTGGGCGACGGGGCGGTGAGCCGGGACGCTGAAACCATGTTAATTACCTACGCGCTCGGATCCTGCATCGCCCTTATGGTGCATGACCCGGTCGCCCGGGTCGCGGGCATGGCCCACTACATGCTTCCTGAATCGCCGCAGTCACAGGCAGAACATGACACTCGGCCCTATAAATTCGCTGATACGGCCATTCCGCTTCTTTTGCGTGCTGCTCTGGCCCAGGGAGCAGACAGACGCCGCCTGGTCGTCTTCGCCGCCGGCGGAGCCCAGGTGATGAATGACAACTCAATCTTCAATGTGGGCAAGCGCAACTGCCTCGCGCTACGCAAAGCGCTTTGGAAATTCGGCTTGGTTGCTCACGCCGAAGACATAGGCGGCACGTTAGTCAGGACCGTTCGCATGGAGGTAGGCAGTGGCCGCGTGTGGCTTCAGTCCCCCGCAGGCAAACGTTGGGAGATGAGCGCTCGCGGCCCCCGTGCAGCCGACCCCGGGGAGGGATCTTCATGGCGCTAAACATCCTGATCGTAGACGACTCGCCGGTGATGAGAGTCTTCCTTCGCAAAGTGGTGCAACTGACAGGACTTGCCGTTGGTGAGTACTGCGAGGCGGGAGACGGCGAAGCCGCATTGAAACTGCTGCACGAACAATGGGTTGATCTCGTATTGACGGACATCAATATGCCGCGAATGAATGGGGAAGAGCTTGTCAGGCAACTGGAGTCGGATGAAATGCTGCGAGATATTCCTGTCATCGTCGTCTCCACTGACGCGAGCCCCGAGCGCATCAGCCGCATGATGAAGCTGGGTGCGAAAGGCTATATCTCAAAACCGTTCGTACCTGAAACATTGCGCGACGAAGTTGAAAAGGTCCTCGGAGCCCAACATGTCTAGGAATGACCTCGATCGTCTTCTCACCCTTGCCGTTGATGATGTCCTTGAAACGATGTTCTTCTCTGAGAGCTCCGGTCCTTGCCAACCCGATCCGAGTGCCGAGTTGGAAGCGGATGTGGCCTTCACAGGTGAGACCTCCGGAACCGTCGGCGTCCGTATTGCGAAAGCCGCAGCAGCCAGCCTGGCGGCATCGTTTCTCGGAGAATCCGAGGATTCTCTCAGCGACATCCAAATCGGGCATGTCGTCTGCGAATTGGCGAATATGCTCTGTGGTTGCATCGTCTCGAAAATGCCGGCACGTGGCTGCTTCACTCTCGGCTCTCCCGGGTTGCGTGGCGGAAAAGCCTCCAACTCAAACGGAATCGTTCAGGTTCAGCAGAGTTTTGCGATCGAGCGCGGAATCCTTACTGTCTCGATGTCTTCGAGTGAATCCGCATGACAGGCCAAAATCGAATCAAGGTCCTGGTCGTCGACGATTCCGCAATTGTCCGCAAGGTTCTCACCGACGCCCTGTCGAGCGAACCCGATATCGAAGTTGTAGGAACCGCGCCGGACCCCTTCGTCGCTCGTGACAAAATCCTCTCCTTAAAGCCAGATGTACTCACGCTTGACATAGAAATGCCCCGCATGGATGGGCTCACGTTCCTCAAGAAAGTGATGCACTATCAGCCCATGCCGGTGATCGTAATCAGCTCCCTTGGCATTGCATCAAGCCGAACCGCAGCTCAGGCTCTCGAAGCCGGCGCAATCGATGTCCTGGCAAAACCGGGCGGCCCACAATCAGTCGGAGAACTGCGGCTTAGCCTGGCCTCCAAAATCCGCGCCGCTAAAATTGCCCGCCTGACACGCCCGAAAGAGATTCCGCCTACCTCGTCGCCAACAACCTCTTCCGTCCCTCTAAATACCTCCCAGCCGTTTCCGCCCTCCGCCGTCATCGCGATCGGTGCCTCTACAGGCGGAACAGACGCCATCCGCAGAGTACTGGCCGACCTTCCCAAAAACTGCCCCGGGGTGGTCATCGCTCAACACATCCCTGCCGTTTTTTCCCGTTCCTTCGCGAATCGCCTCAACGAGCTCTGCGCAATCCAGGTCCGGGAGGCGCATGACGGCGATAAGCTCGAGGCCGGTCTTGCCCTCGTAGCTCCAGGAAATTTCCATATGCTCCTCCGCCGCGCACCTGCGGGATATCGCATTGAGATCAAAGACGGCCCCCTAGTCTGTTTTCAGCGTCCGGCTGTGGATGTCTTGTTCCATTCCGTGGCTGAGGCCGCCGGTCCGCATGCCACTGCTGCCATCCTTACTGGCATGGGTTCCGACGGAGTGCAAGGTATGCTTGCATTGAAGAGAGCAGGCGCTCGAACCATTGCGCAGGACGAAGAGAGCTGCGTGGTTTTTGGTATGCCCAAAGAAGCAATAAAACTCGGCGCTGCCGACCGCGTTCTTCCTCTCGCAGCCATCCCGGGCGCTCTACTCGCCGAGTCCCGCCGAAGCAGCCGATAGTCCATTCTTCACATTGCCAAACATTGAGGGACATCACTCCCTCAACTTTTGCATCCAACAAATCGTCACCTTTATGCCCTCCCGTAGCAGGAAACCAATCGACATCTCTGCCGCAGCCCAGAAACTTCTCGGGTTCAAGTCCCTGCGGCCCGGCCAGCGCGAAGCTATCCAAAGCCTCCTGGAGGGACGAGACACTTTGCTCGTCCAACCTACCGGCTCAGGCAAATCGGCCGTCTATCAAATCGCCGGCAGCTTGCTCGCGGGCTCAACAGTCATCATTTCTCCGCTCATCGCTCTTCAAAAAGATCAGGCGGACTCGATCCAGGCCAGCGACCTCGACGAGACCGCCGTCGTCAACTCGACCCTCAGTGCCGCCGAACATCAGGAAACTCTGGACCGAATTGCCGAAGGTGAAATCGAATTCATCTTTCTGGCGCCTGAGCAGCTTCGCAATCCTGAAACCCTCGATCGCCTCCGCAGTGCGGGCGTTTCCCTCTTTGCCATTGATGAGGCGCACTGCATCAGTCACTGGGGACATGATTTCCGGCCAGATTATCTTGAACTGGCCCACGTGATCGAAGCCCTCGATCGCCCGGTGGTGCTGGCGATGACCGCGACAGCGTCGAAAGAGGTCCGTTCCGAGATCATCGAGAGACTCGGAATGCGCGATCCGCGGGTTTTCGTGCATGGCTTTGACCGTCCGAACATTTCTCTGCGCGTAGATCTCTTCAGCGAAGAAGACGAAAAATTCGAGGCCGTGGTCAAACGTGTCGAGTTCGCTGAGAAGCCCGGCATCGTCTACGTCGCGACCCACAAACACGCCGAGACTCTCGCAAAAGAACTGAGAGACCGCGGAGTCAATGCTGTCTTCTATCACGGCGGATTGAAGACAAAAGATCGCGATGAGATTCAGGACCGATTCATGAACGGAGAGGTCCCCGTTATCGTCGCAACCAACGCCTTCGGAATGGGTGTCGATAAGCCGGACATCCGCTTCGTCTATCACGCTGACGTCAGCGATTCAGTCGATGGCTATTATCAGGAGGTCGGCCGTGCCGGTCGCGACGGCGAGCCTGCTGAAGCGGTGCTCTTCTACCGCCCGGGCGACATCTCCTCACAGCGGTACAAAACAGGCGCAGGCCGGGTAAACTCGGCCGACCTGCAGGCCATCACCGACGCGCTCGTCTCCAAAGACAAATCAACAAATCCTCGAGAGCTGAGCAACGAAACCGGCCTCTCTCAGCGCAAGGTCATCAATATCGTTCATAAACTCGAAGAGGTAGGCGCCGCGGAAAAGCTCAACTCCGGCGAGATTCAGCTGGTTCAGAAGAAAACACCAGCACAGTTAGTTGAGGCCGCCTCAGAACAGCAGCAGATACTCAAAAACTTGAGGAGCCGTCGCCTGCAGCAGATGCAACAGTACGCTGAAGGTCGAAGCTGCCGTCGTGTCTTCCTCCTTCGCTATTTCGGCGACGACTTGAGCGGCCCCTGCGGTAACTGTGATCGCTGCGAGGCCACCGGCGGAATCGCAATAGCCCGCTAATGCCCCGCGAATGCGAGACCTACTCTTTTCGGTTAGTGGCATCCAAGCCGCCGAGAGGAGAAGTCTGATGTCCATCGCTACCGCCGCCGTGAACGAACTTGAAAACCGCCTCCCCAAGATCATCGACGCTCGCAAACATGGGATGATCGACTATTGTCATGCCGCATTCTTTCTGGGAATGGCTTACGTATGCCGCAAGAGCGAGCCGCGTGCTGCACTAGCCGCCCTTCTCACAGGATCATTCGTCCTTGTTCAATCGCTGCTTACCGATTATCCGCTCGGCGTCAAAAAAGTGATTCCATTCCGTGTTCACGGTCAGATGGATGCCGCATTTGCGGCTTCCTCCTTCATGATTCCCAAAGTGTTCGGCTTCTCTGATTCTCCGGCCGCTGCCGTGTTCACAGGAAACAGCTTTGTCGAAGCAGGCGTCGTCGGGGCCACCGACTTCAGCAGCGAGCGTGCCCGAAGCGAAGAAGTCGGGTACTCGCTCTAATCAAAACGAGCTCGGTCTCCTTCGCGCGAGAAATCCGCATCTCACCTGATTGGTGAGCCACCAGATCACGGCCGGCTTCGTCTCCCTCTATACGGTTCCAACGGATTCTCCGGAAGCCGACGGAACCTTCAGCTGGAACAGCACTTCAATGGTGCTGGTCCAGCTTGAGTGCGGCTCCACGCGAGCCGTCGGCTATACCTACGCCGACCATTCCACGGCAGTCCTCGCTCATAAACTGCTGAACGAAATCGTCATCGGCTCTGACCCTTTCTGCCACGCCGCCACACTCCAAAAACTCCTCGCTGCGATCCGCAACCTCGGCGAAACCGGTATCGCAATGATGGCTGTCTCGGCCATAGATAACTCGCTCTGGGATCTCCGCGCGCGTCTCGTGAATCTCCCTCTTGTTAGCTTCCTGGGACAGGTCCGTCCATCAATCCCCGTCTACGGCAGCGGTGGTTTCACAATCTACTCTGACAAGCAGCTCACAAAACAACTTGGCGGCTGGGCAGAGCAGGGCTTCAATATGGTGAAAATGAAAATCGGCTCAGAACCTGAGCGCGATCCCGACCGCGTCATCACAGCTCGCCAGGCAATCGGAAACGATTGTAAACTCTTTGTCGATGCGAATGGCGCCTACACTGTCACGCAAGCTGTTGAGCTCGCCCATTGTTTCGCACAGCAGGGTGTCTGCTGGTTCGAAGAGCCAGTTAGCTCCGACAATCTGCTCGGTCTCGACCAGGTCCGTCGTCGCGCACCGCTCGGAATGGACATTGCCGCCGGCGAATACGGCTACACGGCCTGGTACTTCCGCGGCATGCTCGACTCGCAAGCAGTGACGATCCTGCAGGCTGACTGCACTCGCTGTGGCGGCATCAGCGGATTTCTTGATGCTGCTTCCCTTTGCTGGGCGCACAACATTCCGCTCTCATCTCACTGCGGACCCAGCATGCACCTTCATGCGTGCTGCGCGGTCCCGCGCGCCGTCCACATGGAATTCTTTCACGACCATGCGCGCATAGAGCGAATCTTCTTCGATGGCTTTTGCGAGCCTCGACAGGGCCAAATGGCGCCCGATCTCTCGCGCCCCGGAATGGGATTAGAGCTGAAAAGACAGGATATTGAGAAATTCCGTGCAACCCTCTAAACCACGCACGGCGGATCCTCCGCATCCAAGGCGGAAGGACAAGAGTCAGGAGTTTTCATGGCTAAGCAGGTTTCTGATCTGATTGTTGAGCGGCTGATTGAGTGGGGTGTTGATACCATCTTCGGCTTACCGGGAGACGGTGTCGATGGATTCTTTGAGTCGCTGAGAACTCATCAGGATAAGTTGCGCTTCATACAGGTCAGGCATGAGGAAGCCGCTGCATTCGCGGCAGTTGGATATGCCAAGTACACCGGACGGCTAGGAGTGTGCGTTGCAACTTCCGGCCCCGGCGGTATTCACCTGCTCAACGGTCTTTATGATGCCAAATGCGACCAGGTCCCGGTTCTCGCCATTACCGGTCACACATTTCACGATCTGATCGGCATGGACTACCAGCAGGACGTCGATCTCGACAAGCTCTTCATCGATGTCGCTGAGTTCAATCAACGCGTCATGGGCCCTGCTCACGCGGTCAACGTCGTCGACATGGCTGTGCGCACTGCTTACGGTCGCCGCGGCGTAGCGCACATTTGCATACCAAAAGACATCCAGGAGTGGCCGGTCTCGGAAAAGATGCGCAGCTCTGCAAACGTAAAGGGACACAGTGGAGATTGGGAACATCCGCCCACTTCAGTCCCTGCTGATTCATTACTTCGCCGGGCAGCGGAAGTCATCAACGACGGCTCTCGTGTAGCCATTCTCGTCGGGCGTGGAGCACTGAAGGCCCGCGAAGAAGTCGCCCAACTCGCGGAAACCGTCGGAGGTCCTGTCGTCAAGGCGTTGCTTGGCAAAGGAGTGCTACCCGACCGCAGTCCGTACACCACCGGCGGTATCGGCCTGCTCGGCACCGCACCATCAGTGGACGCCATGGAAGAATGCGACACGCTCATCATGATCGGCACCAGCTTCCCGTACATGGATTTCCTTCCCAAGCCCGGTCAAGCCAGATGCGTCCAGATTGAAATCGATCCCACCCGCGTTGGTCTGCGCCATCCCGTTGATTTAGCGCTGGTCGGAGATGCCAAAGCCGTCCTTCATCACCTGCTTCCTCTTCTCAAGAGAAAGAACAATAAGTTTTTGAAGAAGTCGCAGGACAGGATGAAAACCTGGAACGAGCTTATGGAAGAACGTGGCACCCGCGCCGACATGCCCATGAAGCCGCAGGTAGTCACCTACAACCTCAACAAGCTGCTTGAAGATGATGCCATTATCACCGCCGATAGCGGCACCATCGCAACCTGGTCGGCGCGTCAGATCGAGATGCGCGGATCGATGCAGTTCTCGCTCTCTGGCTCGCTTGCAACAATGGCCAATGGCCTGCCTTACAGCATCGGCGCCGCCGCTGCTTACCCCGGTCGCCAGGTCGTCTGCGTAGTTGGAGATGGCGGGCTAAGCATGCTCATGGCCGAACTTGCGACCCTTGTGAAGTACAAAATGCGCGTCGCTGTTGTTGTGGTCAAGAACAACGTGCTCGGCCAGATCAAATGGGAGCAGATGATACTCGAAGGAAATCCTGAATTCGGTGTCGAACTGCATCCTATCGACTTCGAAAAAATCGCCGAGGCCTGCGGCGCACGTGGTTTCACCATCGAGAGACCCGAAGAAGCTGAAACTACCCTTCGCAAAGCGCTAGCGCATCCAGGCCCGGTTCTCATTCAGGCAGTCGTTGATCCAAACGAACCGCCAATGCCCGGCAAGGTCACCACCGAGCAGGCATATAAATTTGCCAAGTCTCTCGTTCGCGGACAGAGGGATGCGGCAAAGATTATCGAGACGATCGCTGAAGATCAGTTGCGCGAGGTGATTTAAGGCTCCGGATGACCGACAGCAGAATACAGATTCTCCATCCCGTCAATGAACTCAAATCGCTGGAGAATCGTATACGCGAAGGCCGTTTCCAGCGCTCGCTCGCATTGTTCACAGCCGCGACTAGCGTATTCAGCGGCCTCGAAGTGGCCTACGAGCACTACCGCGGAAGTTATAGCCGTCGAGTAATGTACACCCCCGTCATCCTGAGCGCAGTGCTTGCGGTCGCGGGGGTGGCTGCATTCTTTAGTCGCCGAGCCGCGCGTACTTTTCTTCGCCTTGCCGCCGCAGTCACTCTTGTCGATGCGAGCGTTGGCTTCTACTTCCATATCCGCGGCATACACCGCAAGCCTGGTGGATGGCGTCTTCCGATGACCAACATAATCATGGGACCACCCATCTTCGCGCCCCTTCTCTTCGGAACGAGCGCCTACCTCGGACTCATCGCCTCATACCTTCAGCGTGAAGACGCGAGCGATATTGAGGGAAGAGACCGCAGCGGCACTGACACGTGGCTCGCTCGCTTTCTCCCCGCGAGAGAAGGCCGCGAGCTCATCTCCGAGGAGCAGGATATTCGCGAAGGCGCCTTCCAGCGGCAGGTAGCTATCATCACCGGCATCAGTGCGCTGCTCAGCGGATTCGAAGCTTACTACTCGCATTACAAGAATAACTTCCGTTACGCAGTGCAGTGGACGCCGATTATCATCGCGCCCGCGCTTGCAGCCGCTTCGTTTGCGGCCGTGCGCAGCCGTCGTGTGGCGGCTACGACCTTGCCTGCCCTCTCCGCTGTTGCTGCGGCAGACTCCGCCGTGGGCTTTTTCTATCACGCGCGCGGAGTCCTGCGCCGCCCTGGCGGAACGAAGCACCTCATCTACAACATCATTTATGGTCCACCGATCTTCGCTCCCCTTCTCTTCGGTGCCGCTGGAATGCTCGGCATCCTCGCGAGCCTTCTTCGCAGGAGCCGCGCATGAGTAAACAATCCCGCAAATCCGCAAAGAGGCTTCCGCCGGACGTGGATACGTCACTTCTCCCACGCAACGCTGAAAGTGGAGAGGCCATCTTGCCTTCAGAACAACCCGGCTACTACAGCGGTTACAGCACGCTGTCGCAGCAGGCCTACTGGGACAGAACCACGCGCGATCTCGTCAACGATCGTGTAAAAAATATTCCGCGCATCCGACATTTCGACGCCCAGTCAGCGCGCTTCTGGCGTGCAGTCTTCGACCATATTCTGCCCCAGACCGACCGCGTTCCCGAACGCCGCATTCCTCTGCTGGAGAGGCTCGACGAACGCCTCTACAGCAACAGAGGTGTTGGCTATCGCTACGAGAAGATGCCACCGGATCGCGAAGCCTACCGCCTCGGCGAGATCGCCATTAACGCAGAATCGCAGTCTCGCTACAGCGCCGATTTCGTTGATCTTCCACACCTGCAGCAAGACATCATTCTCCAGTCCATCCACGACGGCAAACCCGCCGCCGCCAAGGAGATTTGGAAGCAGATGCCAATCGGCCGGTTCTGGCTTCTGCTGTTGCAGGATGCAATCGAAGCCTACTATTCGCATCCGTGGGCTTGGGATGAGATCGGCTTCGGAGGCCCAGCTTATCCCCGCGCCTACACGCGCTTGGAACGAGGCGAGCCCGAACCATGGGAGGTCGAAGAGCAGCGCTACGAGTGGGGCGCACCGCGTTACTCCGTCTCCGATACCACGGAGTCCACGCACCATCTCCACACCGAGTCGCGCCAGAACGAATCTATTCCGGATGAAAGCCAGTGAAGACACCCCTGTTCGGACCATTCCGATCCAAAGGAAACGGCCATCACAGTCTTGGGCCGATGCAGCATATCGACGTTCCGATGCGCCGCTATCGCGATACCGATGAAGTTGACTATCTCATCGTCGGCTGCGGCTCAGCT
>DATJEO010000142.1:0-38947 GCA_035496515.1 Occallatibacter sp.
CGATCTCGACTACCTCTTCATCGAGAACGTCGGGAATCTCGTCTGCCCGTCCAGCTACGATCTCGGTGAAAGAATTCGCGTCGCCCTTCTCAGCGTCACCGAAGGCGAAGACAAGCCCCTCAAATACCCGACGCTCTACAACTCCGCCGATGTCGCCGTAGTCACTAAGATCGACATCGCCGAAGCCGTCGGCTTTGACCGCGCAACAGCCCTCAGGAACATCACAGAGATCCGCCCCGGCATTCGCATTTTCGAAACATCGGCAAAAACCGGAGCGGGCATGGCAGAATGGCTTGCATATCTGGCAGAGTCTCGATCGGCCCGATAAACACTTCCCGGAGAAAGCAATGCGAAAGACCGCAACCTCCGCCACTGCAAAACCAAAGCTCGCCGATTCAGCGGACGGCGTAGATGCCTACCTCGCCAATGTCCCAGAGCCTGCGCGAACAACTCTGGAGAAAGTCCGTGCGATAATCCGCTCCGCGGTTCCCAAAGGAGCCACCGAAGGCCTCAGCTACGGCATGCCCGCCTTCCGCTATAAAGGGGCACTCGTCGGCTACGCTGCCTTTAGGGACCACTGCAGCTTTTTCCCCATGCAGGCTTCCCTGATCGACCAGATGAAGGACGAGCTGAAGAACTACCGCACCTCCAAGGGCACACTCCAGTTCCCGCAGGACAAACCCCTTCCAGCAGCCCTGCTGAAAAAGATGGTCAAGCTCCGCGTAGCCGAGAACGAGATCCGGGCGGCGGTCAAAGCTCGGAAGCGAGATTGAGGTGATTTAAATCACATCTGAGCCCATCCTCGCGGGCGTATAAGAGGGTTGCTATGTGCCTGGCAATCCCCGGAAAAGTGGAACAAATCACTGCCGATGGCCACGTCCGCATGGGCCGCGTGAACTTCGGCGGGGTGGTCAAAAACGTCTGCCTGGACTATGTCCCTGAGATCGTAGTCGGCGACTATACGATTGTTCACGTTGGCTTTGCACTCACAAAAATTGACGAACAGAGCGCTCTCGAAACTCTCGACCTCTTTCGGAAGATGGGTGCGCTCGACGAAGAACTGGCGACCGAAGAGGAGGCCTTCGCCCGTGCCGCTAACGCCCCGCAATCCGCTTGCCCCGACGGAAGCTGCGACCTTACGGGAAAGAACCTTCGGGCAAGTACCCCCGATAAAAGTGGGTCAGCCCAATGAAGTACCTGAATGAGTTCCGCAATGGTGAAATCGCGCAGCGCATGGCGCGCGAGATCTGGCAGGTAGCGACTCGTCCGTGGAAGATCATGGAAGTCTGTGGCGGCCAGACACACTCCATCATCCGCAATGGCATCGACCAGATGCTGCCGCCAGGCATCGAAATGATCCACGGACCCGGCTGCCCCGTTTGCGTCACGCCTCTCGCGCTGATCGACAAGGCCCTCGCCATCGCAGCGCAGCCCGGCGTCATCTTCTGTTCCTTTGGCGATATGCTCCGCGTCCCTGGCACCGACGCAGATCTCTTCCAGATCAAGGGCCGCGGGGGTGACGTCCGCGTCGTCTACTCGCCTCTGGATGCGGTAGAGCTTGCCGTCAAGCATCCCGACAAGCAGGTCGTTTTCTTTGGGGTCGGTTTCGAAACTACCGCGCCTGCAAACGCCATGAGCGTTCACCTCGCCAAGCGGCGCGGCATCAAGAATTTCTCGCTCCTCGTTTCGCACGTTCTCGTTCCACCGGCGATCGAAGCGATCATGAGTTCCCCTGAGAATCAGGTCCAGGCGTTCCTTGCCGCGGGGCATGTGTGCAGCGTGATGGGCTTCTGGGAATATCCGCCGCTTGCAGATCAGTTTCAGATTCCAATCGTCGTCACCGGCTTCGAGCCCCTCGATCTCCTCGACGGCATCCGGCGCGCCGTGATCCAGCTCGAAAAAGGCGAGCACCACGTCGAGAATGCCTACGAGCGCATTGTTACCTATGCGGGAAACCTTGAAGCGCAGCGCCTTCTCGCGGAAGTCTTCGAAATCACCGATCGTTCCTGGCGCGGCATCGGCGTTATCCCCAGGAGCGGCTGGCGTCTGAATGACAACTACCGCGACTTCGATGCCGAGGAGCGCTTCCAGATTCGCGGCATTCATACAGAGGAGTCGCCGTTGTGTAAGTCCGGAGATGTGCTGCGCGGCGCGATAAAGCCGGCCGAGTGCCCGGCATTCGCCAAGCAGTGCACACCGCGCCATCCACTGGGCGCGACGATGGTTTCGAGCGAAGGCGCTTGCGCAGCGTACTTCAACTACGGGCGGTTCCTCTCGGCGGACGAACTGGCCAGTGCTGGAGTAGCGCATGCCCGATAATGGCACGCCTGATTTCTCCAACTGGATATGTCCCCTCCCGCTCAGGGATTATCCGACCATTGTGATGGGCCACGGCGGAGGCGGGAAGCTGGGCAACGAACTCGTCGAGCATCTCTTCCTGCCCGCATTTCGTAACCCTGCGTTAGAAAACTTGGGAGATGCAGCGGTGTTCGAGATCGGCTCTGGACGGCTGGCCATGAGTACGGATTCGTTTGTGGTGCAGCCTCTGTTCTTTCCGGGCGGCTCGATCGGAGAGCTAGCGGTCAACGGCACCGTGAACGATGTTGCCGTCTCCGGCGCAGACCCGAAGTACCTCAGCGCCAGCTTCATTCTTGAGGAAGGCTTTCCGCTGGCACAGCTTGCAGCCGTAGTGAATGCGATGGCGGAGGCCGCAGCGAAGGCGGGTGTCCGCATCGTTACCGGAGACACAAAAGTCGTCGAGCGCGGGCACGGAGACGGCTGTTATATCAATACGGCCGGCGTGGGCCTTATCCGGCAGGGAATCAGCGTGGGCCCGAACCGCGCACAGGTGGGCGACGTTGTGCTCGTCTCCGGAACCATCGGCGACCACGGCATGGCCATCATGAGCGTGCGCGAAGGGTTGGAATTCGAAAGCCAGATCCGATCCGACTGCGCAGCCTTGAACGGGATGATCGCAGATGTGCTCGATGCTGTAGGAACGTCAGTGCACACGATGCGTGATCCCACACGCGGTGGACTTGCTTCGACACTGAACGAGATTGCGACGGCTTCGAACATTGGCATCGAGATTGACGAGTCAAAGGTGCCGGTGCGAAGCGAAGTGCAATCAGCGTGCGAACTGCTCGGGCTCGACCCGGTGTACGTGGCTAACGAGGGCAAAGCAGTATTCTTCATCGCGGCGGACGCAGCTGATCGCGCCCTGAAGGTGTTACGGAATCATCCGCTCGGCAGAGACGCAGCAAGAATCGGCGTCGTAACCGCGCAGCATCCTCGCATGCTGGTAGCCCGCACACAGATGGGTTCGAATCGTGTGATCGCCACCCAAATCGGGGAGCAGTTACCTAGAATCTGCTAGCGGCACCATCTCGCAGAGCAAGATGGCCCGCAACTCTTTGCCCAATCAGAACGCGCGCACTAGCAAAAGCAGTGTTCAGTGTACCGTGATCGTCACCTTTGCTGTGGAGCGGCCATACTGGTTCGTCGAGCTTAGCGTGTAGGTGGTCGTGGCTGTTGGTACGACCGTAACGCTGCCGCCGTGGACGCCACCAATCTTATCGATGAAATCATAGCTGTCGTTAGTAGTCGCCCAGGTGAGTGTTACCTGCGTGCCGGCGCTGATCGAGGTGCTGCTCGCGGCGAAGCTGTTGATGCTGGGTGGCTGGCCCGTCGGCGCGGTCCCGCTATCGTATCCAGGCCACGAGGGCGTCATCTGGACGACTTCGAAATTTGACGACTGGATGGCGTCCAGTTTGTGCAGATCATCATCGTTCCATCGCGGGTCGGGAACCCCCTGGAAGTAGAAGTAGCTCCCGTTGTCGGCAAGGATCATCCCGTACTTCTTCATTGCCGTGAGAATGATCTGGTTCTCTTTCGAGAAGCCGGACAAGTCGAATGACGCCTTCAATCGAACACGCATACCCATGATGTTGTTCGCGCCATAGGTAGTGCCGGCAGCGTGACTGGCGGGCTCTACGAAGTAGCCGCCATTGGCATCGTTCTTGGTCTGCTGCATGGTGAAGCGAATGGCGTGGTTGATCGCTCCCGAGGCGACTTCGTCATAGCGGATCAAGCCCGGGAAGATGGGCAGTCCGGCAGCATCGGCAGAGGTCCAACCCCATGGGCGCTGCTCGTAGCTCTGCATATCCCAGATTGTCTCTGACGATGAAGTCCATGAGCCATTGCAGCGATGCGTGTTAAAAGTCTCGTATAGAAAGCACGTCGCGCGATCGAGTACCAGCACATGTGAGTCGCCCATGTAAGTGTCAGGCCAGCCCGAGCAGTCGGCGGGTGATCCCTCGATTGGCGCGGAAATCGGGAAAGGTGCATAGGCGACGTCGCTTTCACTTGCGTAATCCTGCACGGAGATTGACACCGGAGGAGTCGTGCTGGAGTCAACTACGACATAGGGAATTCCGTAGTTTCCGCCCGCGGTGGACGAGAAGTCATGATGAAGATGAAGGCCGGCAAATCCGGACGCGGACGTAATCACAGAATTGTTCGGATCGAGTGGCGCGTTCGAGATGTCGGTGTTCCAGGGGCTCGTTGATGGGAAGGGCACATAGCCGTTGAGGCTTGCATTGTCGCCCGTGCTCAACTGATTGCACACAGAAGGCGATACTGCCGGATTGATGGTGATGTTGAGTTTTGCAGTTGCAGTTTGTGTCGGTTGCGATGAATCGCTTACCGAAAAAGAAACGACAGAGGTGCCGACAGCATTCTGTGGGGGCGTGCCGTAGATCGAACCGTTAGCTGAGCCGATCGAGAGTCCCGACGGTAGTCCGGTAGCGCTGAACGCGTACGGAGTCGTTCCACCGGTCGCGGATATCGAAGCCGTGTATGCGCCTCCGGCAGTGCCGCTGGAGAGACTGGTCGTGCTGATGCTGAGAGCGGTCGGCTGAGGTGAAGACGGCGGATTGCCGGTCGATGTGGGCGGGGTTCGAGTGACGCTTCCGCAACCAGCAAGAAGAGAAGCGGCGAAGATAAGAAATATCGTTCTCGATTGTTGCAGCACGACTGCCCCCTGGTAGTTCACGCGAGCCGAAGGGCGGGGACAGTTACAGCTGAGCGGCCGATCGGATGTCGTGAGGTTCTCGCAAATCCAGGGGCAACAAGCGGCGCAGAGTTGCAGCGAAACGTCAATGCCGGAATACGACGGACAGAGCCGGTTGGCTCCTCAGACCTTGTCGCTTCCGGCAACTTGTTCCAAACAGGATCAGCGGAGCAGGTCGGGGCATTCAAGCGATCTGTTCCGAATTGCATGGATTGGGGATTACGTAGGTGATGGGCAGCGAGGCGCGAAAGTCAGATTCCGGATCGCCCACCGATACAGACCTGGCACGCAGATCGACAAAAACATGCCCGACTCCCGCTAGTGATCAGGAAATCTTCTCAAACGCGCTCTTGATGCGGTCAGGAACGGCCGCGGGAGCGTCATCGAGGTTGTAGCCGATTTCCAGAACGGCAGCCGGCGGAGTCGGCAGCGCTTTGAGGGCTTCGAGGGTAGCGGACCAGTCGATAGTCCCGTCGCCTGGCCAAAGGTGTTCATCCCGGAGCCCATGATTGTCGTGCACGTGCAGCTGCGCAATGCGCTTGCCGAAGATGCCGATGGCCTCGGCAATTCCGGGCGCCATGTGAGCATGGCCAAGGTCGAGGCAAACGTCAATCTGGTCAAGGTGAGCCATGTCGAGGATCGCCATCAGATGCTCAGGCGAGGCGGCGTCGCTGGTAAGATTTTCCACCAGTACCCGCACGCCTAGAGGTTTCGCGAAAGCGCCAAGGTGCTCCAGAGCCGTGGTGGCATATTCCAGCAGTCGCATTGAAAAGCTGTCAAAGTTCTCGCCGAGATGAACGACGAGCTTCTGTAGCGAAATATGCTCGGCTACTTCGAGAGCACGCTTTATTTCATCCATTGCTTCGATACGCCGGGACTTCTCCGTGTGCACGAGGTTGACGGCAGGAGCCCCCGCGCGACCCATCTCGCGGTCTGGCCAAAGCGGGGCGTGCATTGACCATGGCTGAAGAGGATTGGAAGCGAACCACCCGGCGAGTTCCGAGACGTGCTCGCGGCTCGTGTAATCGAAGTGCTGCCGGGCAGCAAAAATCTCCACCCCTTGTGCGCCGCAGCGAGCAGCCGTTTCCAGGATCCCTGGGTGGAGCCGCTGTTTCAGGAAGAGATGGGTTGACAGAACGGGCAGCATGCTTTGACGGTTCTCCTCGAAAGCTTCCCCAATTGTCTCATTTCGAAACACACACCGAGCTTCGTCGCGTCCACCCGTTAGGGTACGAAGGCGTTGGTTAACACCGCGTTGCCAATTAGCCGTATAGCTACAAGCCCACTTTGACGATCAGCGCCTCGGCAGGTTCCAGCCCAATCGCACCGCTGACACTCTCGCCCTCTCGACGCAGGCTGGTAGAAGCCACAATCTTTCCCGATCCGATTACAACCTGACGCCGCTCTTCTGCCAGATTCATCACGAACACGAAGCGCTCGTCTGTGCCGGACCTGAGGAATTGGAGCACGTCATCCGTCGAGGAAACATCCGTAAGCCGGCCCCACACGAGTGCCGTTTCCTCGCGACGAAGGCGAAGCAGGCGCCGATACAGGGAGAGCATTGAATCGGGTTCCTCCTTTGACGACTGAACGTTCACAGCGAGGTTGACGTCACCAATCGGCAGCCAGGGTATGCCGCTGGTGAAACCGCCTGGGGGTGAGCTGTCCCACGGCATCGGCGTTCGCTCAGGATCGCGTCCCATTCCGATTCCCGGTTGCCGCTTCTCCGCGGGATCCTGCACTTCCTCAGGCCGAATCGGCACATCCTGCATACCCAGCTCTTCACCGTTGTAGATGGTCAATGTTCCCGGCAACGAGAGGAGGAGTATTGCCGCCGCGCGTGCCTTTAGCAAGCCAATCCGCGATGCGATTCGCGACTTATCGTGATTGCCAAGCACCCAGTTAGGCCATGCACCGTCGGGCAACGCGGCCATGTAACCGCTGATAGTGCGCGCCAGTTCGTCGGCCGTCCAGGCACACTGCAGCAGCTGGAAATTGAACGGGAGATTTGCCCCACCTAAGTGCTGCCCGTAGTAGTCCATCAAACGCGGAACAGGCAGATAGATTTCTCCAATGAGGACGCGATCGCCAAACTCCTCCAGCACGCCTCGCATCTCCGCTACGAGCGCATGAATTTCCGGACGGTCCGCATCGTAGACGGGCAGGAACTGGGCGCGCGATCCTTGACCCAGCGCGTAGCCCGGATTCGGCGGGTTATCGCGGAATTGATCGTCCTTGATCATCAGCCACATTACGTCCACACGGAATCCGTCCACACCTTTGCGCAGCCAGAAGCGAAGAGCCTCAAACATAGCCGACTTGACCGCCGGATTTCGCCAGTTCAGGTCAGGCTGCTCTTTCAGAAACTCGTGCAGGTAGTACTGGCCGGTTTCTTTCTCTAACTCCCATGCCGACCCGCCGAAATGGCTTTGCCAGTTGTTGGGCTGGTCGCGCCAGATATACCAGTCGCGCTTAGGATTCTCGCGCGACGTCCGGCTCTCAACAAACCATGGATGCTGATCAGAAGTATGGTTCGGAACAAAATCCAGAATCAGTCGCAGCCGGCGTCGGTGTACCTCTTCAAGCAGTCGATCGAAATCTTCCATTGTGCCGAAGATTGGATCAATGCCACAGTAATCGGCGACGTCGTATCCGAAGTCCGCCATGGGAGACGGGTAGATCGGCGATATCCAAATCGCATCGATGCCAAGCTCGACGAGGTAATCAATGCGATTGCATATGCCGTTCAGATCCCCGATCCCATCGTCATTACTATCTTGAAACGATCTCGGATAGATCTGATACACAACGGCGTGCTTCCACCAACTCAAATCCTGCATCCCACCAAGTACTCCCCCGCAGTTGTTCGCGGACATCAAGAAGCATGATTAACGATCTCTGGTACAAGAACGCAATCTTCTACTGTCTCTCTGTCGCCACATATATGGATGCGAATGGCGATGGAGTCGGCGACTTCCAGGGCCTTCTCAGAAGGCTCGATTATTTGCATGGCATGGGCGTCACCGCTCTCTGGTTGATGCCATTCCAGTGCTCGCCAGGCCGAGACAACGGCTACGACGTCAGCGATTACTACGCAGTCGATCCGCGCTACGGCACGCTGGGTGACTTCGTCGAGTTCACGCGCGGCTGCAAACAGCGCGGAATGCGCGTGATTATTGATCTGGTTGTAAACCACACTTCGGATGAGCATGCGTGGTTCAAAGACGCCTGTTCCGATCCGCAGTCCAAATACCGCGATTGGTTCGTCTGGTCGACAAAGAGGCCCAAAGACGCAAATACGGGAATGGTATTCCCAGGAGTTCAGAAGACGACGTGGTCTTATCACAAGACAGCGCGGCTTTGGTATTTTCACCGCTTCTACGATTTCCAGCCTGACCTGAACACCACACATCCCGATGTGCAGGCCGAGATTCTGAAGATCATGGGATTCTGGCTGCAACTGGGCGTGGATGGCTTTCGCATGGACGCTGTTCCTTTCGTCATTTCGCAAAAAGGTCCTGAGTTAAAGCGCCCTGTCGAACACTACGACATGCTGCGGTCGTTTACGGAATTCCTGTCCTGGCGCAAAAGCGGCGCGATGATCCTGGGAGAAGCGAATGTCACTCCGAAACATGACATGCAGTACTTCGGAGACGCGGGCGAACGGCTGCAAATGGTCTTCAACTTCGATGTAAACCAGCATCTGTTTTACGCTCTCGCATCCGGTGACTGTGGACCATTGATGAAGGCCATGGACGACACGCGCTCGCGCCCCGCGACCGCGCAATGGGGACATTTCCTTCGCAATCACGATGAGCTTGACCTCGGCAGGCTGACTGCCTCGCAGCGCCAGACCGTCTTTGACGCGTTCGGCCCTGATAAGAACATGCAACTGTACGACCGCGGCATCCGGCGCAGGCTGGCGCCGATGCTGCAGGGTGATCGGCGCAGGCTCGAGCTTGCCTACAGCCTCATGCTCACGCTGCCCGGCACTCCGGTGATCCGTTATGGCGACGAGATTGCCATGGGCGACGACCTTCGCCTTCCCGAACGCGAGTGCGCTCGAACGCCGATGCAGTGGTCAACTGAGCCGCAAGGTGGCTTTACCAAGAGCGCGAAGCCCGCAGTGCCGGTGATCCACGAAGGACCATACGGCTATGAGCATGTCAACGTGGCGGCGCAGCGGCGCGATCCAAACTCAATGCTCAACTGGATGGAGCGCATGATCCGCATGCGCAAAGAAGTGCCGGAGATCGGCTGGGGAGATTTCAAGTTCCTGAACGTGAAAACCACGCAGGTACTGGCCATGCGCTACGAGTGGCGCAATAACTCCGTCATTGTGCTGCACAACTTGTGTGCCGAACCTTTCGAACTGCAATTGCGGCTGGATCGAAAGACGACCGGGGATCAGGGCCTCATCAATCTGCTATCAGAGGATCACAGCCTGCCCACAAAGACCGGAACCCACCGGATTTTGCTCGAACCGTATGGATACCGCTGGTACCGCGTGGGTGGGCTGGACTATCTGCTGAAGCGTTCGGAGTCGTGAGCGCTTCGAACCTCTCTAGGAACCGAAAACGGAAAGCTAGCCGCTCAGCGGATGCTCCGGAATCTCGCCTGTCTTCCGTTTGCGCCGGAACCACAGGCTAAATCCGATCGCTGCGATGCCGCCCACCACCAGAAAGACAAGCAATGCGTGGCGCTCGACGATCTGCACGGCCTCCGGCCCAAGCTTGATGACCAGCAGCGAAAGAATCAGCCACCGAACCAGCCGCCCTGTGAACACCGCCAGCATGAAAGGTGCCACCCGCATCTCAAATACGCCTGCGGCGAATACGAATGCCTTCCACGGCGTGGGCGGAGGCAAGGCCGATGGGATCGCCATCGCGAGGAACTCCTGCTTTTCAAACCGCAGCTTCATGCGCTCGTAGCGCTCACGGTTTACCCGCTTCAGGATGAACAGTTCGCCGCCTGCACGTCCTATCGCGTAGGGCAACAGACCACCGATCGCCGAGCCCAGCGCTGCCATAAAACAATAGGCCCAGAAGTGGCGCTGGTCCTTCCACACCCAGACCGCGATCAGCGCATCCATCGGCACCGGAATCGTGGATGAATCCATCGCCGCGACGGCCCCGGCGCCCGGAATACCCCACTTGATCAATACCGGGAGGATGACAAGCTTCCACTTCGACCAGATTGCCTGAAAAAAGTGCTTCAAAAACGTCCCTTTCGCCTCCGCAAAACGTCCAAACCCTAGCGCGACTTACGGATGGGGCGGAGCTTCGCGCTGCTTCAGTCACTGCAGCTGCAAAAGATCAATTGTACGGGTCAGGATCGTGCGCCCAGGGTTCCGATTGGCCGCAATCCTCGGGAATGAGAGAATAGAAACTAAGGATCCGATTTGAGTGCTGGCCCGGAACGCACGGCCCGAGGCAGCCATCGCCGAAGCATGCCGACCAGCGAAGCCAAACCCACCGCGAATGAGCGGGATAAACCCGCGGTGACCCACCCGAAGAAGGCCAGTACCGGTCCCCTCAATCTCAGTTACCCCGAAGACGAACGAATCTGGGAAGAGGACGTTCCGGTCGATCGCGAACCCGCGTCGGGTGACTCGAATGGGTCACGACGCGTCTCGCGCGGGGCGGCCACTTCTCGTTGGGTAGACTACGACACGCACGAGCTGCTGATGATGATCAGCGAGCTCGAGGACGAACGTCGCTGGGCCCGCCTCCGCGAAGGCATCTGGATCGCGCTTCTCTTCCATATTGCGCTGCTTCTCGCCGCCATTCTGCTCCCGAAGTACGTCTTCATGCCTCGCGTCATCGATCCCTTCGACGCCATCAAACAGCGCAAGGACCTGACTTACCTGGATCTTCCTCCTGACGTTATCAAGAGGCTTCAGGCCAAGCCGAAGGTCACTCCGACTCCGACCCAGAAACAGCCGCGCGTCGACAAGAAAACGCTCGAAGCGTTGAGCAAGCCCGCTCCGCCTCCGCCGAAACCCGAAATCACCCCCGAGCCGACGACTCCTCCAGCAAACCCGGCGCTCACATCTCCAGTGCCCAAGGTTGAGCCCGCCCCTACGGAGGCTCCCCGGCCGCAGGCCGTTCCAGCTCGCCCCAACTTCGCCATGGGCTCCGCCAATCCGGCTGACCAGCTCCGCGATGCCATGCGCGGTGCGCGCTCAGGCCCCGGCGCAAACGCGATCCCAGGTGGTCCAGCTCAGATGCCCATGCACCCCGGCGCAGGCTCCGGCGGCGTTCAGGTCCTCAGTGACACCCAAGGCGTCGACTTCAGTTCCTGGCTCCTTCGCTGGCATCGCGAGACTGAGCACACCTGGGATCCGCTGATCCCGGATGAAGTAAACCCGCCCATCTATAAGAAAGGCGCGGTCGTCATCCGCTTCAAGGTGCTTCCCAATGGACGCATCATGGAGGGCAGCATGGTTTTGGAGGGCCGCTCCGGCGATACTGGTCTCGATCGCGCTGCATGGGGCGCGCTCACAGGCTCGAATTACCCGCCTCTTCCGCGCGACTTCCACGGTCCGTACCTAGAACTCCGCGCCGTCTTCCTCTACAACATGGACCCCGGCAAGCAGTAGGTATCCGATTCGCTGACCTCTGATCCCTGACCCAATCCCTGCCTTCAGGCCGTCGCATCCATCGTCGGCTCTTCGGCGTCGATATGGGCTGCCGAAGGTGGATCGAGTGGCCGCGATCCGTGCGGCAATTCAATCCCATCTTGCAGCAGCAGGGCCTCGTACACCGGTATGGGCCGCCAATACCGCGCCAGAACAAACGCGCTCATGTTTGCAATCATCATCGGCAGCACCAGCCCATAGCCTCCGGTCATCTCAAAAACAATGAGGATTGAAGTCATCGGCGCCCGCACGATCCCCGCAAACACTGCGCCCATTCCCACCACAGCGAACGCGCCAACAGAATCCGCCGAGTGATGAAACACCGCCACATCGAGATAGCCGACAGCGCCCCCAAGCATCGAGCCCATAAACAGCGATGGCGCAAAGATGCCGCCCGAACCGCCGCTCGAGTACGAACTCACCGTGGCGGCCAGCTTCAATACACACAGCGCCACCATGAAGAGCAGCGGCATCGTGCCGGTCAGGGCCAGTTCAAGCGTCTTGTAAGGGTCTCCCGCAATCCCGTTGAGGTGGAACCAGTAGAGTCCCACCACTGCCATGCCGCCGGTTGCCAGTCCGCCAATCGCAGGATGCACCCACTTCGGCACCGCCGTCCACCGCTTGAAGATCGCCCGAACGTTCAGCAGGCCATCGGTAAACGTCACGGAAACCACCGCCGCCAGAATCCCCAGCAGCGCATACCAGATCAACGAGGATGCCGCACCCAGCTCATACGTGCGCGCAATGTGAAACACGGGATTGTTTCCAAGAATTGAGTGCTCCACGACCGCGGCCAGAGCCGCCGCCACGATCACACCTGAAAGCATGGTCTGATCCAGGTCGCCGATCAGCTCTTCGAGTGTGAACGTGATCGCCGCAATGGGCGCGTTGAATGCCGCTGCGATTCCCGCCGCCATGCCGACCGAGGCCATCCGCCGGCAATTGGTCGGGCTTAACCGTGCCGCGCGCGCCATCAAGCTGCTTACGCCGGCACAGATCTGCACCGTCGGGCCTTCAAGTCCCAGCGATCCGCCCGACCCGATCTGAAACGCGCATAGAACAAACTTGCCAACCGTCTCGCGCAGTGAAACCAGTCCTGAGCGAAGCGCAAATGCGACCTTGACCTGCGGAATGCCAGATCCCGCAGCCGCAGGCGCCCAGTATGTAAGTCCCAGACCGACGATCAGCCCGCCGGCTGCCGGTGAAACTATCGTCCAGAAAATCCAGCTATGCCCCGGCGCGAAGTTCGCCCGGTTGATCATCAGGTTTTCGAGCCAGGCGATCGCCAGATGGAACGCCACAGCCGACAGTCCGCACAAGCCGCCGGCGAGAATTGTCACGGCAAGCAGGCGCTGCCGCTCGTTGGCCATTCTTTCGGTGAACCATGCCAAAAAGCGCGAGAAAACACTGCGCAGCCAATTTGCGTTACTCAATTTCTCGCGGGGACCTCGGAAGAGTTCGACTCAAAGCTTCAGTTTCGGCTCAGGGTCCAGTATAGAAGTTCGCCCTCCGCAGCTGCCTGTTCACCTGAAAGCGAAGGAATCGAAAAAGCCGCGTCACTTGTTTGTCATTTGCTTGTCATGCCTCCTCCGCTACGGGTCCGAAGAGGCGATGATGAGCTCAGCGACTATCCGGGCCGATGCCGCCATTCGACTCCAGTGGCGACGATCCTCCAAGCATTGGGTCCGGTTCGGGTGGCCCTGCACACGGGCGCGCAGGGCCACTCATTTTTCTGATTGAAACGAATGTCACTGCCGATGCGCCTTCACTGCTTCGGCTCAGTCGCCTTCATGAACTCCGCCAGGTAATCCTTCCAAACCGCCGCAGCCGTATGTGTCCCATGCCCCCGCGTCTGTTCGCTGATCGGCAGCAGAACGAACCTGCCCTTCGCGATCCGCTTCACCTGTTTCTCCGCGATTCCAAGCTCCGGCGGATTGATGTAGTCATCGGCCGAGTTAATCCACAGCACCGGCGCCTTGATACTTTCGAGCTTCTCTTCGGGATTGTAGTTCCGGCTCGCGTTGAGGTAATAGATCATGTCGTTCGCATCCGTCGAAGCCATGGTCCGCTCCAGATAGTGATCGACATATTCCTCAGCTTCCTTTCTCGTAGCTGCCTGCTTCTGCATCACGAGAGGAGCCGATCCCATTACCAGCAGCATCTCGTTCGCGCCGCGCAGGCCATCTTGTGGTTCGGTCTTGTACTCGCCATTCTGCCATGCAGGGTCAAGCTTAAGATCCTGGATCGCCATGTAGCGCATCATCCGATTGCGTCCCGCAATCTCCACTGGAAGACAGGCGAACGGCGCCAGCGCATCCATGAAGTCTGGATACGTTTCTCCCCACACAAAGCCCTGCATGCATCCCATCGAAGTGCCAAAGATTAACCGCAAATGGTCTACGTGCATCTGGTCCAGCATCATGCGGTCGGCGCGAACCATGTCGTCGTAGTCGTAAGCGGGGAAGTGCATCCGCATTCCATCGGAAGGCTTCGAACTCTGTCCATGTCCGATTTCATCGGGCAGGATCAGGAAGTACTTCTGAATGTCCAGCACCCCGCCCGGCACGAACAGCACGTCCGAAAAAATGGGGTTTAACAGTGAATGCGCATTACCGCCTGTTCCATGCAGCAGCAGGATGGCATTGTCTACGTGTCCTGCGCCGTTGCGATGAGGCGAACCCAGCGTGAGATAGTGCAGTTTCAGCTCCGGCAGCGTCTCGCCAGTGCCGAATCGAAAATCACGCAGCGTAATCACACCGTCTTGCGTGTGCCAATGAGTCGCTGTTGCTCTGGTCTGGGCAACCACTGCACCAATCGCAAAGCTCAGGCTGGCTGCCACCGAAATCATCTCTTTCATCCTCAATGCCATCAACCCTCCGGGAACGCAATGAGCCTACCTGCCGAAACTCTCTGTTCGCAAGCAGCACTGCCTGTATCCAGGTGTACTGCCGGCGCGATAAAATCTTCTCGTCAGGTATGTATAAGGACCCGCATCTTTCTTTCAGACCCCTACTGAAGCGCTTTCACCGCGGGCGCCACGACCGCGGGCGCTGAACGCGCTCTCTGAGCTAATCTATTGCCGTTGAATTTTCGCCTCTGCGCCCTCATTCCTTTGGTTCGGAAGCAAATTCTCGCGGCGACTTCCCGCAGTCCAGACAGTTCAGCTCATCCGCCCGTGCGCGGATAGAAAGGTCTCCTGATGAACAGCTTCGATAGCCGTGCCACTCTCAAATCGGGCAGCAAATCCTACACCATCTTCCGCCTGCCGGCGCTCAGCGCGCGCGGACTCGATCTTGGTCGCCTGCCATTCAGCCTCAAAATCCTGCTTGAGAACCTGCTTCGCCGCGAAGACGGCGTGAACGTCACTGCAGCCGACATCGAGTTTCTGGCGAAGTGGGACTCCAAGGCCGAGCCCAGCCGCGAGATCGCCTACATGCCCGCGCGTGTCCTCATGCAGGACTTTACCGGTGTTCCCGCTATTGTCGACCTCGGCGCGATGCGCGATGCCATCAAGACCCTCGGCGGCGACCCGCAGAAAGTCAACCCGCTCATCCCTGCCGAACTCGTCATCGATCACTCCGTCCAGGTCGACGAATTTGGCACGCCCAAAGCTTATGAGGCCAACTCCCTTCTCGAGTTCCAGCGCAACCGCGAGCGCTATGCGTTCCTCAAGTGGGGCCAGACCGCCTTCCGCAACTTCAGCGCCGTCCCGCCCGGCATGGGCATTTGCCACCAGGTCAATCTGGAGTACCTCGCTCGCGTCGTCTTCACCACCGAAGTCAACGGCCAACTGCAAGCGTATCCCGACACCCTTGTCGGCACCGACTCGCACACCCCCATGATCAACGGCCTCGGCGTTCTTGGCTGGGGCGTCGGTGGCATCGAAGCCGAGGCCGCAATGCTCGGCCAGCCCGTCAGCATGCTCGTCCCGCAGGTAGTGGGATACAAGCTCACCGGCAAACTGCGCGAAGGCGCCACCGCGACCGATCTCGTTCTCACCGTTACGCAGGCTCTCCGCAAACTCGGAGTCGTCGGCAAATTCGTCGAGTTCTACGGACCCGGAGTCGCCGCTCTGCCACTGGCCGATCGCGCCACCATCAGCAACATGGCTCCGGAATACGGCGCAACCTGCGGCATCTTCCCCGTTGATGCGGAGACGCTGCGCTACCTGCGCCTCACCGGCCGCAGCGAAGAACAGATCGCGCTTGTCGAGGCTTACTACAAGGAGCAGGGCCTCTTTCATACCGGCGATTCGCCCGAAGCGGAATACTCGCAGACACTCGAGCTCGATCTTGCCGCTGTCGAGCCCAGCGTGGCCGGACCCAAACGTCCCCAGGATCGCGTTCTCCTCAAAGACACCGCCGAGAGCTTCGCAAAACAATTGCCCTCGCTCCTCGCCCCCACCGCCAAACCGCTTGGCACGCGCACTGCCGCAACATGGGAGCCGGCAGCGGTTACCGATACATCGCTGGCTGTCGCGCGAGAAGAAGGCGAAGGTCCCGCGACATCATCGGCGCTTGCGAACGCGCATCCAGCCGGACAAACCTTCAAAACAGGCCCCATCACTACGACGGTAAAAGACCGCTTCAACGTCGATCCCGATCGATACCTCGATCACGGATCGGTAGTCATCGCCGCCATCACCAGCTGCACAAACACGTCGAACCCATCAGTCATGCTCGCAGCTGGCATCCTCGCGAAAAAGGCAGTCGAGAAGGGCCTCTGCGTTCCGCCTTGGGTGAAGACTTCGCTCGCCCCCGGCTCACGCGTCGTCACCGACTACTACCAGAAGGCCGGGCTTCTCCCCTATCTCGAAAAACTCCGGTTCAACGTCGTCGGATACGGATGCACCACCTGCATCGGCAACTCCGGCCCGCTTCCTACCGATGTTTCCAAATCGATCGACGAGCACGGCCTCGTTGCCGTCAGCGTGCTCAGTGGGAATCGCAATTTCGAAGGCCGCGTCAATGTCGATGTCCGCGCCAACTACCTCATGTCGCCTCCGCTCGTGGTCGCATACGCACTAGCCGGGCGCATCGGTCACAACTTCGACACCGACCCGCTCGGGAAAGACGACAAGGGCAATCCCGTCTACCTCCGGGACATCTGGCCCACGCAGCAGGAAGTTGCCGACGCCATCGACAAGGGCATCAGCAGTGAAGGGTTCCGCAAGGAGTACGCCACTGTCTCCGACGGCGACGCAAACTGGCAGGGCCTCAGTTTCCCAACCGGCGACGTTTACAAGTGGGAGCCCGACTCAACCTACATCCGCCAGGCGCCCTACTTTGACAGCATGAAGAAGCAGCCCGATCCGGTCACCGATATCCTCGGCGCCCGTGTTCTCGCCGTCCTCGGCGACTCCGTCACCACCGACCACATATCCCCCGCCGGCAACATCAAGGCCAACGGCCCGGCAGGGAAGTATCTTGCCGAACACGGCGTGAAGCCAGCGGACTTCAACTCCTACGGCTCCCGTCGCGGCAACCACGAAGTCATGGTGCGCGGAACCTTCGCCAACGTCCGCCTCCGCAACAAGCTTGCTCCGGGCACCGAAGGCGGCGTCACGCGCCTCCTCCCCGAGGGCGAGCAGATGTCCATCTTCGACGCAAGCGTGAAGTACGCGGAACGCAAGGTGCCTCTGGTGATTCTCGCCGGCAAGGAGTACGGCTCCGGCTCCTCGCGCGACTGGGCCGCCAAAGGTCCGAACCTCCTCGGCGTCCGCGCCGTCATAGCCGAGAGTTTTGAGCGCATTCACCGCTCCAACCTCGTCGGCATGGGCATACTCCCTCTTCAATTTGAAGAAGGACAGAACGCTGAATCCCTCGGCCTCACCGGCGAAGAGGTCTACGACTTCGGCGGCCTCACCGGCTTGCTCAAAGCAAAGTTCAAGAATGGCCGCACGCTAAAGGTGAATGCGAAGGCAGCAGACAGCAGTGTCAAGCAGTTCAACGCAACCGTCCGCATCGATACCCCGCAGGAAATCGAGTACTACGAGCACGGCGGCATCCTGCTCTACGTACTCCGCCAACTCGCAACCAAATAGCTGCACAAAACCGGGTGCCCCATCCTAAACGCGCCTTTGCGTTTAGGGTGGGACTGACCACGCGCTTTGGTTGGGCCTGTCCCGTCCCCCGGATTCGAAATCTCAAGCAACGCACGGGTGCCCGGTCCAAGCTCTGCTGGGGCGGGATCAACAATCCTATGGGTTCGAGATTTTCGGAGGATTCGGCGACGGATACTGCCGAATCGGCGTAACCTTGCGGCGTTTCGGCTTCTGCTCTGCGGCCTCGTCGCGTACCAGCTCTTCATCATGCGGAGCAAAGAATCGCACACCCTCTAGATTGTGCTCGCCCAATACGTGCAGCCGCAGGAAATTCGTGGAACCTGACTTGGTCCGGGTTCCCGCAACGATGGCAATCACTTCACGGTTTCGTACGTAGCCATGCTGTTCCAGCAGGCTCTCGGCAACATCGACAAGCGCCTCCGTCGAGTTGACCTTAGGACAGCGAACAGGCGTGGTTCCCCACAGCAGGTTCAGCCGATTGATAGTGATGTCTACCGGACTCAGCGCAAAAATCGGCGCCGTCGGATGATACTTTGACAGCTGCCGCGCTGTCGCACCGGATTCCGTAAACAGTGCAATCCCCCGCAAATCCAGATCGTCCGCCGCATGCGCCGTCGCTTCGCAAATTGTTTGCGCAATCGATAGCCGAGACTGCCTGAGCATCGGCTCGCTCAGGTGTTCTTCCTTGATGTGCCGCTCTGCCTCGCTGATGATGCGTCCCATCATGGAGACCGCTTCGATGGGATACTTGCCCACTGCTGACTCACCCGAGAGCATCACCGCATCGGTTCCGTCGTAGATCGCATTCGCAACGTCCGAGACCTCCGCCCGTGTAGGCCGCGGATTCTCAATCATCGATTCCAGCATCTGTGTCGCTGTAATCACCGGCTTGAAGTACTCCGCCGCGCGCCGGATGATGTGCTTCTGAATTGCTGGTACTTTCTCCGGAGGCACCTCTACACCGAGGTCGCCTCGCGCCACCATGATCCCATCCGCTGCCTGCAGGATGCTGTCTAGGTGTTCGATGGCCTGCGGCTTTTCGAGCTTGGCGATGATCCATGTGTCGCCCCCATATGCCGAGACACGATTGCGAACGAGCCGAACGTCTTCAGCAGTCCGGACGAACGAAACTGCAATGGCGTCCACGCCGTTCTTCAGCGCAAATTCCAGGTCCTGCGAATCTTTATCTGTGAGGGACGGAACACGAACCGGAATCCCCGGCAGATTGATTCCTTTGTTCTCGCCCAGCATGCCGCCGTTCACGATCTCGCAAACGACGTCAGCGCCGATAACTTCGTGCACTCGCAATTCGATCAATCCATCTGACAGCAGTATCCGCGAACCCTGCTCAACATTTTCAGCCAGTGTCTTGAAGGTGGTCCCAACCTGCGAAGCTGTGCCGGGCACATCTCGCGGAGTGATCGTAAGGCGAGCGCCGGCCTTCAGCATTACAGGCTGATGATCTTTTAATTTCGAAGTGCGGATCTTTGGTCCCTGCAGGTCGCCGAGGATGCAGAGCGGCTTGTGCTCCTCCCGGCTCACCTTGCGAATCATCTGAATCAGGGCAAGCTTTTCGTCGTGAGTGCCGTGCGAAAAATTCAGTCGAACAACGTCTATACCCGCGCGGACCAGATCCCGAAATACCGGCTCGGTGTTCGAGGCCGGTCCAAGTGTGGCAACAATTTTGGCCCGTCGCTGGATGGGGGTTTCGTTCAGGTTCGATTCAACGAACGGCATCAAGAATGACTCCAGAAGATCAGGTATAGGGAAAAAGAGGAATGTATGTGTGCGGTCCTCTTCATTATACAAGTCGCCTATCACCAAAAATCTTGCTTAGAAGCCGCACAGACACGCCTATATAGCCGAATCCAGCTCATTTGTAGCCTTTACAGCATCACAGCTGCCGGTTGCGCTCGCGGAAAAGAACCCCGTTCAACTCCGCTCCAAGAAGAGCCGTGAATGACGTGATGTACAGCCATACCAGCGTCGCGATGCCGGCGCCAAACGACCCGTAGAAGATGGTGTAGTCCGCGATGCGTGTCACATACCATCCGAATGCGAGCGTCGCTGAAAACCATACTATGCTGGCCGCGACAGCCCCGGGCATGATGCGCATCCAGTGCTCACCGCGTTTCGTTCCGAAGTGATAGAGCGCGCCCAGCACCGCTAGGCTGGTTCCAAACGCAAGTGACCAGCGCACCATTCGCCACAGAAAAAGAACAACGCTGCGAAGCTGGTGCCCGGCATTGAAGATGAGCCACAATTCAATCGCTCGCCCAAACACCAGCAGAATGGTCGCCAGTGCCAGCGGCACCAGCACAATCAGAACCAGGAACAACGCCCGCGCGCGCCGCTCCCAGAAGCCCCAGTCATTGCGCGGCAGTCGATAGGCCCGCCGGAAGCCCTCCATCAGCGTCAGCATGAGCCCGATGCCCGCAAACACGCTGAGGATCGATCCCGAAGCAATCAAACGCCCCGGATGCGCATTGCGCGAGTGCATCGACGAGAGCATCAGATGCACCGTGTCCGCTGGCAGAATCTGACCGGAAACCCAGCGGATCTCCCCCACTGCCGTCGTCCCTTCCGGAAACTTCGCGATCATTGCAGTTAGCACGATGAATGCCGGGAAGAACATCAACATGCCGGAGTAAGCAGCCGCCTTGGCTGTATTCAGCACGTCATGTTCGAGAGCCAGAAACACGGCCTTCCGGAAATGGCGCAAAAACTTCCGCATGGTTCCCTCAAAGAGTAGTGCATTTGCGGCGGCTTTCTGAACTGCGAGAACCGGCTCGGTGCATCGAGAGGCAACAGCGGCCGATCCAGTGTTCACGAGTGAAACGGTTTATCATCTTCTCAAAATGATCAAGCTGAGAATCCTCGCAGTCTCTGTTGTTCTTTTGCTCGCTTCAGCCGCAATCGATGGGTCCGCGCAAAACGCGCAGTTGGCATCACCCGGGATTGATGCCCGCGTCGAGTCGCTGCTGAAGCAGATGACTCTCGAAGAGAAGATTGGCCAGACCGTACAGTATTCGGCAGGATTCGCCACCGGCCCTTCCGCATCGAACCTTACCTATGACGAATTAGTCGCGAAGGGAAGCATTGGCTCGATGCTCAACGTGGTCGGCGCTGAGCGCACCAATCACTTTCAGCACATCGCGATGGAAAAATCGCGGCTGCACATTCCCATCATCTTTGGACTCGATGTAATCCACGGCCACCGGACCACATTTCCGGTTCCATTGGCGATCGCGTCAACCTGGGACACAGCGGCCGCTGAGACAGTCGCCCGCGTCAGCGCCGAAGAAGCTCGCGCCGACGGCATCGACTGGGTCTTCTCGCCCATGGTCGACATCAGTCGCGATGCCCGATGGGGCCGCGTCATCGAGTCCAACGGCGAAGATCCCTTCCTCAGCTCCGCGCTCGCCCGCGCCTGGGTCAAGGGCTATCAGCAGAGCGATCTCTCTAAACCAGATTCCGTAGCTGCCTGCGTCAAGCATTTCGCCGCTTATGGAGCCGTTATCGCTGGTCGCGATTACAACGCTGTCGACATGAGTGAACTGACGCTTCGACAGGTTTACCTCAAGCCCTATCACGCGGCAGTCGAGGCAGGTGTCGCGACGGTAATGACGTCCTTCAACTCACTCAACGGGGTCCCCACAACGGCCGATCCGTTTCTCCAGACACAGATTCTCCGCAAGGAGTGGGGCTTCAACGGCTTCGTTGTTTCTGATTGGGGCGCCGTAGGCGAACTAAAGAATCATGCAATCGGTGACGGTCCCACTGTCGCCCGCAAAGCCCTCGAAGCCGGCACAGATATGGACATGGAGGGGAACCTCTACGCCACCGATCTCGCCGGTCAGATCCGCTCAGGCAAGATTCCCGAGAGCGTTATCGATGAGGCAGTGCGCCGCATTCTTCGCGTTAAATTCGCCCTGGGCTTGTTTGATCATCCGTTTACAGCAGTGAGTCCCGCATACACCCCTACGCCCGAGCGCCGCGCCATCGCGCGCAAAGTCGCCGACGAAACCATGGTGCTGCTCAAGAACGATCCTGTGTCGGGCAGCGCCGCTCTCCTCCCTCTCTCTCCGAGCTTGAAAACAGTAGCGCTGATCGGGCCTATGGCGGACGATGCGCTGAACCTGCAAGGCGCCTGGACTGTCACTGGCGATCCGAAAAATGTCATCACACTTAAAGCTGCACTTAGCAAGCGGCTCGGCGACAAACTGCTGTACGCTCGCGGATGCGGCCTGCTTTCACCTGAGGACAGCGCAGCACTCGGGGGCGTAACATTCACCGGCACAACCTCGGGCCCCTCTGCACCTGTTCCCGATGATCAACAGGCCATCGCGCAAGCGGTCGAGGCCGCGCGCAAAGCAGACGTCGCAATTCTCGCGCTTGGCGAGCCCACCAATTGGATGGAGGGCGAAGCAGCCAGCCGAACGACCCTTGGGTTCACCGGCGCACAACAACAACTTCTCGAAGCCGTCGTCGCAACCGGCAAGCCCGTCGTTCTCGTCGTACTCGCGGCACGTCCTCTCGAACTGAAGTGGGCTGCCAAGCATGTGCCCGCGATCCTCCAGGCATGGAGCCCCGGCATAGAAGCTGGGCCTGCCGTTGAAGACGTGCTCTTTGGCGATGTGAATCCGTCGGGCAAGCTCCCATTGAGTTTCCCCCGCGCCGTCGGGCAGGAGCCGCTCTATTACGCGCAGAACCCCAATGGCCGCCCTGCGAATGGCGACCTCAGCCGCATGCCGCATAACGCGCAGGAGAAAATGGTCTCCCGTTACATGGACGAAGAGAACTCCGCGCTCTTTCCCTTCGGCTGGGGACTGAGCTATACGCGCTTCAGCTACTCGCAGCCGACCATCGATCATGCGGAGATCCCCATGCACGAGGTCACGCAGAACCACCAACCAGTCGTCACCGTCAGCGTCGACGTCAAGAACATCGGCAGCCTGGCCGGAACTGAAGTTGCCCAGCTCTACATCCGAAACACGTCAGCAAGCGTGGAGCAGCCGTTGCGCGAACTGAAAGGCTTCTCCCGCATCACCCTTGCTCCGGGTGAAACAAAGCACGTGACCTTTCCCCTCGGTTTCGACGAACTGAATTTCTACAACGCAGAATTAAAGAAAACAGTCGAGCCGACCACCTACGACATCTGGGTTGGTGGCAGTTCGCTCGCCACCGCTGCAACGACGCTGAAAATCATCGAATAATCCGCGGGTGCCCCATCCTTGCGCAGCAAGGGTGGGAACCATCCCTTATTGCGTTCTGCAATCCGCCTCGCCGCATCACCTTCGCCACCTGACATTCAACCCCAAGCAGATACACTGTCCTCGACAGGAGGCCCCATGCAGACCAGGATCCAGGGCACCACCATGCCCGTCCTCGATGTGCAGCTCGATCCCAACGAAAGCGTCTTCTCCGAAAGCGGTGAGCTTTCATGGATGACCGCATCCATCCAGATGACCACTCACACCCAGATGGGCGGAGGCGGCGGTCTCTTCGGCGTCCTTAAGCGCGTCGCCGGCGGCGGCAGCATCTTCATGACCGAATACCGGGCGATGCAATATCCCGGAGAAGTCTCTTTCGCGACCAAAGTTCCCGGTCACATTGTTCCCGTGCAAGTTGCGCCGGGGCAGGAATACCTGGTTCACCGTCACGGATTCCTCTGCGCCACGCCGCAGGTCACCATCAGCGTTGGCTTCCAGCAGTCCCTCGGTGCCGGCATCTTCGGCGGCAGCGGCTTCCTCCTTCAACGCGTCGCGGGATACGGCATGGCCTGGCTCGAACTCTCCGGCGAACTGATCATGAAGAATCTCGCACCCGGCGAAACCCTCCTCGTACATCCCGGGCACGTCGGAGCCTTCCAGGCCTCCGTCAACTTCCAGATCACCACCGTTCCAGGCATAAAAAACATGATCTTCGGCGGTGACGGAATCTTTCTCGGCGTCCTCACCGGACCCGGAACAGTCTGGCTTCAGACATTGCCGATCTCGCGCCTCGCGCATCAGATTGGCGAGTACCTGCCGCGCGGAGAGGGACGGCAGATCGGACCCGCAGCTGCTGGAGGCGCCATACTCGGGGGCGTCCTCGGATCGGTCTTCGGGAACAACGATCAATAGTCAGCATGAGATCAGGCGACCATACCCGCGAAACATGCACCCAAGCACGGGAAGGGTTCATTCGTGAATTGGACTGAAAGCAACAGACGCGATCTTCGATCCGATATTGTATTCGCATTCGCTCTGGCCATTCTCTGTTGCCTGGCCTGGCTGCTGCGCCACGTGCTGCTCCTCGTTTTCGTCAGTGTGCTGGCCGCCGTCGTCCTGACTCCCATAGTTCGTGCAACCTCCCGGGTGCGCATCGGCAGCCGCCGCCCATTCAGAGGAAAGGCTATCCTGATACTCCTACTGGCTGCCGCCGGTGCGCTCACTGCGTTCGGCTTTCTGGCATTTCCGCCTGTCATTCGTGACCTCAATGAAGCCGGCAAGGACATGCCCCAGCGTCTACCGGTCTTCCTCGATAAGCTCAAGCATGTCCCGTTCGCCAATCAGGTCAATACCGATGCTGTAAATCAAAAACTACAGGATTTCGTCAGCAACGCTGCCACCTATCTGCTGCTCTCCATCAAGAACTGGGCGGGTGCCGTCTTCGACATCGCCATGGGAGTCATCCTCACCGTCTACTTCATCCTCGAGGGCGACATCGCCTACCGCTGGTTCCTCTCGTTTTTTCCCGTGTCGAAGCGCGCTCGTCTCGATGCGGCCCTCCAGCGCTCCGATATCCGCATGGGGCAATGGCTCCTGGGGCAGGGAAGTCTCATGCTCATCCTCGGCGTCGCAAGCACCGTCGTCTACGCCAGCCTCAACGTCCGCTACGCATACGCCCTCGGCGTCTTCACCGGCCTCCTCAACATCATCCCCGTCGTCGGCTCCGCCATCAGCATCATCGTCGCGCTTCTCGTAGCTGCCGTCGATTCCTGGGGCCGCGTGATCGGCGTCGCCATCTTCTATGTCGTCTGGGTGCAGGTCGAGAACTCGTTCCTGATCCCTCGCATCATGGGAACTCGAGTGGGACTTCCAGGAATCTCGATCCTCGTCGCCCTGCTCATCGGCTCGGACCTCGGCGGCGTGCTCGGCGCCATCATCTCAGTGCCAACCGCGGTGCTCGTCTCCGTTCTCATCGACGAATACCTCATCCAGAAAGAAGTGGACGAGGAAAAGGAAAAGATCACCGCGAAAGCCGAAACAGGCTGAGCCTGCCCGAAGACGAAGCCAAAACAAAGGCGGGCCGCTCAGTGCCCGCCTCATCCGTCTCTCCTGGGTTCTGTATTACTGGCTTACCGCTACATCACTGGCCACCGAGCCCGTAAGCATCATTCCCGGCTCGATCTTCGCCTGGTTCCCCGGCGGCAACGGTCCAGCCACATGCACAAAGCTTGTATCGGCGATGTGATTGATCTGCGCGCCAATATCAGGCGCTACCAGTGTGTAGATTCCCTCAAGCGGAATGTGCACGCCATTGGCGGAGAGTCCGGCCAGGCGAAACACAATCATTCCCGATCTGCCATTCTGTCCCGCTTGCTTCACAGCAGTCACAATCGCATCCACTGACATGCCGCGATGCGCGATCATCTTGCCATTCACAATGAGGTTCTGATCGAGCAGCACGTAGAAGTGGTCTCCCACATTAGCCGTCTCTGACGAGAGCCGGTTTCCGGTTTGCAGGCGTATCGGCGTACCCTTCGGCAGTGTGGAGCCGCTGATCGCTTCATCCGGAGGTAGCGGGGTCGGTGCGCCGCTCAATGTGTAGTTGCCGGCCACGATCGGGCTTGGCGCCTTCCCGGGCTCTACCGCGAATGCCTGTATCCGCATATTCGCCGTGACAGGGATTGGCGTCTCGTACTTCGTTGAAGTCTCTGTCGGCGTCCATCCATCCGCCGTGTAGTAAATCACCGCGTTGGGATTGGGACTGGTCAGGATCACAACTGTTCCCGGCAAAACGTCCTTCGGGCCAGGCAAAAAAACCGGAGGCTTGGCGCAGTGGCAATCAGCCTGTCCGCGATAAGCATCATTCATCACCTGCACGCCGCCCTGCTGCGGCAACCCTGAGCGCGACAGAGGCGAGGTGGGTACAGAAGTGGCAGCACCCGTGCTGTGCAGAGCGGGCTGGCTCAATTGGATGGACTCTCCAAATGCCTGGCCTGAGGCTGTGCGGGCGAGAGCGAGGGCAAAACACACGATGAGAGGAGTAGCTTTCATATGCACCCACCGCTGGGGGTTGTTCTCCCTCAGAACAGCAGAATCTGCCCCAAAAATGCAAGAGCAAACTGCTGTTTCCGCGTTACCGGAAGGGCTGGAACCCGTCAGCGGCGGGCACCCTGCAATCCGGCTTCCACCACCGCCTTGGCTACCCCGCAGTTCGACATGAACCGGACCAGCGGACCCGTGAGAGTGGCGGGCATTGAGTTCCTTCCGGCCACCTGCCCGCCTTCTGAGAAGGGCTTTTTCGAGGCATTCTGCAACGGCCCGTTGCCCTGTGACTCAAGAATCATCAAGGCAAGCTTACGTGCAACCGGCAGGTCGAAGCTCTCAGCCACAAACACCAGCTTCCCCCGTTGTGTAATCACCACCGGGCCCTCGTTCGTGCTCCAGACCTTCTCCGCCGTCCCATCCGTCGTGGCAGCGACACCATCGGGCTTCACTCCGGAGTATTTGCGCCCCAGTTCGTCAGCGTAGAGATTTGCGAATACCTGCGCGGACTTCTCGTTCTTCCAGACCGAAAGGTAGAAAAATGCTATCGATTTGGTGGTCGCTTGCTCCGCGGGCGTGGCGCTCAGCTTCTGCCCGGCCCAGTAGATGCCCCCATCCCAGGCTGGCGTCAGATCCCGCGCCGCCTTCTCTCCGCTGAAAAGGTTGGCAAGAATGTGCACATCTAACTCCCCCACCTGGCCGATATCGTAGGGCTTGTACGTTGCATCCAGGAGAGGATGGATGTCCGGCAGATAAGGAACCGAAGGCACGTGCCCCCGCTCGTACTCCCGGGGGTTCATGATCTCCCACGTAGACGAAGGTGGCCGGTCCAAAGCGCCCATGAAGGCAGCAGCCTGGCCGCGATCCATCCAAACATCCTGTTCAAAGCTCAGCCCTTCCCGATAGGGAAACAGAAGCGACTCCGAAAGCAGCAGCGGAGCACGTGCCAGCACCGGCGAATCTTCTGAGGCGTTCATCCTCTGCTTGATGATCTCCATCACCTCCGGGTCTTTAACCAGGCTTTTCCCCATCGGCTTCAGGATGCTGTCCATCATCACCGCGGTCGCTTGTCCCTCCGTCACAGCATCGCGCGCCGTGTCGATTTCGTCCTTCGCAAGATGATCGCTGTCCTCGGCCGATGTGTGTGACACATCAGGAGGTGTCTGATCGCTCCATTTATCCAGGTTCACATGCTGATCCTGAAGTGCATGGGTCAGCTCGTGCGCAAGTACCGGCTTCTGATCATCCACTGAAACCCAGTCCAGCAGGTTCACTGCCTTCGCCTTTGGGTCGTAGTAGGCGGCAATCTGCTCCTTTAGCAGCACCAGCAAAAAGGGTTTGAGATCGAAGTCGCGATCCAGCAGGCCGAACTTCTTCAGCACAATCTCGCTGCGCTGCATCCGCTTGGAGTCCTCATCGTCCTCGAACTTCTCTTTCAAGTACTTCTCGACTGCTGCTCGCGTCGTAAGCTGCCGCTTCACCTGGCTTTTGATCGGCAGCCCTGTCTCCTGCGACGAAAACTGGATGAGCTGATCCACCAGGCCGAAAAGCTTCTTGGCATCTTCCGGTGTTATGTGAGTTTCCGGCTTCGATGCTGAGTCCGGCTTCGCTTGCTCGGGAGCCTGCGTACCAGTTCCAGACGGCCTTCCGGCCGGCGGTAGAGTCTGGGGAGCAGACGGTGCCTGGGGGGTCTGCGAGTGCGCTGGCAGTTGTCCTGCAAAGAGGGAAATGCCCGCAATCAGAGCGAGAAGCGCCCGATGTAAATTGCTCATTTGGTGCCGCTTACTCATTCATGCTCCTTAAGGTTCGGGGACCGCCGCCTTGCCGCCTTCAGCATCTGATCCCAGGGCTATAATCAGGATGCGTCATGGCACGATGACATTCAAAATCCGCGCCGGACTATATGCATCTCCCTATGACCGAAAACCTCGCCGTATCCGCTATTCTCACTCCCCTTGCCAATCACCTGAACTCTGGAACAAACAAGCCGCATTTGGTCGAGTACAGGGGAGCAATGACCCCTCAGCACTTGGACGCTCCAGCTCTGGAAACAGCGGCTTTGGCCAAAGGGGCTGCAGTACACGATCTGGGTTGGACCCGGCGAGTTTCCCTCCGAGGTGAGGATCGTCTTCGCTGGTTGAGCGGAATGGTCACAAACACGGTTAACGACATCCCCGAGAACGGCGGTGCGTGGAACCTTGTGCTCAATGCCCAGGGCCGCATTCAGGGCGATCTGACCGTGTGGCGCAATGGCGAGTCTCTCGAACTCGAGATTGCCGCCGACCAATATGAAAAACTCATGGCCCACTTCGACCACTTCATCATCATGGACGATGTGGAACTCGTTCGGCATGATGTCGCAGCCGAAACCGCAGTAGGACTGACCGGCCCGAAAGCTGGCGAAGTCCTCGTCCGCATGGGCCTGTCCGCTCCTTCCGAATCGATGACCAGCCTCCGTTGCGAATGGAACGGCTTCGATCTCATCATCCGTCGCGCCTTCGGTACTCTGGCCCAGCATTTTGAAATTTATACGACGATTCCTGGTCTGACGACCCTGTGGCGAGCGCTCTCCACCGCCGGAGCTGTACCCGTCGGCGCCGCAGCGCTCGAATCATTCCGTGTCGCAGAAGGCATCCCCGCCTACGGCATTGATATCGCGGAGCGCGATTTGCCACAGGAAACCTCGCAAACGCGCGCCCTGCACTTCAACAAGGGCTGCTATCTGGGCCAGGAGATCGTGGAGCGCATCCGTTCCCGCGGAAACGTTCATCGCCATCTTCGCCAACTCGAACTCGACCGACTCGAAGGTCCGCTTCCTCAAGCCGGCACTGAGCTCTTCCTCGATGGCGCCGCAGCCGGACAGATCACCAGTTCTGCCGAACTGTCCTTGGATTCCGGTAAACGCCGCTTTGCTCTAGCCATGATCCGCAATGAGGCCGAGATGAAGAATCAGCCGCTCGCCTATGCCGAAAACTGCGGAACCGCTAGAATCCTGGCGCAGCCGCCCGCATTGTGATCGAAGCCCCGCTGGCCTATATGATCGATAGGACGGATTTTTGAGATTATGAGCGACACCCCCAAATTCGAAGTGATTGATCGCCGCAGAATGAAGAAAGAAGAGGAACAGGAACCCGCTTCCTCCTCCCAACCCGCCGCGTCGCCTCCAGCGCCCACCCCAGAGCCCGAACAGAAAGCCACCGGGCCGCGTCTGGTAGAGCCGGAGGCCGCCAAACCGCCCCGGTCCGAAGCGCCATCCGAGGTTTCAGAGGATGACCTGGCAGGAGAGATGCCGCCGCTGCCCAGCGTCGAAGAGATGCGCGAGCAGGAGTCGGCTTACGAAGCTTCGGCGCAGCGTGTCGAAGACCTTCTGCGTGCGCAGAATCCCACCATGGGTGCGCAGCCTCCCATCAAGTTCGAACATCTTGTTCAGCAGCTTTACCTGTCCGCTCTGATGCAGATGGGCGCCGCTACCCCCGAAGGTCAGCGCCCTCGCGTTGACATCATTGGCGCCCGCCAGAGCATCGACCTGCTCGGCGTTCTCGAAGAGAAAACCAAGGGCAACCTGTCCGATAACGAAGCACGCATGCTCGAGACGGTTCTATTCGAGTTGCGCATGACCTTCCTCGAACTCAGCAAAATGATCTCCCTGCAAGGCGTGCAGGCCCCGCCCCCCAAACCGGAAAAGCACTAGCGTCCATGGAGGGCCGGCTGACATTTCTGGGCACCGGAACTTCCATGGGAGTTCCCACCCTTGGCTGCACTTGTGCTGTTTGCACCTCGCCTAATCCACACGACCGCAGACTGCGTCCCTCCATTCTGCTTCAATGGAACCAGGACGGCCGCGATCGTGTGGTCCTCATCGACACTGGTCCGGACTTCCGGGAACAAGCGCTCCGCAACAGCCTCACGCGCGTCGACGCCGTCTTTTACACCCATGGCCACGCCGACCATATTTTCGGTCTCGACGATCTTCGCCCCATCAGCTTCACCGTCTCGCGTGAGGGCGGCCGCATTCCGCTCTACGCTTCGCCCGAAACAGAAGATACTCTCCGGCGCGTCTATGACTACACCTTCTCGCCCGATGCAACCTATCCAAATCGCCCCCGCGTTCAGATAGAGCCGCTCGAGGACTCGACCTGCGCCTTCGGCGTCGATTTCCGCCGTATTCCGATCATTCATGGCCACCAGCAGATCAGCGGATTTCGCTTCGGACGCACGGCATACCTCACCGATGTGAGCGACATTCCCGAGGAAAGCTTTCCTCTGCTCCGCGATCTGGACCACGTTGTACTTTCCGCACTGCGTCACAAGCCGCATCCCAGCCATGCCACCGTCGAGCAGGCAGTTGGCTGGGCCCAGCGCATCGGCGCAAAGCAGACATGGCTCACCCACATTGCTCACGAATTGGGTCACGAAGAAACAAACGCAAAGCTCCCTGACAACATCCGGCTCGCGCATGATCAGTTGAGCTTTTCCATCAACCTGGGAGATAGCTGCGCATGACCGAGAGAATGATCGCAACTATCCCTGTGTATCGCTCGCTTGCCGAAATCCCGAGCGAATTCGGCCCATCCATCGCCGCGATCGGCAATTTCGACGGCGTTCATTGCGGTCACCAGGAAATTCTGCGATCCGCTGCCTCCGAAGCCCGTGAGCGCGGCATGCGCTCCGTTGCCATCACCTTTGACCCCCACCCAGCCCAGGTGCTGTATCCCAAAGATGCGCCGAAGCTGCTTACGTTTCTGCCGCAGCGAATCGAACTGATGGCCCGCACCGGTGTGGACGCTATCTTCGTGTTGCCCTTCAACGCCGAACTCTCCCGGGTCACCGGACACGATTTTGTTCGCGACATTCTGGTAGGCCGCCTGGGTATTCGTGGCATTCACGAGGGCGCGAACTTTCGCTTCGGTCACGGCGCAAAGGCCGGAGTCAGCGAACTCCGCGCATTCGGCGAACAATTCGGCTTCAGCGTACATGTGCACAATGCCGTCCGCGTGCACAACCTCGAAATATCCAGCTCCGCGGTACGAAGTGCGATTGCTGCCGGTGACGTTCGCCGAGCCCGCTGGATGCTCGGTCGCGTCTTCGGTGTGCATTCAAACCCCGCCGCAGGTCGCGGCATCGGCACAAAGCTTCTCGTCCCAACGGTCAATCTCGCGGTGTATGACGGTTTACTCCCGGGCTTCGGCGTTTACGTCACGCGATTGACCATCGGCGACCGCTGCTTTCAGGCCGTCACCAATGTCGGCAACCGGCCCACCTTCGAAGGCGTAGGCTTTGGCGTCGAGACTCACATCCTGAATTTCGAGCCGGTCGACCTCTTAGACGACACGCCGCTGTACCTTGAATTCCTCTTCCGATTGCGCGGAGAAATCAAGTGGCCCTCCACGGAAGCATTGAAGGCGCAAATCTTCAAAGATGTTTCGAGAGCACAGCGCTACTTCCGCGTTACGCATGCGAGAAGAGCGGCGAACCCGGTCTGAAGTGATCGTTCACTCCCTCGCTGACTGACACCTCATCTCCGAACATTCTCAGAGAATTCAAGCATTCTTTTCGAAGAGCGGTTGCACGTGTGTAAGCCTACGGACTAAGATCGTTCCGCTCGTTCTCCGGGCAAATCAGCAAGAGCGAATCTGCTCAAGAGCAAACAACAAAATCAGTGGAGGTATCCATGGTTCATACCAGTTCTATGAGCCCAGTCTCTTTGCGTTCAATCGCATTTCCCCTCGCCGCATCTGCGCTTTTTCTCTTTTCCGTCCCGAGTCTCAGCGCTGCCACCCTCTGCGTCAACCCCGCTGGAACCGGCGGATGCAAGAGCACCATCAACGCTGCTGTAACCGCCGCCTCACCCGGCGACACCATCAGGGTCGCCTCCGGCACATACAAGGAAGACGTAATCATCTCGAAGTCTCTCTCGCTCGTCGCATGGGACCATCGAAAGCCAGTCATCGACGCAACCGGGCTGAGTAATGGAATCTTCATCAGCGGAATGTCCGCAGCCCCGGCTGCCGGTGTGTCCAACGTCCTCATCTCCGGGTTCGAAGTCGAAAACGCCAACTTCGAAGGCATCCTCGTTGCCAATGCGAGCGACGTGACGCTCCTGCGCAACCACGTTCACGACAACGACCGTGCCCTCGATTCCGGTGCGGGAACCTGCAATGGCATCCCTGCATTCGAGACAAACGAGGGCGAGGATTGCGGTGAGGGAATCCACCTGATCGGCGCCGACCACGCTTCACTGGTTCACAATGATGTTTCCTACAATTCCGGAGGTATCCTCATCTCCGACGAAACAGGCCCAAGCCGGTCCAATCTCATCAGTGAAAACGACGTGCACGACAACCCCTACGAGTGCGGCATCACCATTGCCTCACATGCCCCCGCAAAATCGGTGATCCCGACAGCCACCCTTCCATATGGAATCTCCAACACCACCATCTCCACCAACATCTCGAACCACAATGGCTACGAGGTGGCGGGCGGCGGCGCGGGCGTTGGTATCTTCGCTCCCTTCCCGGGTACCCAGGCCTCGGGCAACGTTGTCATCCACAACAAGCTCACCAACAATGGTCTGCCCGGAGTCACCATGCATAACCACGCATGGTCGGCGATGGCGCCGCCCGTCAACCTCAATGACAACGTCATCGTCGGAAACTACATCTCCGGCAATGCTGCCGATGATGCTGATGCCGCTACCCCCGGTCCCACCGGAATCAACCTCTACAGCGTTGCGCCGGTATGGGGAACCGTCGTTGCCGAAAACGTCATCGACGATGAAGCCATCGACATCGCATTCAAGGCTCCTTCCGGGCAGATGAATGTTCACCTCAACAACTTCATGGACAAATCCATCGGCATAGACAATCTCGGCACCGGCTCCTCCATCGACGCCACTGAGAACTGGTGGAAATGCCCTAAGGGGCCCGGTGCACCCGGGTGTGCAACCGTCTCCGGACCCAACGTACAGTTCACCCCCTGGCTCACTTCGCCCTACGAGCCGTTCGGAGACCGGGACGAAGATCATCACGACCGCGACTGAGCCAATCTCCGAAAGGCTCCATTCTGCGGGCGAATTCTTCTTCAGAATTCGCCCGTTTTCGCAGGTCATAAGTCACATTCCGCCAAATCTCTCTGGCATACAATTTCACTATGCCTTTTCCAGAAATCCGCCTGCGTCGCCTGCGCCGCACAGAATCGCTCCGCGCCCTGGTTCGCGAAACTACGCTCAATCCCGGCGACCTGATCTACCCGCTCTTCATCTGCCCCGGCGAAGGCGTACGCAATCCTGTCAGCTCTATGCCCGGAGTTTTCAACCTCTCCGTGGACCAGGCAGTGCGCGAAGCCGAAGACGCCGCGTCTCTCGGCATCGGCGGCCTTCTCCTCTTCGGCCTTCCCGACAGCAAAGACGAAAAGGCAACCGGCGCCTGGGACGACAACGGCATAGTTCAGCTTGCTCTCCGCGCCCTCAAGCAAAGTTCCGCTGCCAAGAAGCTCGTGCTCATAGCCGACGTCTGTCTCTGCGAATACACCAGCCACGGCCACTGCGGCGTCGTTCTCCAGTCCGGAGACAACTATGAAATCGACAACGATCCTTCGCTGGAACTCCTCGCCAAAACCGGTGCCAGTCTCGCCCGGGCCGGCGCCGATATCGTTGCGCCCAGCGACATGATGGACGGCCGAGTCGCCGCCATCCGTCGCGCACTCGACGCTGACGGCAACACCAGCACCCCCATCCTCAGCTACGCCTCCAAGTTCGCTTCCGCCTTCTACGGACCATTCCGCGAAGCCGCCGACTCCGCTCCGCAATTCGGCGATCGCCGCAGCTACCAGATGGATGGAGCCAACCTGCGCGAAGCAATGCGTGAGATCGAGCTCGACCTCGCAGAGGGAGCCGACATGATCCTCATGAAGCCCGCCATGCCTTATCTCGATGTGGTGCACGCTGCACGCGAGCGCTTCGGCATTCCCATGGGAGCGTATCAAGTCTCCGGTGAGTACTCGATGCTGCATGCAGCCTTCGAGAAGGGCTGGCTCGAACGCGATCGCGCCATGCTCGAATCACTTATTGGTATCCGTCGGGCCGGCGCAGACTTCATCGTCACCTACTTCGCGAAGGACGCAGCGAAGCTGCTGGTTTAACCAAGATGGGCCACTACGATGCGGAATGGCAGAGATACCGTCGACTCAGACGCCTTTCTCTGCTCTTCCTGGTGCCATTCTGCGTGATGCCGTGGTATCTGTTTTCCGATAGTCCACCAGCGCGTCCGCTGCTTCTTCCGATTGCAATGGTGCTCGGTTTCATTGGGGTTGGCGCATGGTTCATGCTCAATTACTTTCGCTGCCCGCGTTGCGGTAAGTTGTTTGCCATCACGTGGTGGTACAGCCTGAGCATCTTCGCTCTTAAATGCGTCAATTGCGGTCTGAGGAAGTTCAGCGATGGGGATGCACTATAGGATTCTCAACTCATACGGATCCAGCAGCATGCGATTTCTCAACGTGCAGCTTGCATTACGTTTAGACTGCAAAGAAATAGACGCGCAAACTCGGGAGACACGCAGGCCCGAGTTCGTCACTGGTAGTCGCGACAGCAGAATCAATCAACATGCACTGGTTAGGACCCGCAGCTCTTTTCGTTTTTTGCTTGGCTTACGCGCTTGTGTTCGCCGAGGAAAAGCTTCATCTCCGCAAATCCAAGCCGGTGATGATTGCTGCCGGCCTGATCTGGATCTTCGTTGCGCTCGCATTCCGTGCCGAAGGACGCGGTGAGGAGGTCGCCGGACACTTACGTACGGTCCTGCTGGATTTTTCTGAGCTGTTTCTCTTTCTCCTCTCCGCAATGAGCTTCGTCAACACGATGGTCGAGCGCAATGTCTTCGAAGTGCTTCGAGCTCGCCTCACAGCTTTGCGCCTCTCTTCGCGCGGAATCTACTGGGCCGTCGGTGCATTGTCGTTCCTGCTTTCACCCATCGCCGACAACCTGACCACTGCACTCGTGATGGGTGCCGTTGCCATTGCCGCGCTCGGGCACGACAAAAGATCCACTGCCGGTGCGTGTGTCAGCATCGTCGTTGCCGCGAACGCCGGAGGCGCATTCTCCCCATTCGGCGACATCACCACATTGATGATCTGGCAGAAAGGCCTTGTGCAGTTCGGTCAGTTTCTGTCGCTCTTCCTGCCCTCAGTGATCAATTGGCTCATCCCGGCATTCTTCATCTCTCTCGCCATCCCCAAATCCCCCGTCCATGCCGCGAATGCAACCGCAAAGATTCGTAAGGGTGGCTGGACTGTTGTGGCGCTCTTTCTTCTCACAATCGCCGCGACTGTGGTGCTCGACCGCACTTTGGACCTCCCGCCATTCCTCGGTATGATGATGGGCCTTGCGGGCCTGAATCTCTTCTCCTATTTCCTGCATCGCGCCGAGGAGCGCGCCCTGTCGCACGATGTCGATGACTCGGCATTGGGTATCCAGATCGATCAGCAGGGAGCAGTCAAGCCTTTTTCGATCTTCGATATTCTCGAAAAAATCGAGTGGGACACCCTGCTTTTCTTCTACGGCATCATGCTCTCCGTTGGTGGATTAGGGGCGTTCGGATACCTGCACTGCCTTTCGGGCCTCCTCTATCAAGGCCTCGGACCCACCAGCGCGAACATCCTCATCGGGCTCCTCTCAGCCGTCGTCGACAACATCCCCCTTACGTTCGCAGTCATCACCATGAACCCGCAGATGGACCTTGGACAATGGCTGCTGCTCACCCTCACCGCTGGAGTTGGGGGTTCGCTGCTCTCCGTAGGCTCCGCTGCTGGAGTGGCCCTGATGGGTTCAGCGCGTGGATCCTACACTTTCTCATCTCACCTCAAATGGACATGGGCCATCTTCCTTGGCTTCGCAGCCGCAATCGCATTACATCTCCTCCTTAATCGGCACCTCTTCACGTAACACTTTCTTCCATCTTCCTCCGCATCTGTCCGATTTACCATGTCCGTGGATCGCATCCCGTTCTGGGGAGGGGCATGAAGCACGCGTTCAAGCTGCGAGTGTCCGTGCTGTGCGCCGTGGCGCTCTGCACTTTCCAGGCCGCAGCCCAGCGATTCACGCAGCTCACATCGCCCGTCCCCCTCCCGCCCGGCTCCACCCTCGTCATCGGCTTCCTCGGCGGATACGACCGCTGGAATGACGATCACCGCAGCGTCCGCCAGCTCGTCCTCAAACTGCGCGGGAGACCCGGTATCTATGCTGAATCCATCTCCAACCACAACAGAACCGTTGCTCTCAAACTGATCCGCAATGCACTCGATACGAATCGCAATGGCCACCTTGATCCCGAAGAAAAAGCCGATGCGCGCATAATCCTTTTCGGTCAGAGCTGGGGTGGTGCTGCCTCAGTAGCTACGGCGCGTGAACTGCAGAAACTCGGCATTTCCGTCCTGCTCACAGTTCAAATCGACAGCGTCGGCGTTCACGACGGGATCATTCCGAAGAACGTGATGGCTGCGGCTAACTTCTATCAACACGACCTCTTCACCACGATTCACGGACAGAGCAATATCCGTGCTGCAGACCCCGCGAAGACAACTATCCTGGGCAACTTCAAAATGAGCTATTCCTCACGCGACGTAGACCTCTCGAACGCTTCCGTCCGCAGGAGGATTTTTGGAGGCAGCCACACCAAAATGGAACTCGACCCTGTTGTCTGGAGCCGCGTCGAGCAGTATATTTCCGATGCAATCGCAAGGAGACTGCCATGATCCGTGCCGCTCTTTTGAGCCTGATACTTTGCGTACTTCCTCTCTCGGCACAGACACACGAGTTTGACGTGCGGCCCGGTGCCGGCTGGATCGATACCAACATCGACCTCACCGCCGGAGATACGCTCCACATCACCGCGACCGGCCAGTTGCAGTATTCCAATGCGCAGCAGCCAAACGGTCCTGCCGGTCTGCCTCGTGGATTTGCCGATCTCATCCGCAATCTTCCCGTCAACTCCGCTGGCCGCGGCGCCCTCGTCGGGCGCATCGGCTCCATTGAAGCAGCCCGCGCATTCCTCATCGGCGAAGAGATGAATAATCAGGCGCCCGTTACCGGCCGCCTCTTCCTTTCCATCAACCAGATGAGCCTTGACCAGGCCACAGGCTCCTATCACGTCAAGGTCGAGCGCAAGGCAGTGCCCGCCGCGCAAACGGCGGCTCGTCAAAACGTCCATGTTCCCGCATTCCCTCAATCGCTCATCGACTCCATTCCGCGCCGGGTCAGCGACCCGAATGATGCGCCGGGCGATCGCGTCAACTTCATCCTCATCGGATCGCAGGATCGCGTGCAGGCCGCCCTCAAAGCTGCAGGTTGGGTCGCAGTCGATCGCACCGATAAGGACGCCATCATTCGAGGCATCTTCGCCAGCTTGTCAAAAGAGGCTTACGTAACAATGCCCATGAGCGAACTCCGCCTCTTTGGCCGCGCTCAGGATTTCGGCTATGCACAAGCTGACCCCCTCCGCGTAGTTGCATCACGTCATCACTTCCGCATCTGGAAAGTCGCGAAACAACTCGACGGTCAGACCGTTTGGGCCGGCGCCGGTACGCATGACATTGGCTTCGATCGCGACCAGCGTAACAACGGAGTGACCCACAAGATCGACCCCAACGTGGATGGTGAGCGCGATTACATCCGCGACAGCCTCACGCAGACCGGCATGGTCGTTAAAACCGACTACATCACTCCCACCGATCCAGTCACGACAGCGCGCACGGCAACAGGAACCGAGTTCAAATCGGACGGTCGCACTCTTCTCGTCTACCTCAGCGACGACGTGGGCAATGTCTCCGCCGGTTTCAGCGACATCTTCTGCTCCGTCCTCAAACAGAAGAACCCCGGAGGAGGCGAATGGGGCCCGTGCTCCCGCTACATTGACTCGCCGGGAAAAGAAGACGTCAAGCTCGAGCCGCTCTCAAAGAAATACCGCGTCCTTATCGTGCCGGGTATCCTAAGCTCCTGCGTTTCCGATTCGCCTGCATTCCAGGAAGGACAGGCCACTCTGAAAGCGGAAGGACTCGACGTCGACCTGCTTCAGGTCCCCAATGACTCCAGCGAATCCAATGCGAAGATGATCGCCAGCTACCTGCGCGATCACACCGCCAGCGACAATCGCAAGTACATCCTCGTGGGCTACAGCAAAGGTGGCCCTGACATTCAGGTCGCGCTCGCGCAAGAAAGCGGAGTCGCAGACAAGGTCGCCGCGTTCGTCACAGTCGCCGGAGCCTCAGGCGGATCACCGGTCGCTGACCTGCTTCCGGCAGTGGCAGAAAAATACATGAAGACCGTCCCGCTCAAGAGCTGTCAGGGCGATCTATCCACCGGATTCAAGAGCCTCCAGCGACAGGCACGCCAGGCGTTCCTCACCGCCCATCCCACGTCTCCGGTGCCTACGTATTCGCTTATCGCCAAGTCCGACCTGTCGACAACATCTAAGTCGCTGCTCCAGACGTGGCGCGTTCTGTCCTCTTACGGCTCCGCCCAGGATGGCCAGCTTCTGCGCGACGACGCCATCGTGCCCGGTGCAAAGTTCCTCGGAGCGGCTCTCGCAGACCACTTCGCCGTTGCGCTGCCCTTCGACAAATCATCCGAGGCAAGCATCCGTTCCGGCATGGACAAAGCCGCCTATCCGCGTGCGGCCCTGCTCGAGTCACTCGTCCGCTTCGTAACCAACGATCTCGACCATCAATCCGGGAACTGAATGGTGTCGACCATCTGCCTGAAAGTCAGGTCCAGTTCGTTCATCTTCGAGGTCTGTCCAGCGAGTGCCGTGTACCAAAGGCCTGAACTCCGCGCCACGGTGTAGAGATAGACCACCTGATCCGCATCCTGCTGCGCCGATGTCTTCGTAGTCATGCGCGTCTTGAGTGCCGCCTTGTTGCCCACCTGC